>NZ_JBVTQY010000007.1:0-163364 GCF_055755215.1 Planctobacterium sp. R6
TTTCACTCAAACCTGTCATCCACCCCCTGTCTAACAATACGAAAAACTGAGGCGACAACTATCCTGACACAGGGGGTTTACGTGAAATTCTGTCGCAACAAGGCCTGAGCCTGGAATCACTATTTAACAAACTGTCCTGAAAAATTTGTTTAGCCGGGCGGGCTTTCAGCCCGGCTGACGAATTACCGCTTTTTGACAACAAAACCCGACACATCCAGGTAGGTTGGAATCTATTCCAGCGCCGCTGCCAGATTAGCTCAAGATTGTTTGAGTGATAGCGAGTCTACAGCACATATTCGTAGACGGAATAAAAGTGGCAGGCACCTCCCAACATCACCATAATATGAAAAATAGCATGGGTATAAGGTAGACTTTTAAAGGAATACAACACTGCTCCCAGGGTATAAACTACACCACCGGCGGTCAGCCAAAACAGGGCGGGAGCAGACAAATTATCGAACAGCGTTTTGCCAGCAAACAGGATGAGCCACCCCATAAACAAATAAACACCAGTGGACAGTAACTTAAAACGTCCGGTAAAAAACAATTTCAGTACAATTCCTACAACGGCTAATCCCCAACTGATACCGAAAATCCACCAGCCAGTTACCCCCGTCAAACCCAACAAGGCAAAAGGCGTATAAGTACCTGCGATAAACACAAAAATGGCACAGTGATCAAACACCCTCAGTTTTGCTCGCGCTCGTGGTGTACTGGCTCGGTGATACAGTGTCGAAGCCAGAAAAAGCAGTATCATACTGCTGCCAAAAATAGCCACAGAAACCAATTCCATCACACCCAAAGGTACACTTTTGTGCAGCAACATAGCTAAGCCAATAATGGCCAATAAGAATCCGAAAAAGTGCGACCAGATGTTGATTAACTCTTCACGACGCGAATAGCTTTCAGCCTTAACCATAAAATTAATCCTGTTTCTCAGTTTCGGCCGGAAACAATTTTTTAAAAGAGAATGCTTGCGCAGTCTCTCCATGTTCACGCAACGTCGCCAATTTAGCTTTGGCTTCGGGTAAAGTAGGCAAGTGGCCCGCCGGTATCCACCACAGTACGTAGGTAGCCTGCTTAACCGGCATAAACCATTCTTTTTTACGCTTTAAAAACTGCGCATGTTCTGTTTTAAACAAAAAGTTTTTCAACGACTCCGGTTCCTGCCATACCGTTAGATTTGCAATGATGCTGGGATCGTCGTAAACGGGAATCGCCGTTGCATTGCCGGAGTCATCTTTCATACGCCAGACAAAGCCGGGGGATTGCTCACCTAACAGATTGATACGCTCCAGATTATCGACGAAATCTTTCATCACCGGAGAATCCATTTCTGCCAGGGCAGTAGCAATATTGAGTTGTGCCAGATGGAATTGGGACATATACAAAATTTTGAATTCTTTTGTTTTTTACCATACCTGTTTTGCTATCAGGTTGATATCCCTTCACTTTAAAAAATGACTTGCAGAACCGACAATCACTCTTACAATCTAATTTGTTTCCTCTTCAAATAACCAGAGTATGGCAAATTTTAAACAGCATGGATCGTTTGAAGCTCATCTGGTGGGCAGAATCATTGTATTCAAAGGTACCGGCCCCTGGAATTTGGAATCCATGAACGCTGCCGCGGATGAATTTACCGCATTAACCCGGCCTTTATATGGTAGCCCCTGGGGGATGGTGGGTGACTTTTATGGACAAGCCATTCACGTTCCCGAAGCTGCTGATAAGCTTGTAGAAATTGTATTGCGTGAAAAACTAGTTGGACGCACGGCAACCGGACTGGTGATAACGCATAGCGATGCCCCGCTAATGAGTCAAAAGCACCTCAGCGAAATTTATGGTAAAGCGGCGGAACCCCACGATTTTTTTGCCAGCGTCGATGACGCCATTGCCTGGGTAAATGAAAAAATTAGTGGTGCTGAATAAAACGGTTGTTTAGTACTTCAAGCTCCTGCTGATAACCTTCTCTACAGAAATTGACTGACAACTTGTTCATAAAGCCGTGTTTAAATTCTGTCTGTCGGATAATAAGATTTTGTTTGCTCTGTAAGGCTGTCATTAACTCTGCGACGCAAAAGTGAGGTTCACTGGCGGGAAAGACCAGTTCCATCGGAAAGCAAGGGGTTAGCGATAAATGGTTACGAATCTGGCTGCCATAGTAACCTTTGGCCAGCGCTATTTTGTCTGGCTCCAGTTGACCGGACAACTGCCATATCGCAGAGGCACCAACACTGAAACCTAAAAGAAACACGGGCTCTGGTGTATCCTTTAGCTCTTGTAGCAGAAACTGAGCATACTGCGCCAGCCCTACCCTCTCGCTAAAGTATTGATAAGCATCTTGCTCAGTGTTAAAAGCAGGCGATTTATCGCGATAAGGGTGGACAATTTTCGCGTTACCATCAATGGCTTCGGCCAGTTGCCGTAACGCCGGGGTATCACCAAAAATATCAGAAACAAGCATTAAACGCATAGTTTATTGAAGCCTGTTGAACCAAATAAAAAAGGTGGCCATCGGGCCACCTTAAAATAAGCGTTTATCAGAATGCGTAGCGCAGGCTGACCGTGTACAGGTCCGCATCTTCTGCTACACCATAACTCACACCAGCGGCAAAATTGTCAGTGAAATAGTAACGACCTTCGATGGTGAAGGTAGTGTCATCTTCTTCAATGTCAACATAGGAAATAGAGCCACCCAATTCAAAGGCATCGGTTAACATGGAGCGAGCGCCCACGGCTAGTGAATAGCCATTGTCGCTCTCGGATATACCTAATGCAGAGGCATCAGCGTATTCATAAGAAATACTGGCAAACAGATCTGTCGTTGGCGAGACGCCATAGCGATAGCCCACGCCAGCGCTGATGGTGTCCAGATCCAGATCGATACCCGAAATGTCATCACTTAATGCGTTGTAATCCGCCATCAGGAAGATATTCTCGGTTACCAGTACAGAACCCGACAAACCAAAGCCATCTGGCTCAAGGTCTGTATCATCGATTTCTGCTTTAACATAACTCAATTCAACCAAATCCCAGCTGGGAGATTTTGCAAAAGCAGCGCCGGAAAAAAGTAAAGCAACGGAAAGGCCTAAAAGAGACTTCTTCATAAAAAATTCCTTAAAAGTGTGTGTTGGAAAACCGGTCCTCTTGACCGGATGCGCAGTATAACGTTTCGTATATTGCTGTATATGAGCAATCTGCAAGCAATTATGTCTGCGGAAATATTTACCCCACAACAAGGGTAAATATTTGATGCGCAGTATGAGCGAAGTTATCTGAAGCGCCGCTTAACGATTGATGACTGCGTTCGAGACGCCCCCTGGCAGCAAATCGCACAACAGGGCCTTATTCAAATGGACTTCGAACACGACCGGGAGCAGGAGTTTAGTGAGGCTGGCAAGGTAAATTAAACTGGATATCCTGTCTGTTTTTTGCCTGGTTTCCGCTATGCTGTCAGCACCAGTCCCGAGAAAACAGGAGCAAAAACTCATTGGCAGGCGTTCATGTTTAACGCAATATAGCCAACAGGTATTTGCTCATTAAACCAACCAAGAGATAAGGATTATAGCCAGTGGCAGTGTCTCAATTTAGCGCCAGGGTATTACAGCCTCAAAAGGCAGAATCTGATTTTGAAGCTTTTGTTGTTGTGCCTAAAGCAGTTAGCGACTGTCTGCCCCGGCGAGGCAGAACTACCGCCGATGTATCAGTTGCTGGTTACGCATTTCAGGTTACGCTGGAGCCTGATGGTAATTTGAGTCACTGGCTTAAGCTGAGCTCCAAAGACCTGGTATCGGGCAATCTTCTTATGGGAGAGGAATATGTATTTGAATTGAGCCCGGCGACAGAAGAGCCTGAACCCAGTGTTCCCAAAGATTTAGCTGACTCAATTCACAGCTCTGCCGAAGCCCTTGAAACGTGGCAAAGTACCACGACCATTGCAAGAGTCGACTGGATTCATTGGGTAGAGTCTGCCAGGCAGGCAAAGACACGCGCTAAAAGAATTTCTGATGCCCGTAATATGTTGTCTGAAGGAAAGCGAAGAGTGTGTTGCTTTGACAATTCAGGGTTTTACAGCAAGGCATTAAAACCACCAAAAGTCTTTGCCGGGTAGTCGAAGGCTTTGTTATATGGCCCCCCGGCAACCAAATCCAACCATGAGTCTCATTCAGCAAGCGCTGTTATATTTGGCCAAACGACGCCTTTGACGGATATTAACGCGCTGCAACTTGCAAACACTTAGCGCTATAGGTTAACCACCAACAGTGGCAGGCTTCTGCCTGGAATGCTGCCCGAGGCTATGTCACCGGCTTTCACCGCTCCCATGCTAAGATAAAACGCCTCTGCGTTTGGGTCTGACGCAATCAGCAATTGCGTAGCGCCCAGCTCAGTTACTGTACTCAACAAATCCAGCCAAAGCAGTTTACCCACTCCCTTACCAATCTGTTCCGGCGAAACAAATAAAGCTTCGACTTCAAACTTTCCGGCGCTGAGTTTTTGCAGACAATAAAAGCCCACAATATCCCCACCCGACAGGGCTTTTTTATAACAATATTCCCGGCGCGCTAACTTTTCCGGAGATACCGCTAACTCGGCATAACAAGACTGCATAAAGTCATCGCTGTAGCCCCAATATTGCTTCGACGCCAGTGCAAGCCGGGTTAATGACTCACAATCTGGCTCTGTCACCTCTTGCAGGGTAACAACATCTGAATCAGGCAAGGGCAAAATCCACGGCGGCTTTAGCATGTATCGAGGTTGTATCAAACAAAGGCAGGCTGCAATGCTGCTGTTGAACCAATAAGCCAATTTCAGTGCACCCCAGAATAACCCCTTCGGCACCGCGCTGTTTCAGCTCAGCAATAATATTCAGGAACTGCTGACGGGATGTTTCCTTAATCTGGCCGACACACAGCTCATTGTAAATGACATCGTTAACCCGCAATTGCGCTGCGTTATCGGGAACAATGACCTCAATGCCAAAACGCTCTCTGATGCGATCTTTATAGAAGGACTTTTGCATGGTAAAGACCGTGCCCAGTAAGGCCACTTTTTGCTGTTGCTGAGCGTGTAACTGTTGTGCCGTTGCATCAGCAATATGCAGTAATGGAATACTAATCGCCTCTGCCACCTGTTCAGCCACAAGATGCATGGTATTGGTACAAATAAGTAAACAGTCCGCGCCAGCCGCCTCGATAAGTCGGGCCTCTGCGCTTAACAACTGCCCCATTTCCTGCCAGCGGTCCTGCTTTTGCATTGCTGCAACCGGGGCGAAATCCACACTGCGCATAGCGATTTTGGCGGAGTGTAAACCTCCCAGTTTAAGAGCTACCAGTTCATTAATCTGCTGATAATATCCGAGGGTACTCTGCCAACTCATACCGCCTAACAAGCCGATTGTTTTCATCAAAATTCCTTTATTTTTCCTTATTCAGAAGGCGGAAAATCACTGCAACAGGGCGCAGATAAACCGGTTTCGTACCAGTTAGCTCTGTCATCCCAGAAGATATTGTAATCAATCAGATCTTCCGGAGTATCGTCAAGACTGCCAATTGGCACATACATCCAGTCACCGGATTTACCCAAAAACGGTACCCCTGAGCCACATTGCTTACAAAAGGCATTGCTGAACGCTCTGCCACTGCCACATTGGAATCGGGTGATGCTGTCATTGCCACTGGTAAAGTGCACCGCATCGGGTGCTATCTGCATATTGCTGGCGTGAGCTGAACCGGTTAATTTGCGACACTGCTGGCAATGACAAAAATAACTGGCATTGGGTTCACCCTGCACCTCAAAGCGTACAGCGCCACAATAACACCCTCCAGACAAACACAATTCCGTCATGTTAACTCCCCTGCTTCTCGTTTTGTTTCACCTGCTGCCATAGCTCTTCCATGGCATCCAGCGACATAGACGCTAATCCTTGTTGCGAATCTGCCAGCTTCTCTACCTGGCGAAACCGGGATTCGAATTTCCGGTTTGCCAACAACAATGCCTGTTCCGGATCGACGTTACAGTGCCGTGCCAAATTGAGCGTCGCAAACAGCAAATCACCGATTTCCTCTAACATGGCTGCACTATCCTGCTGTTGACTGGCCTGCAACACCTCTTCGATTTCTTCGTGAATTTTGGCCGACACCTGTTGTTTATTGTCCCAGTCAAAACCGACTTTGGCACAGCGTTTTTGCAACTTCACCGCCCGTTTTAGCGGCGCCATACCTTTGGGAATATTAGCCAACAGACTGCTGTCCTGCACCTTGCCCTGCTCTTGTCTTTCCTGCTGTTTGACAGCTTCCCAGTTAGCGTTTAACGCTTCTTCGCTATCTATCTGAGCCTCGGCAAAAACATGAGGGTGTCGACGAATCAGTTTCTCGGCCACCTGAGCGGCAATGGCATCAAAGTCAAAGGCCTGTTGCTCCTGTCCGAGTTTGGCATAAAACACCACCTGAAACAGCAAATCCCCTAATTCGTCTTTGATATCGCTTAAATCACCGGAGGCAATAGCATCAGCCACTTCATAGGCTTCTTCAATGGTATAAGGAACAATGGTTTCAAAGGTTTGTTCTTTGTCCCAGGGGCATCCTGAAACCGGATCACGGAGTTGTTCCATGACCCATAAAATACGATTAACTCCGGGAAATTCAGAATAGTGTTGGGACATTACCAGTCTCATGTAGGGGAATTTAATTGCGACTATAGTGACAAGCAAACCTGTAAAAATCCAGCGACAAGCCCGGTTTACAGCGAATCACCCCTGCCGGCGCTGTTCCTGACGTTCCAGTTCTTCGCTGCGCAATGCATTATTGATGGCGACCGCGGAGTAAGCAGCAATCGACTCCACACTATGGCATTGCTCAGAGTCCAGGCCTTGATAGCGAGACATAAACAAGGTGAAAACACCAACAACCTGCGTCTCCAGTTGCACCGGTACAATAAAAACACTGCCGCCCTGCAACTGTTGGTTTTGATTGAGTAGTTGCATCAGCGACTGTAGTTGCTCTGGCTCCAGATGCTGTTCAGCACAGCGCATCAGATCAAACAGGTACAAGGAAGTTTGCTTCTGCAAAACCCACTGTTCCAGCACTTGCAGCGCTTTTATGGCTGTATCCTCGAATGGTGCCTGTTCCGGGGGCTGTCGCAGCGCGACCGGAACTGATTCACCGTTGCGCAAAATAATCACACGGAACAGGTCGATATTGGCCAACTGGTTTATATTACTGTGCACCACCTCTAAAATGTCATGGAGATTTTGTGTTCCGGTGATTTTCTGTCCAATTTGAGTCAGCATGCCCAGATGGCTGGAGACTTTGCGAAAATGTTCAGCCCGCCGCTCGGAACTTTTTGCTTCCCGGGTCAGACTGAGCAATCCCCACAAGGTAAACAGGGCAGCAACGGTTTTAAAACCGTTTTCCAACAAGGCTGGCCAATATCTGACGATATAAAATTCATCGATAAAATCGGCACTTCCTCCCACAAACAAGCACAGCATTGCTGCCACCAGACGCATTTTAGTGCTTTCATGATGATTTGAACGGGCAATAAAAGTAGAGAAAAAGCCCGCCATAATCACAGTACTGGCCTCACCAATGATATCCAGTACGTCGATTTCAGCAAAGGGAATTGGCCGAAACAAAAGAATGACAATACCGCACCACACCAGGCTGATTGCAAACATCAGCCAGAGTGCCCGGGCAATAAACAACTGTCGTAATGACATGCGCACTAATCCAATCGAACCAGAGACCCATATCACCACTGAACTGTGTCATTTCAATGAAACAAACGGTAAAAACCGGATTAGTGCTCGATGCGTTTCACTTCCAACACATTGCGGATTTTTTCCAGTTTAGTCATCAGTCTGGCCAGCGAATTCAGATCCTTTACTTCCAGTGTCAGGGCAATATTGGCGGTGTGGTCCTGTTCGTGGCTTTCGCTGTGGACGCCGAGCAAGGACACCTTTTCATTACCTAAGATGGTAGTGATCTCACGCAGTATGCCGTCTCTGTCGTAGCAGAATATATCCACTTTGGTTTTAAACGCACCTTTGACTTCGTTTGACCAGTTAACTTCGATGCCCCGTTCCGGGTTTTGGGTCAACATTGAGGATAACTGTTCACAATCTTGCTTGTGTACACTGACCCCTCGCCCCATGGTGATATAACCATATACCGGATCACCCGGC
The DNA here is from genome assembly GCF_055755215.1 of Planctobacterium sp. R6. Taxonomy (NCBI): domain Bacteria; kingdom Pseudomonadati; phylum Pseudomonadota; class Gammaproteobacteria; order Alteromonadales; family Alteromonadaceae; genus Planctobacterium; species Planctobacterium sp. R6. The sequence continues at coordinate 8,186 of NZ_JBVTQY010000007.1, forward strand.
AGGGGCTGGCAACAACCCGCCAGCACAGACATCAAATTACCCACGCCTTCTACCACAATTTGATCGCCACTGCTGGCCGCTTTGGAGGCTTTGGTTTTGACTCTGGGGTCGATGTCGGGTTTGGGCTTAACCTTCTGCTGCAGGTGATTAATAACCTGCATAACCCCAACGTCACCGCCACCAACGGCAACATACAGGTCTTCCAGCGAGTTCACATTAAAGCGGTCATGCACATCGTTGAGCATGTCTTTGTCCAGGCGCGCTTTGACAATCTCATTGAACAACATGTCTTTACCGGCCTGCAGATTCTTGTCTTTGTCCTGCTTTTTAAACCAGGTAGCGATTTTCGCCCGGGCCCGGCTGGACAGTACATAGCCCATACTGGAATTCATCCAGTCCCGACTGGGGTTGGCGCGTTTTCCGGTGAGTATCTCCACCTGATCCCCGGTACGCAGTTGGTAGGTTAAGGGCACAATCCGGCCAGATATTTTTGCGCCATTGCACCTGTGTCCAACGTTGGTGTGCACGTAATAGGCAAAATCCAATGGGGTACTGCCTTTCGGCAAATCAATAATGTCGCCTTTGGGAGTAAATACATAAACCCGATCATCAAAGACCTGGCTGCGCAGTTCTTCTACAATATCGCCGGACTCAGAAATATCATCCTGCCAAGCCAAAATCTTGCGCAACCAGTTAATTTTATCCTCGAAACTGTCGCTGCTGCCGCTTTTGCCCTCTTTGTATTTCCAGTGAGCTGCGACCCCCAGTTCGGCATCGTCGTGCATTTTCTGGGTGCGCACCTGGACTTCAATGGTTTTACCTTCGGGCCCAATGATAACCGTATGAATAGACTGATAACCATTGGGCTTAGGCGTGGCGATATAGTCGTCAAACTCCCGCGGTATATGTTGCCAACTGGCATGAACTGCGCCCAGCACGGTATAGCAGTCCTGCAGTGTATCGGCAATAATGCGCACGGCCCGGATATCAAATAACTGCTCAAAGGTAAGGCCTTTGTTTTGCATCTTTTTCCAGATGCTGTAGATGTGCTTAGGTCTGCCGTAAACTTTGGCTTTTATGCCCTGCACATCCAGTTGCTGCTGCATTGCTTCAACAAAGTGCTCGATATAGTCCTGTCGCTCTTTGCGTTTTTCCCGCAGCATCTTGGCAATGAGTTTGTACGATTCCGGGTGCAGGTAGCGAAAAGAAAGATCTTCCAGTTCCCATTTGAGCTGACCAATACCCAGGCGGTTTGCCAGAGGCGCATAAATACTGGCGCATTCGCGGGCGGTCATAACCCGGGTTTCTTCGTCGGCATTTTTGACCTGGCGCAACTTGATAATACGTTCTGCCAGCTTTATCACTACTGCGCGGACATCCTGCACCATAGACAGCAACATGCGACGGATGTTATCGATTTGTCCTTCGTCAGCCTTGATATATTGACTGGAATGCAGGGTTCTGATGGCACTCATGCGCCGCACCCCTTGCACCAGTGCCTGGATTTCCGGGGAAAACTGCTCCGCGATTTCATCTTCAGACAATTCGCGAATTTGGCAATAGGTATACACGAAGGAGGCCAGCATGGTTTCATCGTCCATCTGCAACTCTTGCAGCATTTCTACCATTTCCTGCCCTATCAGCAAGATTTCCGGTTGCTCAAGAATTGTAGCCAGCTTTTCTTTGGTACTGTCAGGGACTTTCAGGTTATCCAACCACTCTTCGAATCCTGGGCGGATCTCACTGTGGACTGTTCTGACTGACACCATTATGTAACCGTCTCCTGTGTGTTCAAGCTAAGCTAAATAAGCCCATCATCTCAGTGTGGGAAGTTTGTGGAAACATATCAATTAAAGATAATTTAGTTAATTGATAGTTTGCTGCCAGCAATTTAGCAATATCTCTGCCGAAAGTCGCCGGATTGCAAGACACATATAGTATGCGCTCGGGCGCTATTTTAACAAGTTGCTCCACAGCCTGCGACGCTCCGGCGCGCGCGGGGTCCAGCAGGACCTTGTTACAGTTTAGCTCAGTCATTTTGTGCAATATGTCAGGATCATTCAAATCCCCTGAAATAAATCGAACATTGCTAATGCCATTATCCAGTGCATTGCTCTGTGCCATTTGCACCATTTCGGGTATTCCTTCAAAACCCACTACGCTACTGACGCTGCGGGCAAGCGGCAAAGTAAAATTACCAACGCCACAAAACAGGTCCAGCACCTTATCTTGTGGCGCCAATTGCAACCAGGTTAGCGCCTGAGCCACCATTTGCTGATTGATTTGCGGGTTAACCTGCACAAAATCATCAGGGTTCGCCTTAAACATCAATGGGGCGCCGGTGGGCAATGGCAATGAATACCGCACCAGTGAAGATTGGCCGTTGAGTACTTCCCTTTGTTTTTCGCCCATATCCAGAAAGATGTCACAGCCCTGTTGTTCGCCAAAGCGCTGTAGTGTCTGGCGATCTGACTCATCCGGAGACCGGGTAAAGCGCAACGTCACGTAAACCCGTTCGTTATGCTCCGCATCACATCCTTCAAACAGGCTGACATGCCCCAGGTGCTTGATACTGTTCAATCTGTTCAGGACCTCTTGCAAGGGTGCAATAAGTTTCTGAATGGCCATTGTGGCAACCTGACAATCAGATAAATTAAACACCTGGTTTTCTGAATCGCGAAAACCGATTCGACATTCCGATGGTTTGCGCGCATCAACAGCCAGACGGACTTTCCGCCGGTAAGCAGTGTGCTGTGCGGTGATTGGCTGTTGCCAGGGAAGGTGTTCTGCGTCTATGCCAATAAAACGCTGCAACAGCTGACCAATGGCTGCCTGTTTTTGAGACAACAAATAATCTTCTGCGGCAAACTGTGTTTGACAGCCGCCACACAAACCAAAATGCGGGCAAAAAGGCGTTTTTCGCTGTGCAGATGCATTAAGTACTTTCCGCACCCGCGCCTTTGCTATGTGCTTTTGCCGGTCTGTCTCCTGGATTTCACACAATTCGCCAGGCAAGGCCCCCGTCACAAAAGTCACCGGGGCACCGGGTACTACCCCTTTGGCTTCGTGATCCAAATGGTCGATCACCACCTGAGATACCCGCCCATGGTGAGCTGTTCGCTTTTTAGTCTGGCGTCTGCCGCCACCTGATTTGCGATTACCGCCGCGAAATACCTGAACCATAGTGCTTTCGATTAACTCTGATGTCGTGCTTCTTGCATTAATGCGCGCATGTCTGCAACCGCCTTTGCCAAACCGTCAAACGCGGCACGGGCGATGATGGCATGACCGATGTTTAGTTCAATCAATTGCGGGATTGCCGCTATGGGTTTGACATTATGGTAATGTAAACCGTGGCCGGCGTTGACTTTCAGGCTAATGGAAGCGGCGTATTCAATACCGGTTTTTAGTTTGTCTAGTTCCATCAATTGTTCGCGCTCTGAGGTTGCTTCAGCATACTGCCCGGTGTGAATTTCAATATATTCGGCTCCGGTAGCTTTGGCGGCGTCAATCTGTGCCTGATCGGCATCAATGAATAAGGAAACAATAATGCCATGTTGCATCAGTGCCTGGGTGGCCTTTTTTACCCGCTCAAAACCGCCAGCCACATCCAGTCCACCTTCAGTGGTTAGCTCTTCCCGTTTTTCCGGTACCAGGCAACAAAAAGTAGGAGAGACTTCTTTGGCAATGGCCACCATTTCATCGGTAACTGCCATTTCCAGGTTCAGGCGGGTGTTAATGGTTTCTTTTAAGATGCGCACATCCCGGTCGTTGATGTGCCTGCGATCTTCTCTTAAATGAACGGTAATACCATCGGCACCTGCGCGTTCAGCGATATCTGCGGCATGTACCGGGTCCGGGTAATGGGTGCCACGGGCGTTGCGAATCGTGGCTATGTGATCAATGTTAACGCCCAAATATAACTCATTCATGATTACTTCTCTTTTCCGGTTTGTAGCGCAGTTTACAGGGGTTTTTGAAATAACTCCCGACTCTTTAAAGGTTTATTCCCCAAATAGGGAGAAAGCGCCAGCCTGGTAAAATATTTTGCGACTTTCAACGCTTGCGGCGACCAGTTCTGCTGCCCAATCGCTAAAATGTGTTCTCCCAAAAACGCTTGTTTACTGGTGGCAGAGGCGAGACAAAAACCTTGTTCCAGTACAAAGTCATAGGATTTGTCAGGCGCAATGGGGGCGTTGCTCAGCGCGTCATAGGAAAAGTCATAGGCACTGCCCAACTCCTGCAGTAAAAACAATTCGAACTCTCTCAAAACAGGTTCTGCCTGAGCTTCTTTGGCCAGTCTTTGCAAGGTGTGTTGATAAAAATGAAAGCCGGTTTCAAAAGGCTCTTCGTGGGGTAACAATCGCACCAGCACTTCGTTGCAATACAAGGCACAATAAAGTGCCGTACCCTGCAAAGCCACCGGCTTGTGCAGTGCTTCGCTGGCATAACCAGATTTTAGTTCCCCATTGCCGCTTAAACGGGTCGAAAAAAGGGTAAATGCCTGAGTTAAGCCTTTGAATTTATTACTCTTACCATAAACACCTTTGGCGACATAGCGAATTTTACCCAACTCCAGACTAAACCCGGTAACCAGGGCGCTGGTTTCTTTGTAAGGGGTGGCGTGTAGAACATAATGCTCAACCATAAACTCTGCCATAGGTGTTCTCTTTGCTGCTCAGCTTATGAAGTTCGAAGGCGGACCACGCGCATATACTCAAACTCAATACCCGCAACTTCCTCAGTGTCAGGATAATAAGTCAGGTTTACCCTTGCTCCTTGCAGATTCTTGTAACGCTTTTTACGGCGATATTTAAAAGGGACATCCACAGATTCCAGCATCAGGGTGTGTAAAATCCAGTCACCATCTTCTCGTTGTACGTGAGAAATCACTTTGCGGTCTTCTGAATGGATCAGCGCCTCGTGTTGCGTCAGCAGTTTTTTGGTTTGTTTTTCCATTGCGGAACCTATTCACTGGCCACTTTGGCGAAATTTGCCAGAACACCGCTGATTTTCTCCAGGATTGGGTAGCAGGGACTATCCATGTCGATGTCATGTCTTTTCGCCAGATACAAGGGATCGTTATAGCTCAACCAGACCTTGCCCTGCACGTCTTGCCAGACCAGGACTTTTTGCGGTAAATCGATAGCAATGGTTTGCTGACACTGCATCAAAGGTGTGCCGATATTGGGGTTGCCGAATATCAATAACTGGGTGTCTGCCAGCTGTTTGCCCACACTTTTTGCCCCTTCGCTGTGGTTAATACGGGCAAATATCGTCATGCCTTTCGACTCCAGCACGGTGCTCAACTTATCCAGCGTTTGAGTCACAGAATGCTGACTCTCACGCCAAATCATGCCCTCGCCGGCTGATACATTCAGGCTTAAAACGGCACCACACAATAACCAAAAACGCCACATAGCTCACCTCTCTTATGTTCTATACTGCCGACAATGAGTCCACCAACAATTGCACTGACTGTCGGCCTCTGAATTCATTAACATCTAACTTGTACACCAGTTGCACCTGTTTGCAGGCACCGTTGGGCCATTTACTGGTTTCCACATTAAACGCGATGGCATCCAGTAAACAACCATCAGCACTTTTCACCTGCATTTTCAGATGCTTTTCGCCCACGATACGTTGTTCCAGTAAACTGAATACACCGTCAAACTGTGGTTCAGGAAACGCCTGTCCCCAGGGGCCAGCCGAGCGCAACAGGTGGGCGAATTCCAGGCTCAGCTCCTGTCTGCTCAGCTCACCGTCAGTCAGTATTTCGCCGGTCAGAGCCTCAGGTGACAGCCACTCCTGACATAAACTGTTGAAGACCTGGTTAAACTGCGCAAAGTCTTCAGTTTGAATAGACAAGCCGGCCGCCGCCGCATGGCCGCCAAATTTAAGAATTAATCCCGGATAGCGATTGTTGAGTTCTTCCAGCAAATCCCGAAAGTGCAATCCAGGAATAGAACGACCAGAGCCTTTTAAGGTTTGCTCATCTTGCTGAGCAAACGCGATTACCGGTCGAAAATACTTATCCTTGATACGCCCGGCTAAAATACCCACTATGCCCTGATGCCAATGAGGTTCATAAAGCGCTATACCCTCGGGGAGCTGTTCGTCGGTTAACTGCATTTGTTCCAGAATCAACTGCGCTTCTTGCTGCATTTCTGCTTCAATACTGCGGCGCTCCTGGTTTAACTGATCCAGTTGCAATGCCATGCGTCGTGCAGAAGCGGTATTGTCAGCTAACAGACATTGAATGCCCACTGTCATATCATCCAGACGACCCGCAGCGTTTAGCCTTGGGGCCACGGCAAACGCCAAATCGCTGGCCACGATGCCGGCCTGGTTGCGATTTGCCAATTCCAGCAAAGCGGTAATACCCGGACGACATTGACCGGCCCGGATACGCTGAATTCCCTGGTGCACCAGAATGCGATTATTGCTGTCCAGTGGCACCACATCAGCAACTGTGCCCAGTGCTACCAGATCCAGCAGAGTGCCGAGATTAGGCTTGTTTAATCCCAACTCTGCGAACAGATTTTGCTGCTCAAAATAGCCGCGTAAGGCCACCAGCAGATAAAAGGCCACACCGACACCGGCAAGATTTTTAGAAGGGAAAGCACAAGACTTCAGATTGGGATTAACAATGGCAGCCGCCTCCGGAAGCTGCTCTCCGGGTAGGTGATGGTCGGTAATGATCACCGGAATACCCAGCTCATTAGCGCGCTTTACCCCCTGAATACTGGAGATACCATTGTCCACCGTCAGTAACAGCTGCGCACCCTGTGCCGCGGCTACATCGACAATTTCCGGACTCAATCCATAACCGAAATCAAAACGGTTAGGCACTAAAAAGTCTACCTGCTGAAAACCAAACCAGGGCAAACCCAGTAGTAACACGGCACTACTGGTGGCGCCGTCAGCATCAAAGTCGCCGATAATAATGATCTTCTGCTGCGTAATTAACGCCTGGTGCAGCAGTTCTGTGGCAATATCAACACCTGATAATTGCTTAAAATGATGTAAACCGGAGGCCTGGTATTGCAGATCTTTGTCCTGTTTAACCCCTCTGGCAGCAAATAAACGAATCATGGCTTCGGGCCAATCTTGCAGTAAGGGCAACGTATCGGGAATCGGGCGTCGGGTGATATTTAACATGAAAATTTCAATTTATTAGGACCGGTTGATCAAAAAAGGCCAGCGAACTGGCCTTGATAAAAACTCAGCGCGATTACATTTCCGCTAACACTTTGGCCATATCCGCTGCCGGGCGATATCCGGGTTGCAGTAAACCGTTGTCAAAGATTACCGCAGGTGTACTGGAAATACCCACACTTTGTGCAAACTGGAACTGCTCAGCCACACTATTGGCGCAGGTTTTGGGGGCTACGTTGCCGCCGGATTTACCATTGGTCATGGCGGCTTGTGGATCTTCTGCGCACCAGATAGACACCAAATCATCATAGGATTTGCTACCTAAGCCACCTCTTGGATAAGCCAGGTAACGAACCGTGATCCCTTTGGCATTATAGTCTTCAATTTCTTTATGCAGCTTACGGCAGTAGCCACAAGTGATATCCGTAAAGATGGTAATAGCGTACTTTTCATCTTTTGCTTTGAACTCAATAACATCATCTGCAAACTGCGGTAAGCCGGATTTACGCATACCAGACAGCGCTTCTTCAGTTTCGTTGCGCATTTCCTGATCGAGGTTGTAAATACGCCCATGCAGCAAATATTTGGCATCTTCGCTGACGTAAAACAGTCCCTTGTCAGTCATTACCTGTAACACACCATCCACCGGTGAATTGGCAATACTGCTGACCGACATTTGCAGCAAATTTTCAAACTTTGATTTTACTGCAACCTTTGCTTCTTCCTGTGCCGACACCGACGCTACGGAGAATAATAGTGCAAGCCCTAAAGCCTTAGTCCAATTTCTCATATACTACTTAATCCACCTTTTATCTGAGGAACTTTATCTTTGTTTATATAGACCCCAGTTACGCAAATAAATTGCAAAAAATAATGAAGACATCAACACTGCTGATGTGACGCACTAGTCTAGAGCAATTTAAAACAGAATTCAGCCCCTTGGATGATGCTGAGCCACTAACTTTTGCAATCTTTCTGTTGCCACATGTGTATATATCTGAGTGGTAGACAAATCACTGTGCCCCAATAGCATCTGTACAACCCGCAAATCTGCCCCGTGATTCAATAAATGGGTGGCAAAGGCATGACGCAACGTGTGGGGCGATAACTCCGCCTTGATCCCGGCTTTTTTGGCATAATATTTAATGCGATGCCAGAAGGTTTGCCGGGTCATCTGTACACCGCGACTACTGGGAAACAACACATCCACATTGTGCTTTAACAACAATCCCCGGCCCTGACGCATAAAACGTTCTATCCACTCTATGGCATCTTCGCCCATAGGGACCAGTCGTTCCTTGTTGCCTTTACCTGTCACCCGAATAACGCCTTGCTGCAAACTCACCTGATTCAGTTGCAAACTGGTTAGTTCTGATACCCTCAGGCCGGAGGCGTACAGCAGTTCCAGCATCGCTTTATCCCTTAATTGCACTGCATCGGCTTCAGTATCGGGGGCATTTAATAAGGCATCCACCTGCTTTTCAGTCAGCGCTTTAGGCAGGGATTTGGGTAATTTAGGATTTTGGATCAGCGAGATAGGGTCGTCTTCCCGTAAGCCATTGTCCTGACACCAGTGCAAAAAAGCGCGCAAACTACTCAGGAAGCGCGCCGTGCTGCGCTCGGACAAATTGCGATCGTAGCGATGGCCGAGATATTCATGCACCTGATATTGGTCAAAGTCGGTTAATGAGAAAGCGCTGTTTTTCTGGCTCAGAAATTCACTCATTTTCACTAAATCGGTTCGGTAGGAAGACAGGGTATTGGCACTGAGTCCCTTTTCTACCCAGATGCTATCCAGAAATTCTTCTATGATTTGAAGGTTGCTGTCATCCAGACGCGCAGTCTTTAAGGTTTTAGACATAAACACCGAACCAAAAACAAGGTAGTTACCGATTATGCGGGCACCGCCCGGCAATGCAAATAATTCGTAAAAAATCGTGTCTCCACGGAAAAAGCTGCTTACAAAAGCAGCAAAAATGCTAAGCTAGGGGTGTTTTTCAACCCAACTCGCGAGATCTTCGGATGGAACTTGGTAAGTTTTGCCTGAGCCTGTCAGTCACTGATATCGACAATTCAAAGCACTTTTATGAAAAACTCGGCTTCTCTGCCGTGCCGGGTTGTGGTTCTGTAGAAGCCAAATGGTTGATTATGCAAAACGGTACAAACATGATTGGTCTGTTCCAGGACATGTTTCACGGCAACATCTTTACCTTTAACCCCAAAGACGTGCATAAAATTCAGGACGAGCTAAAAGCCAAAGGTATTCACCTGGACAAAGAGGCGGCCAGTGCTGATGGCCCTTCGCATATCATGTTTCGCGATCCGGATGGCAACGTGATCATGTTGGATCAAATCTAACCGGACTCCCGCTGATAACTGGAAAGATAAGGCATTTTTCTTTAAACTGCGGCGCCCTGTGTTTGATCCGAGATACGCCGTTTTGAAAAAGATTGCCCTGTTTTATGGCTCCACAACCTGCTATACCGAAATGGCCGCTGAGAAAATTGTGGCTGAATTCGCTGCTGAACCCTTTGGTCAGGACATCCCTATGTTCAATATCAAAGAGACTAACCTGTCCCGAATGGAAGAGTACGACGTATTAATATTGGGTATTTCCACCTGGGACTTTGGTGAGCTTCAGGAGGATTGGGAGTCGCAATGGCAGGACATAGCACAGGTTAATTTGGCGGGTAAAATCATCGCGCTATATGGCCTGGGAGATCAGATGGGCTACGCCGACTGGTTTCAGGATGCCCTTGGCATGTTGCATGATGAAGTCATTGTTCAGGATTGTGTGGTTATCGGTTACTGGCCCAACGAAGGTTATGAATTTAGCGCATCTAAGGCCCTGACCGAAGGCGATGAGTTTTTTGTAGGCCTGTCACTGGACGATGAAAACCAATACGATGAAACCGACCAGCGCATCGCCAGTTGGGTACAACAAGTCTACGCCGAACTGGCAGAGCTATCCGCTTAAGTAAAAAAGCCAAACGTGGCATCAGCACTCAAACTAAAGTTGTTATTGGCAGCCAGTGTCTGCAAGCCGAGGTATTGTCTGAGTTCGCTCATCACATGCACCGGATGAATAATGCTGCCGCCTTGTTCATCTGCCTGCCAGGTTGACGGATTAATGGGCACAACATTGTGGCCTTCGTCAGTTAACCCCACTGTGCGATTGGTATAGCCTGCCCCTTTTTCCATCACGATAAAACTGCTTACAGGCCAGTGATCTTTGCCTTCGCCGTCATTGTAATGGGGTGTACGACCAAAATCAGAACCGATAACCAGCACCATTCTGTCAGCAATGCCCTGTGCCTCAGCGTAGGTCCAGAGAAAATCAATGCTGCGCGCCAGTTCAGTGAATAACCAACTGTGCTGAGTATCATGATTTTCATGGGTATCGTAACCTCCCATCACCAGATCAGCGGTCACACACACACCGGAACTCATGGCCAGTACCGCAATTTGCGCCTGCCGACTCAGTGATGACCACAAAAAATTACCGTCAGTAACGGTTTCCTGAAGGTCTCCCACATTGGCAAGGGCATCGGAAAATTGCGACAAAATACTGGAATTTTGCACTGCAGCGTCAAAGTTATTGCGGTTGCGCTGTTGCAAACTGGTGAGGTTTTGCCCTTGCCCCAGTTCTGCCAAACGCTGTGCTTTAAGTGCCTCGATACGTTGCCAGTCGTTGTTGTGCAGATAACTCTCATCACCCCATCTGGCCCGGTTGGGGTAAATCACATTATTGAGTGCCTGGATGTTGTCCAGTTGTGTATATCGGGTCAGGCCACCTGTTGCTGAGTACCCACCATTGCTGATGTAGGATACCGGCAAACCGGCGCCATACTGGGCAGCAAATAATGCCGACAACGACGGAAAACCATCCGACAATCGACCACTCCAGTTGTGCACGACCCCGGCAGTATGACTATTGGTCTGGGCATCCACGCCGTTAATCACCAACATATCCTGGTAATAACGGTCAAAAAACCACTGATTATTAGCAAAAGCGGCGTATCGCAGATTGCCCGATTCCCCCGGTTCACCTGTGGTGGCCCAATTGTTGATAAAGATATCGCCGGGTACGTTAACTTTAGGGTCGCAAAATGAAGTCACATCCCAGCCGCCATCAGTCTGAATAGTCACCAGGAACTTGCCGCTGTAATCCGGGGGGGCAGCAAACAGATTAAAACTGGCCGGTAACGAAGCCGCCACCGAGGTTAACCCCAGGGTTTTGAAAAAATGACGTCTGTTCATGGTTACCCTCATTAATCGTGTAAATATTGATAATCAGTCATCAGATAAACCATGACCGCCCGCCAGCCCGCCAGCGTCCCGAAAGGATCGGCCCCTGCGATGGCACCACCCCATTGGTTTTCTGTATCCCATTCGCTGGTATCGAAATTACAGGTAGTGCCGGTGTCCCATTCCCAAATCAGACCGCTTCCAGTGCGATTTTGCTTATCTGTCATGGTTTCCGTAAACAGGGTGAGCATTCGGGTGATTTCCGGGTCCTGTGGCGCGTATTTTTGTCCCCAGAAACGCTGCGCCAGTTCGGCGAGTTTGACTCTTAACTGATCGCCGGTAGGACTGGTTTGCGCTATGGGATCGGTAACTCCGACACTCATTGCCACATTGGCAAAGCCGATGACAGTCTCATCGTTTTCGTCCAAAGCCCCGTCCTGATTGTATTCCTGGTAATAGGCTTCCATCACCAGGGTGTAATTTCCGGCGTTTGCAAACTCAATAGCCAGTGTGACGGAACAATTACCCCAAAATAACCGGTCGGTGGGGCGGTAACTATCCTCTGCGCTGTTCCAGGTAACATTGGAACAAATACCGTCCATCGGTGTGCCCGAGACAATATCAAGATCGGCGCCGGTGACCGACAACACAGCATTATTTTGACTGTCGTAAATAGACAGGTGATCAATGATCAAATCCTGATGAGCGCCGCTTTCTTCCAGCCACATGTCGTTGGTATAGGCAAGACTGATCAGGCTATTTCCGGCCTCAACGTGAAAGCTCATTTCATAGGGTTGACTGTTCCCGGCGCCCATGCCATCTACTTCGGCATCACTGGAGGTGAGGATGCCCGGCACCGTGCTGCGCTCAATACCATTGAGTAAGCGGCGTTGTCCTTGCCCGGTATTAATATCCTCCAGCACTGCCGGACAGGACGCTTCAGCGGCATGCGCGGTGGCCACTTTGGCCATCACCGAGGTCATGTCTTTGGCGCGCTTAGTAACACCAAATGAATCAATGCCACCGTACATAATGTTGTAGTTCCTGCGCCATTCGGTATTCAGCACATTGTGATTCCAGCTATCCTGCCAGGGATTCCATAAAAACCCGGTAAGAGAATGCGTCTTTCGCTCTAATTCCTCAGGCGTCAGTAACCTTTCGCTGCCAGACAAAGCAAACAGCAAAGCGTCATCGGCCTGCTCAGTTTGCTGCATAACTCTGAACCAGGGGCTGATGACCAAGTCCGCTAACATTTGTCGTAAATTACCGTGTTCCCTGAGCTGTTCGGCGGTGGCCACAATAAAGGCACTTTGGGCGTTATAGGCATCATTCAGCGCCGTATAATTTGCATCTTCTAATGACTGTGGCGCAGATAAGGGTTCAACCCCAAAAATGGCCGGCCAGAAGAACTTCACCATGGCAATGGCAAACCGTGAATCATTCGCTATTTGCTGACCCAGCCACTGGATCGTGTCCTGCCCCTGTGGTGCCAGCGTACTTTCCAGACCAGGTGCCAGCATGTCACGGTACCAGGTATCGCCCTGTTGCCATGCACTGTCGCCGTCCTGTGGCCATTTGTAGGTCCAGGGCAACGAGTCCTCACCGCCCCACTGATCTTTATAATTCCCCCAGTCGCCGTAATCCTGATAGGCCCCGGCAATCGGGTCCAGTGTCTGGTGACACACAGTGCAATTGCTGTTGTTCAGGGTAGGATTATTGGTGTCCGCCAGCGCATCAGGGTCCTGAGTACGTTGCGCTGACTTTTCAATATCAAAATCCAGAAAGTAGTAATAGGTCCATCGCGACCGGGCTCTGTTGCGGTTGGTGGCTGTCGAAGGATAGCGATTTAACCAGGCCAAATCGTTGAGCACCCCTGCGTGAGGCCAGTTAATAGTACTGCCTTCATTGATAATGTTCAGACCGAATTGCGTCCATTCAGCGTCAAAGAGCTCATCATGCACCATCGCACCAGACATATGTCCTGGTGCAAAGGACCAGGCTCCGTCACTTTCGCTGATATCTGCGTCACCGCGTAGCGCCGAATTAGTGTAACCATTGAACATCATATAGTCCGCGGTCACTATTTCCGTGTAGGAGCGGTCGTTTTCCACGATATAAGCGATCAATTCCACCGGAGCTCTGGTGATACCAATTTCCACGCCTCTGCGCCAGTACCAGAAAGCATTGTTAGCCTCTTCGGTCTGAGCGAGTCCGGCCTGGTAACTGCGATTAGCGATTTCCGGAAAGTAACTGTCACTGAGAACTTCCATTCCGCGCTGAAAAAACTTATCCGTTAGCAATCGATCATTGGCGGCTGTGATTAAAAATTGATGAAATCCTTCGCCGCTGAATTGTGCCAGCAGTGCTTCGCGCAACTCAGCATCGCTGGCCTGTGACAGGGCCTGCATTTCATCAAGTTCAGGCACGCGACCGGTCAGAATCAGTGACGCCCTGCGAAAGGTCAGGTCGGCAGATAACATGGCCGTTCCCTGCCAAAATCCTTCTCCGTCAGTCGGTGCCTCCCCTCCCTGACCCGGGTCCCCTTGTGTGAGCAATCCCAGATAGGTAGCAAACGCCAGATATTCAGCACTACCGGCCGGTAATTGTGTACCGCCGATGTGTCCAAGTCCACCACTGGCCTTAGCCAGAAAATAATCGCTGTCTACAGCTTCCAGTGCCAGGAAATCAGCGACACGTTGTTGGTTGATGGTCAGGTAATCGGACGTTGTATTGCGTTCAAAAATTAAGCGAGCTAATCCATCCGCGGCGCCACCGGACACGTGGCAGGCGATACATCGGCTTTGCACTATATTGGCGGATATATTCTGTTGATAATAATCGGAAGCATCAACTTCGGAAGGCGCTTCGTCGTTGCCACTGGGCACATCCTGGCGCATTGCAACTTTTAATGACCAGGGAGCCAGCGCCGGAATGTCTGTGACCTGTTGGCCAAAACTAAACTTGATAACCGTCCCGTTTTCACTGCTCAGATAGATAAACTCGCCGGTAGCGGGGCGACGAATTGCCAAATCGGCTTTACCGTCACCATCGTAATCCGCAGGCACCGGAATATCAGAGCTTTGCTTGCCGAAGACACGCTCGTAGCGCCATCCCCCTTCCGGGTAAACACCTGAACTATAATAGATGTACCAGGTCCCGGTTGCAGGTCGCCAGATGGCATGGTCGGTCAGGCCATCGCCATCATAATCTGCCGGGACTTTAACGTCCGTTTGCTGTCGGCCCAAAATGGTGCGCACAGTTTCATTACTGGTACTGTGGCGAACATACCAGGTGCCATCCCGCCAGACCGCAAAATCGGCGTGGGCATCGTTATCAAAGTAACCAACCAGTGGTACGTCGGTAGCCAGTCTGCCATAGTCAAACTGCCCCACTTCACCAGATTCAGCATTCAGAAAATACCAGCGCCCTTCGGATGGACGGCGTACAATCAAATCATCCCGACCATCGCCGGTGCGATCCGCCAGAAATGGAATATCCCCTGCCTGCCCAAACTGCATGGTCTCCCGGCTATCGTCGTCATAGCGAATATACCAGGTTCCGCTCACTTCATACCAGACAGCGAAATCTGCCAGTCCATTGCCATTGATATCCCCTATCAACGGAACACCGTCGATAGCGTCTCCTAAACTGGTGCGGGTCAAAATGCTATTGTTCGCGGGGGATTTGCTGTAAAACGTCAGATTGCCGGGTCGCCACAGGGCAAAATCCGCGCTCCCGTCACCGTCAACATCGGCCCCCTGAGTATACAGCGTGAAGGTTGCCGTTAACGACAACAGAATAAATCTCAGCCAAACATGTGGATTCACGGCAACTCTCCTGCGTAGCAAAATCTGACGCCTTTTGTATTCAGATAACCTTATAGCAACTTTATCGTCCCAGTAGCAGCCGGCCTGAATGCAATTGTGAAGGGGTTAACAACAATCCTTAACGCAACGACCATTTATCCTCTTTATAGACCGCTTAGCAATTTTCTTCCTGAGTTTTGAAGGATTTTTAGCAACCGTTGCCCGACAATCATTGTCAGGCGCAAACCTTGAAACAGCTATTTGCTGCGTTTTAAGCTATGCTACCCCACTAAAAACACACGTCTGATATTTCATGAATAACAATAATCCTGTCATTATCACCGGTGGTGCACAGCGCCTCGGTCTTGCAAGTGCCATCGCCCTAAATCAACAAGGTTTTAACGTGGTTATCACCTATCGCCAGGAACGCCCCTTGCTGGCCGAATTAAAACAGCAGGGCATTGACTGCCTGCAGGCGGACTTTTCCGACAATCAAGGTATTCAGAATTTCATCGAAACGATGCAGCAGCGTTACAGTCAGGTGCGGGCCATCATTCACAATGCATCGACCTGGGCTAAAGATCCTAACCCCTTCGAGCAGGACGCGGGTTCTGATGTTTTTGATGCCATGATGCAGGTGCATGTAAAAGCCCCGCTGTTAATCAACAAAGCGTTATCCCACCTGATTGAAGACCACGGCGATATCCTGCACATCACTGATCAGGTAGCCACCATCGGCAGCTACAAACACATGGCTTATGCTGCCTCTAAAGCCGCGCTGGAGAATCTGACCTTTTCCATGGCCCGTGATTTGGCACCGCGTGTAAAAGTGAATGCCATCGCTCCGGCGTTAATAAGATTTAATGATTGGGATGATGCTCAATATCGGGAAAAAGCCTTACAAAAATCCTTGTTGGGCATTGAACCGGGTGAAGCCTGCTTTACTGAAACTGTCTTGTATTTGCTGCACAATAATTACATCACCGGACGCGTGTTACCGCTGGATGGTGGCAGACACCTGAAACTGCCCTGACTTGCTTTTTAGTGGGGAATCGTTATAAATAAAGTCAGTTGAACTTTGCTGTAGTTGACAATGGAAAAAGCTAAGCTCGCCCGGATCCTGAGAAAAATTCCCCTGTTTAAAAAACTCAGTGATACTGAAATTGACCTGATTTTGGAGATGCCCAAAAGCTATGTCAGCTTCCATCAGGGGGAAATTATTATGGAAGAAGGCGAACGAGATGATGCCTTCTACATCTTAATGCACGGCAGAGTCTCTATCTGGCGCAATAAAGAAATTATTGCCACGGTAGCCCCTCCCAATTTTCTCGGCGAAGTAGGCTTTATTGTGGGCGCGCCCAGAGTTGCCACTGTCACGGCTGCGGATGACAACGTCGTTGCCATGAAAATAACCTCCTATCACTTTAATTGTTTGAATAGCCACATCCGCGAATGCATTAAAGATAAGATCATCGAAGGGCTGGTACTAAGGCTCAATCAAACCATAGACGCTGCCCGTAAAGACAGCACCTCGCCCAGCACCAGTTTTGATAAAGTCCTGGATGAAAAATATGCTCGCGGAGAAACCTGGTAGGTTTCTCCGCTTCGGTTACAACAATAACAACAAGGAATGCTCATGCTGAGATATATAACAATCGCACTTTTATTACTGCAACGCGCGGTTTTTGCCGGGGATCAGGGTCGTGAAATTACCGAGATGCCTGACGTATTGTCTTTTAAAGAACGTGTCGCCCCTGTCAATGCCATGGTCGCAGACCGACTGGAAAACCTGTTACCCAAATTAATGAATGATGCGGATCTGGATATGTGGTTGGTGATCAATCGCGAATACGGGGAAGACCGCCTGTTCTATACCCTGGTACCCCAGCCTACGTTTGCCGCCCGACGCACGACAATTCTGGTATTCCACCGCCAGCCTGATGGTTCGGTAGAGCGATTTAGTGTCAGCCGCTACCCTATCGGTGACCTGTACCCCACCGTATGGCAAGGAGGCAGTAAAGCACAACAATGGCAGCGACTCGCTGAGGTTATCGCTGAAAAAGATCCACAGCGTATCGGCATTAATATCAGTGAGCACTGGGCCTTATCAGATGGTCTCAGTGTAGGACTGCATCAACAGTTGCAACAAAGCTTACCCGAGAAATATCGTCAACGCCTGGTAAGCGCCGAAAAACTGGTTGTACGCTGGATGGAAACCCGCAGCGAAAAAGAAATTCAGGTCTACCCGCAGGTTGTCAGCATTGCCCGCGGCGTTATCGCGGAGGCGTTTTCCAACAAAGTCATCACGCCAGGCGTTACCACAACTGATGACGTTGCCTGGTATATCAGAGAACGCTTTGAAGCCTTACAGGTTCGCCCCTGGTTTCAGCCCTATGTGAATATCCAGCGCCGCGGCGATGCCACCCGTCAGGAAGATACCTACATGGGAAAATCCCCTGCTACCATTTTACCCGGTGACATACTGCATACTGATGTGGGGATTTGTTACTTACAGTTGTGTACGGACACCCAGGAGATGGCTTATGTTCTAAAGCTGGGAGAATTTGATGCCCCGGAAGGATTAAAACGCGCCCTGCAAGTGGGTATTCAGTGGCAAGATATTCTCACCAATGCCTTTAAAACAGGTAAAACCGGTAATCAGATTCTGGCGGACACGCACAAAATCAGCAAAGAGCAAGGCATTCTCAGCAGTACCTATACCCACCCTCTGGGCTTTGTGGGCCATGCTGCTGGCCCCACCATTGGCATGTGGGATAATCAGGGCGACACCCCGGTTCGCGGTGACTGGCCTTTGTATCCGAACACGGGTTATGCCATAGAGGGCAATATCAAAACCCAGGTGCCGGAATGGGACGATCAATGGGTACAGATCAAGCTGGAACAAAGTGCCCTGTTTGATGGCCAAACCGTCTGGTACCTGGCCGGCAGACAAACCCAATGGCATATTATCCGTTAGTTAGAATGGGTGATTATTTGCCTGATTGAATTCGAATTAGATACTTTAAAGAGAAAAGTATTTCACCTTAAATTTATTTGTTATTCGTCGGGTGTTAAACAAAAGCACAGTTCTGGGTCCCTTTTACGCGCAATAACCTGAGCAAACAGTTAAAACAAAGGTGATAGGAATCAGGGATTTAGCAAATGCCAATTTTACAGGAGCAAGAATCGGCCAGCCAAACGAAGGTGCTGGAGTTTCACAGCTTTATCAAATTGACAGTGCGGTGCTCTGATAAAGGTTTTTCTTAGGGGCGCTCCCCTAAAACCCCCGTTTGCCCATGGCGCGAGAAAACATAAGCCTCAAGTGCAGAACCAGAAGACCGTCAATGAAAGTACATCCGTGTACTTGCATCGACTTGGGCAACATCCTTGTTGCCAATCTTCAGGTTTACCTGCTCTTTCGGCTTATCTCGCGAATGGGCCTGAATTGACCGGACTTCGAACACGACAATGACTGGTTATTCAACAAAGTATTAATGGGCGTCATGATTAAATTTATGATTGAATTTGAATTAAATACTTTAAAGAGAAAAGTATTTCACCTTAAATTTATTTGTTATTCGTCGGGTGTTAAACAAAAGCACAGTTCTGGGTCCCTTTTACGCGCAATAACCTGAGCAATCAGAAAAACAACTAAGAGCTGCAACAGGGAAGTTGCAGCAATCAATGCCAGCACATGGATGTGCTGTCATTGATGGTCAGAGTTGTTCTGATTGCGAAGGTTATGCCATTGCGCGTCAAGGGCTGCGGAGGATTCTTAAGAAGTGTCGCAGACAACATTCCTTAAGGCGCAGTCGGCGCCCCGACAGATACATCTTCGAATCAAAAATATTCCTCAAAACTCAGCACTGCCTCGTTCTTCAGAATACCTTCAAATAAAAGAAAATAATGTAAGTTTTAAACTTTAACTCACAACTCTGAAGTGATGTCAGTGGTAATAGTAAACGGCGTTGCTACACTAATATACCCCGTAACACGCAAGGTGTAGGTACCAGCCGTATCAGTCCAGAACTGCAGGGTTTCCGGATTTTCCAGAGAAGCACTGGAAGCGACTTCTACGCCTTCAGGGTTGACCAGGAAGAAGTCCAGGTCAGCAACTCCGGTCCAGCTCAGGGTGGACGTCACACTCACATCATTTGCCGCGACCTCAAGTGGAAACTCCTGTACTTCAAGGTTTTCAGCCGACACTCCCATAGTACCGGTATCGCTTTGTTGTCTTTCAGTAAAGGTGACATCTGATGCCAGTAACGCACCATCAACATCCATGCGGTCAAACATAACCCGCTTGTTCAGTATACGCACTTCCAAATCATGGATACCGTCACCCAAATCATCAAATGCCACAGCCAGATCCTGTGGTGACGTGCCAGAAGCATCTGGGTGATACAAAGTTGCCGCACCCATTGAGCGCCCATCCGACAGTAATTCAATCGATGCTGGTTTGTCTGACGTTGCTAAAAAATGCAAACGCACTCTGTCGCCTCGCACTTTGGCGAAAATTGACGAATGATCATTGCGGGCCAGATTTACAGTGTCCTGAAATGCTGAAGCGTGACTCTTAGTACGCCACTTACCCACGTAGGCAAGGTTTGCATCGGCATTGTCTGCCTGAGTCCAGGTTCCCTGACTGGACCAGTCAGTATCGCCCTGTAAAAATGCCACTCGCTGTCCAGTGGTAACTTTAGCCAGATCGATTGCCGCTTTAACATCGATATACCCTGCCCCCACTTCATGCGGAGCATAGTTCATGGGTTCAGCGGTATCTTTCATAATTTGTTCTATCTGATCCGGTGACAAATCAGGGTTAACTTCTAACATCAGCGCCGCAACACCGGCGATGAAAGGAGTCGCCATCGAGGTACCACTGATAGTGTGATAGTAAGCCAGATACTCCGGATGGGACAAATCGATAACAGGTCCCTGGGCACCGATAACCGTATTAGGGGCCCGCGTAGAGGTGATGTTTTGGCCCGGCGCAGTAATGTCAGGCAATTTATACTGATGACCAGCAACACCACGACTGGAAAAATCTGCCAGTTGTTTGTCACTGGTTCCTGCGGCCACATTAATAACCCAGGGCGCCAGCGCATACTGGTTCAGGGTGTCATCATCCGGGCCGGAATTAGAAGCGGCAAAACTTACCACCATGCCATTTTTATAGGCTTCAAATGATGCCTGGTTAATCGGGTTGTTGGGGTCAAATTCGGCACCGTCACCACCTCCCCAACTATTGGTGATAATGTCTATATCAAGGCGTTCCTGATTGGCTATCGCATAATCGAAACCCAATAATGCATATAAAATTGAGCTCCCTTCACCGGCGCCCAGGCCCACGATACTCGCCCCTGGCGCAATGCCATCATGGTAATAGGCGCGGCGTTCATCGTTTACTGATACCACACCGGTTCCTGCAACGGTACCTGCAACATGGGTGCCGTGACCCGATGTAGTATCACTATTGGGCATGCCCTCCAAAAACGCATTGCGTCCACCCAGTAAATCAAGATCACCGATAATCTTAACGTTCTCTACGGTTTTGCTTTGGAACTCTAAATCAGGATGAGTAGCATCGACACCGGAATCCAGCACAGCAATTGTCACACCGCTGCCGTCAACACCATAATAATCGTGAACGTAATGCCCGCCGGTAATTTCACCAGAGGTATAATTGCTGTATTGCAAAGCAGCATTGCTATAAATACTGCTTACCTGAGGATTATTCAGCAAATCCTGCAATTGCAGTTTGCTAACCCTGGCATTCGCCATTGGCAGGGCTTGCAATGCCAGATAAGGCACTCCAAGCTGCTGTAAGGTGCTATCGATATTTTGTTGTTGCTCGAAAGACACAATAACGTCGAAGGGTCCCGTCAGGGATTGCAGTTCCTGCGTTAACTTAGGCCCCAGCAGTGCATCAGCGTTGGCATTTGCCGTTGGAATAAGGCCCGAGGCAAGAACAGCAAGTGACAAAATTGTAGGTTTCATTATTATTCTCCGATAGGGAAGTTGTTTTACCTATCCAGAGTGACAATATCTGCAACAAAACAAAATAGGGGTTTCCACCCAGAACTAAGAACTTTCTCGGTGTAAATGCTCCTGTTGAAACTGTGTCATAGCTCCCTGTATGCCAAGTGTTACCGCGTGATATTGCCTTTCCAGGCTGTCCGTTAGTTTACGCAGTAAAAACAGATTGAAGGCCAACAGTAGCCCCGGAATAATAATTAATGTAAACAACAGGTGCGCCGCCGATTTCATAACGGTATGAGAACTGGTCTGTACCTTATGTGGTAATTTGCTAACCAACGCTTTGTGTAAAAAATGGACGCCAGATTTACCCTGTTATTTTAAGTCACTTTGCGCTGCCTGACTGGATTGGCCGCTCAGCTCATCAGCAAATTGCTTGAAATACTGGTGGTTTGACTGAAAACCCAAGGCACTATCCATAACTCGTGTGGCTGAGGCACTCAAATGAATACTGTAAGGTAAAGCGATATGACTCACCAGGAACAGGACCAACAGCGTTCTGATCCCCTGTCTGGCCAGTACTGAATGCAATACCTGATGTCGAAACAGCCCGGCAAACAACCAAATAAATAATGCCCATAACAGTGCATGAAACAAAACAGGGGCAATATACTTCGATAACAGCGCAATGATTTCCAGTGCGCCTACTGCCGCCATTGCCCACAACAGGTAGCTTTTCCCTTGCTCCAGTACCTGACTAAGGTTGTTTAACAACTCCCCAACCTGCACGTTGACATCCACGATAAAGTCAACGCCAAACTGACTACTGGCAGCCACATCCACCAGGGCGCTCAACCCCAGCATTGCACTGTAATCCGCCAACAGTTTTGTTTCCAGATAGGCCAAATAGCTCGCATTGGCTGCCACCAGATCATGCTGGTTAAACGCCTCCGACACCCCTGAAAACCAACCCAGGTTCAGCCCCAGTAACCACACAAACAGCACACCAACAATCAGCAACAAATAACGTTGAGCAGTCAGCCAGGTTGCAACCTGTGTTGTCATTTTGTTCAGAACATCTGCCTTGAAATCACTCATTCCTGCTCCGCCTTATAGTCACACATTAACGTTGCCAGGCCACCATCGTCCAGCAGCTTATCAAGATCCACATCGCCTTTGATGCCGGGGATTTTCCCCTTGTCACTGTACTGCCACAGTTTCAGGTTTTTGACCTCTGCCGGTGGTGTCATCGTGGCGCTGTAATCCGCCAACCAAAAATCATAATCGTTGAAGTCCGGACCGATATTGGCTTCCCAAAAATCCTTGTAGGAATAAATGATGGCGTCGCACCCGGTAGCTTGTTTTATTTTTGTCAAAAACTGCCGAAGCCCGGCCTGTATTATGTCACTGCTTTGGTTTCGGGTGATTTCTACATCGACCATGGGCCGTAACGATAGTGAATGACCTCGAATACTGGTTAAAAAGTTATCGGCCTGTTTCAGGGCATCATCTTCTGGTTCAAAAAAGTGATAAGGACCGGCAGGCAAATGCAGGCTGTTGAGTGCCGCAATATTCGTGCTGAACATCGGGTCCTGCCAGGTAATACCATCAGATGCTTTGTGATAGACAAAGGCCACCTGAGTTGTAGCTACCTTAGTCCAGTCAATACTGCCTTGATCGTGAGACACATCAATCCCCTGCACCTGCTCCTGAGCAAAGGATGAAAACAGCCCCTGCCCACCTGTGGATGGTGATGCGGAAAACTACAACGGCCGCGCCAACAACAGGTAGGCAACAACCAGACAAACCAATAGGGTAAATAAAATGGTGGTGAGCTTGGTAACATTAAGCTTGTTCATATCACCTCAGTTTTCTTTTTCTGTTTTGAAAAAATAGTTATCTGCTAACAAATTAACATTGTGGTTGATTTGTTCATCTAATAAACACCTGGAATCCTGCGAAAGCCACCAGCCTACCGGCGGATCTTCACTGCTCTGACAGGAAGAGGGCGATTTGCTAAATTCAAACAACAATAACTCTGCAGCGTCGCTGTTAATCGACTGACTGAAATGACGTAAGGTCGGCACCTGTTGGAATTGGTTGCGGTAAGCCGTATCCAGTTCAGCCAACGCGACATAAGAATGTCCACCTCTGGCCTGCAATAAGCTCTGTAACGGTGCACTGATTTCGTTCATGGCAGCACTGCGATATTTGGCAATTTCCAGAGGTGCCCGGACACCATCCTCAACGGTTTCGGCATAAGGGCTTTGCGGGTTCACCAGCCCCAACTCATTTGGATAAAACGGGTCATTTTTAAACACCAAAATTTGCGGTACATAGACAACATCCGGATTGCTGCTACTGATGGTTTTACTCAATTGCGTCAACACCTGACGCGCTGTTTTCGCGCCAAAATTATCGAAATAACCGGCATCAGCCGTGTGAATTTTATATTGCCACGGCATGTCGGCTCTGAGACTTCCCGCCGGTGTAACGTACGGAAATCTGGCAGAGTTAACTGCCGCTGTAATCAGAGGTATATCGCGGATTGGAGCAGAACGGGGCCCCTTAACGTCTGTCTCGACATACATTTGTGCCTGCAGTTTTTGTAAATCCAGCGCCCCCGGGAATGCCAAATCATCGAAATTAAATGGCACAGTCAGAGACATCGCTCCCAGCTCCTGTAAATAACTGGAAGCCAATACCAACGGCCGCCAAATCCCGGACGAACCCTTGATGCAGTGGTAATAGCTGTAATAGCCCAGTGCTAAGAATGACTCAGACGCTGCGCTATTTTCCGCAAGCGGACAGCCTGAGGCATTTGCGCCAAACGTATTTTGATGAGCCAGTTCGAAGCTGCGTTCCAGATGGAAAGCACGGTCGTCCTGAAACACCCCATAGGGCACAAAGCGATACAAAAAATCATTGTGCAAAAACGACGTTACTAGCGGTGACAGGAAGTCCTGAGACAGAAACGATTTTTGCATGCAGGCTGGCAAATTCGGCCACTGCTGACACTGAGATAAATCATGGGCTTGCGCGTCAAACCCGGCGTGGTAATCCAGACCAGCCAGATAGGCGGTATTCCCCACGGTGCCTCCGGACGCCCCTGTCATGGCAAAAACATTAGAATGGAAACCAGGATATCGCTGTTCAATCAGGCTCAGGGTGACAGCTGACCAATACGCCGCTCGTAAGCCTCCGCCCTGATTAACCACTATGTACACCGGTACATAGGTTATGCCCTGCACCGTCTTGCGGATACGTGGCTGTGCCGTTTTAAAATCACTGAAAGCATCAGCAAATGACGCATAGGGTTTGAAGCGCCTTTGGTCCTCACAACGGCTGATATCATCCTGGGCAGAATAACGGCAATCTCCAGACAAGGTGCGAAATGCATGATTATCAGTTTTACCACTCAGGGATACCAAAAACGCCGTAGCAATGATCAAGGTCACCACCGGATAGGGCGGTTTCATCACCAGAAAGGTTTTGTGCTCTGGTGAAGCCAGTGAGGTTGATTTAAAGGCCCAATATATGCCATAGGACAAGCCTTTTAACAGCACATTCAGCCCCGGAGCCAGTACATAGTAAGTCACCAGGACACAACCCAACAGCATGTTGCTCAGGCCCCAAAATATAATGGCTAAACCTTCAAAATAACGTACGTATACATCGATTGCGAACACCGCTAACGCAGATGGAACAAGAAAGCACAGGGCAATTACACCATGCCAGAAATGTGGCTGACCAAACAGCTTTAATATGGCGTGTTGCCGGTAGCGTTTCACCCAGGGAACACGCAACCACACAAACAGCATAAACAACACACTCTGCAGCGCAGACAGCAGAGCCACGCCATACGCTCTGTGCTGCACAGCCAGTGCCGCCAGCAAAAACAAAAAGCACAGCGGAATAAGTCTGGGGATCCACTCCCCGGCCCGGGTCCCCAAAGTACCGCGCTCTGAAGGGGTGTGAAATGGCGAATCCACGCGTCGCAATATCCAGCGACTACTCCACCACATCACCAGAGAAAAATACGCAATCGCAACGGCAAAGCTGAGCAAGGCCCCGGGTTGTTGATCTGTCTGGTTAATCATGTCTTGTAGTTGCGGCACTTTAAACAGTGCAATACCCATAGCAATGGATAAAAACAGTTGAATCGATAAAGCCCCTGACACACGAAAAATGTGTTCTCTGGCATTGAGGTGTACGGTTGGCGTCGACATGAATTCAGCCCGGTGGTCCATCAGAATTCAAGTTTAGGTAAATTTTTTAGTAAAGCAAAGCGCGAAATTTTCGTACCGGCTAAGTGGCTATCCATTCCAGTAGCGGGTGGCCGAGATGCACGGTGGCCACCACACAGCTCAACCAAACAGCACTGATAAACAGACGTGAAGCCCAGATTGCCCCTGAATTATCAGTGTTTCCTGGCGTCTGGCTGGCTTTGTCGATCATTTTGATTCGACAGTTGTAGTGCTCAACATTGTGTGAGAATTGACGCTTGTCAGTAACATCACGACATTTTTGCAACGCCTGCTTCAGGGTTTGCCCACCATCGTTCTGCGGCTGAATTGCCAAGGCCACCTGATCACAAACCTGTTCCGTGATATCCGCCAAATCCTGACGAATTCGGCTGCGCAGGCCTTTCGGCCAGACAATAGTTGCCCAATGGATAAGCCATTTTCGCAAGTTATCCTTGCGCCTGGCGTGAGCCTGTTCGTGAGCAATAACAAGCTGCAGTTCGTCTTTGCTGAGCCGGTCAAAAAGCCCGCGGGAGATAAAAATTTTTGGTTGCAGCAAGCCGGTACACCATGCAAAGGGGTTGTTGCTGTCCAGCACCTTGTATGCCGCCGGCGTTGGCTCTGCCAGTCGATTCAACAAGTTAAACCGGCTTCGGTTGGCATACAACTGACGCGCAATATAAGTACAGGCGATAATGAATACCCCCACAAACACCGAAATTTTAGTGATCACCTGGAGCGTCATTCCGGTCATCTGCAATCGGTGGGGATGGCAATCAAGACCGTGACAATGTTCAGCCACCAGGAAAGAAGAAAATTGCGGTAGCGACAACAGCAAAATCGCAACCAGTGCAGAAACCGGCGCCAGAAGCCCATAAACAAAGACACTAAAAGCACTCTGCTCCGGTGTTATCTTTGCAAGCAGGCGCACCAAAACAGGATATGCATATGCCGTTATCCATGAAAGCAGAACAAAAAAAACCACCAGGCTACTCAGGTGGTACAGAATATTAAGCAGTGGCACTGTCATCGGGGGATTCTGGCGAGGCAGGTGTGACCAGGTCGTGTTCCGTTGTTGCTGTGCCCTGGGATTTTTCGCTGCAAAAATCAGAAAAGCCAGACAGCAAAGGCGTTACATCACCATCGCATATCTGCTCAGTGATATCTCCCAGTAGCTGACTGATGATCTGGCTGCGGCTAACCGCCGCCCGGTAAACAAAAAATCGTCCGGTTTTCTCCCGGTATAACAAGTTCTTTCGGTACAGACGTTCTAAGGTGCTTTGCATGGTACTTAAACTCAACTCGCTATCGGTGCTGCGACACAACACCTCTTTAGCGGAAAGCTGCTCACCTTGCCAAACTATCTTCATTACCTCCAGCTCCCGCTCACCCAGTGCGGGGGCTTTAGGACTGGGTGATAACTGACCTAATAATCGTCCCAGTTTGTACGTTAAACCATTCACAAAGATTTACCTGTTACTATCCATACTCACGATATTCTGCCTGCCAGACACAGGCCCGTTTACCGACTGCAACAGTACCACGGTCAGGAATAACTACAATGGGAATGCCCTCTCTGATGGAGAAAAACCAGAGGAAATGCAGGCGTCTCCCGAAAAAAGGAACGCCCGACCTGCATTTTCCGGCGGCGTTACATTTTGATTGTCACACCAACACCAAGATTACGCCCTGCCGCAGGTGCAAAGTTACCACTGTCGCCATACCAGACGGCTTCCGCATAAGTTTCATCCAACAGGTTATTAACCTGAGCATATAATTTTACCGCGCCATCATGATCAAAGTGATAAAACATGGTCATGTCTACAACATCAAAACCGGCGTAACTTTGGCTGTTGTCACCTGTTAAAAAATACTCACCGGTGGAACGCCACGCAATGCTGCCCCCCAAACCAACCGATGGCGAGTAACTGGCTTTCAGGGTTGCGGTATATTGCGGTACGCTGGTGATTTCGTTGCCGGGATTGGCGCCTTTTTTAATTTCGCTATCAAACACCCCCAACAGGCCAAGAAACTCCAGTTCCTCAGTTAAACTGTAACGCACTTCCGCTTCCAGACCACTGCGCTGAGTTTCGCCAAAGTTAACAGTTTCGCCACCTATCTGCTGATACTCACCATCTGAATCCAGTCGGAAAGCCGCCAGGTCCAGGCTCAGTTGTTTTAAGGGGGTGCCATAGATACCTATTTCGTATTGCAGATAGTCAATCGGGTCCACCTGAATACTGGCGTCATATTTTGCTTCACCGGCGGGCAACGCAAAACCATTGGCGACACTTCCCCTAACTTGCCAGTCCGTTGATAGCGCATAGCGCATTCCCAGTTTCGGGCTGAAGTGAGCATAGTCCTGCATCGTCGAGCTCAACCCGGTAATCCTGTCCAGTGCTTCGCCATCAAAATGATCGAACCGGCCGCCAATGGTGGTGGTGAACCGCTCGGTCACCGCCAGATCCAGTTGCCCAAACAACGACGTAGTTTCGGTGGTCAGCTCCCGATTTTGGGTCACCTCACCGCGCACCCGATCCTTGCTGTTATAGCGAGCCGCATCAGTGGTTTCATCCAGATATTCCAGGCCGACCACCCAGGAAGCCGCCTTGCCCAATACCGGCGAATCGCCATTCAGACTCACTCCCAATGCCATGCCATCCCGGCTGTAATTTCGCTCAGTCTGCCCCTGTTCAGTGTAACTAAATTTGGCAAAGCGCACCGAGTCCTGGTGAACGCCGTAACCATAGGCCAGCAACCGGATATCGTCCGTTAACATGGTGTTGTAATCAACCCGATAGGAAATAAAATCTCTGTCGCCACCATCATTTTCTGCCGTAGGTGCGCGCCCTTTGCGCCCTGCTTCCCCACTGTAGAACTGTTCTTCAGTGACGTAACCGGGAGAGTTGAAATGACCGTGATGATGGCGAACCGACAACGCGATATCTGAATGATTGGCAATTTCATAGGCTATCCGGCCGGTTGCATTGATTTTGGTGTAATCCTGATGTTCACGATAACCGCTACTGTCATAGGCCTGCAGCGCAAAGTTGGTGGATATCCGCTCAACCTCCTGACCTAAAGCAAACTGGGTATTTACCGTATCATACGCACCAACAAACAAATCAGCTTCCTGATACTCACCCCCTTTCCGTGTCTCAAAAGCCAGGGTGCCGGCACGCGCAAAGTTACCATACAGTGGCGATACCGGACCTTTGAAGACACTGATTGTTTCCAACTCAATCGGCATAATTACATTGGTATCAGCAAAGCCGTCGCCATGAGAGCCCCCCTCATTGAGGGAAATACCATCTATGTATACCGCAGCGTCACTGCCATGGCCGCCCTCAGCAAACCCGCGTATCTGAAAAGCACTGGCTACGCCTCCCTGGGCAAACGCACCGGTGCTCATGGTCATACCCGCCGTTTCTTCAATCGCCCTGAGTACATCACTGATATTGCGCTGCTCTAATTGCTCGCGATAAACAGTATTGACGGTAAACGACTGATTAGACTCTTCCATAGCCTCACCGGTGACGGTGATTTTTTCCAGTGCTTTGTCTTTGGGTTGCTCATCGGCCCATGCAGATGCCTGGCTAAGAGAAAACAGTGCAGCAATGCAACTGACGGACACTAAACGCTTGTTAGTTCGCATAGGGTTGAAACCTTAAAATCGTAGAATAAAATTGAATGTGATTAAGTTGCTTAGATGAATGACTAAACTGACCCGGAAGCACTGGCATTTACTGTCCCACACCTTCCAGATAATGGTTTGCTGCAAGCAGTTTTTGCGTGTACGGGTGCGTGGCATTTGACAGTAGCGTCTGACAATTTCCCCGTTCAACAATCTCCCCCTGACGCATAACCAGCAGCTTATCGCACAGTTGATTGACCGCTGCGAGATCATGAGAAATAAACAAAATTGCCAGCTTGTAGCGCTGCTGCAACTGCCTTAGCAGGGTCAGCACCTGAGCCTGAACCGTTTTATCCAGAGCCGATACCGCTTCGTCGCAAAGCAACAGTTTGGGCTGAACACTCAACGCCCGGGCAATACAGACTCGCTGTCGCTCGCCACCACTTAACTGATGCGGATACGCATGTAATAAACGCGCTGGCAGTCCCACATCCTCCAGGGCCCGAACCGCCACAGTGGTTCGCTCTTTTTGCGACAGTGACTTAAAATTAACCAGTGGTTCGACGATGGCGGCATCAATTCGTTGTAAAGGATTAAGTGCTGTATAGGGGTTCTGAAATACCATCTGCATGGTTTGTCGCATACGCCGTAATTGCTGTGCCCGACAGGCATGGATATTTGCCCCCTTGAGCAACACCTGGCCACTATCCGGCTGCTCCAGTCCGATGATCATGCGCGCCAGAGTGCTTTTTCCCGAGCCGCTTTCTCCCACCAGCCCCACAACATCGCCCTCAGCAAGGCTAAGAGAAACCTGATTAACAGCCCGGACATTGTGACGCTTGCCTGAAAACATCCCCCCCAGGCTATGGTAAACCCGGCTGACAGCTTCAACGTTAAGCAATGGTGTGCTCATGACTGCACCTCTTCGGTGTTAGCCTGATACAAAGATTCGCCGGCGGATATGGATGGGTATTTTGTCAACCTGGGTACTGCATTTATCAATGCCCGGGTGTAATCATGTTGTGGATTTTCCAGTACAGACCGGGTCGGCCCTTGCTCCAGTATTTCACCCTGATACATCACCAATATACGATCCGCCAGACGGGCGATTAAATTCAGATCATGACTAATCACCAACATGGCCAATTGCCGCTGTTTTTGCACCCTGCCCATCCAACGCACCAGCTCAGCCTGAGCCACGACATCTAATGAGGCTGTCGGTTCATCTGCTAATAACAAGGAGGGTTGCAGCGACATCGCCAGTGCCAGCGCCGCTCGTTGACACATGCCACCGCTTAGCTCAAACGCGTAGTGATGAAATACTTCATCAGGACGTGGCATACCCACATCAGACAACGCCTTTATCGCGGCTGTCTTTGCCTGCGCTTTACTCAGCGCTTTGTGCCAACACAGCGACTCCAACATTTGCTCACCAATGGTTGTCACCGGATTAAAGCTGGATTCCGGAGACTGGAAAAGCATACCGATACGACTGCCTCTGACGGCACGCCACTGAGCGGAGTCATAAGCCAACACATTGTCAGCAGAAAATTCAATACTGCCACTAATGGCACTGTTGTCGCTATCCAACAAGCCTAAGATGGCCTGGGCAACCGTGCTTTTCCCGCTGCCACTTTCCCCGACCAATCCCACCACTTCAGCGCAGCCGATATCACAGGAAAGATTGCGCACAGCCTTCACGGCACCGGGTCCTGCGCCGTAAGTCACTGACAATTCATTGATAGACAGTAGTGGTGTTTTTACCGTCATAGGCCGGCCCGCCGCTTTGGGTCCACAATATCCCGCAAACCATCCCCCACCAGATTAATGCTGGCGACGGTAAAGACAATCATTAAACCGGGGAACAATACCATCCACCAGGCACCACCCAGCAGGCTGCTCATGCCGTTACCCAACAAGTTTCCCCAACTGGGTAAGGTAGAAGGCACAC
This sequence comes from Planctobacterium sp. R6, assembly GCF_055755215.1. Lineage (NCBI taxonomy): Bacteria > Pseudomonadati > Pseudomonadota > Gammaproteobacteria > Alteromonadales > Alteromonadaceae > Planctobacterium > Planctobacterium sp. R6. The sequence goes on from NZ_JBVTQY010000007.1 coordinate 39,206, forward strand.
CAAGGTTTAAAAAACTCAGAGTAGACTCAATCAGTACCGCCTGCCCGACACCCACAGTGACCACCACCAGCAACGGTGCAGCGGCATTGGGCAACAAATGCGTTATGGCCAGACGAAACTGTGAGGCCCCACCCACCAACGCCGCTGAAATATAATCGGCGGCCATCAACCGGCGACACTCGGTGCGCATCAGACGCGCAGTTCCCATCCAGCTGGCAAGGCCAATCACAGCAATCACCTTCAGTACACTGGATTCTCCGAAAGCCTGGGCCACGATCACCAGCAATAACACAGGTATCGATAACAGGGTATCCAGAAACTGCATCATGATGCGATCCAGCCACACCGGTCCCATACCGGCCACAAAACCATAAAGGCAGCCGAGTACTGTAGCAAACAGTGTGGCGATTATCGCCACACTGAGGGACACCTGTGCGCCTTCCAATAATCGTGCGAGTAAGTCACGCCCGAGTTGATCGGTGCCTAACCAGTGAGACCAGGAAGGCACAGCAAAAATCGCAGACAAATCAGGCTCATCAGCACCATAAGGTACCAGCAATGGCCCCAACACAGCGGCGATTGCAATGATCAATAAACCGGGCAGTCCCACTCTGGTCATAGGGTGACGCAGAAACGATCGCAACAATGCCGTTTTTTGGTGATAGCGGAAATATTCGGGAACCTGCCCCTTGTCAGTGCTAAGCGCGTCCATATTGCCGCCTTATTTTCGGGTTTAACCAGGCCACCAGCAGATCGGCAATGAGATTGCCAAGAATCACCATAACACCGGTAACTAACACTGCCGCCATCAGCACTGTGTAATTTTTTCCAATCGCCGATTTGAGAAATAACTGCCCGATACCCGGCCAGGAAAAAACCCATTCCACGACAAACGTGCCACCCACCAGTAACGGCAACGAAACACCACACCAGGTAATAAAAGGAGTCAGCGCATTGGGTAACTCATAGCGCCACAACAAGATTCGACGAGGTAAGCCACGCGCAACGGCTGCGCGATAGTAATCGGAAGACAATACGTCACGCACACTACCCCGCACCAGTCGAATATAGGGGCCCGCATGCGCCAGAATGATGGTTAACACCGGTAACACTAAATGTAGCAAGCGCGTTTGCCAGGTGTCAGGTTGACCCAGTGTCACCATCCCCGAAGAAGGCAACCAGTCCAGCTCCACAGAAAAAAGTAAAATGAATAACAACGCAAGCCAGAAAGCTGGTGTCGCAAAACTGATATGCGACAGGCCACTCACCGCGTAATCCACCGGCGATTGCGCCCAGCGGCCAGCCACATAGCCCATCAGCAGTGATATCAATACAATGCCTGTACCTGCAATACCGATTAACAGGCCGGTATTCAGCGTCGCAACCCAGATGACCTCACTGACTGCGCGACCATCTTTGATGGAATAGCCCCAATCTCCGGTCAGCACATTGCTCAGCCAGGTCAGATATTGGGTATACAAGGGCTCGTTTAATCCCAGGTTTCCGGCAACCCGTTCAAAATCGGTGGCGCTCATAAACTCACGGCCGCCCACCAGACTGGCTACCGGTGAACCGGGTGCCGCCTTCATCACGATAAAGGCCAACAGGCTGATGAGCAGTAATTGCGGAATCGCAGATCCAAAGCGCAACGCCAGGTAACGCAGCATCAGCTGTCATCCGCCTGCACAGCTTCATGGCGATATTGCCACTTTTCTATATTCCAGAGCGGCGAAGTGCCGTGCCCAAAAACCTTCTTTTGAAATCCTTGCAGGCCTTTGCGAATACCGTACACCTGTTCTAAATAAACCAGATAATTATAAGCAGGGTTTTCGATTAGCTCGCGCTGCAACTGCTGGTAAATCTCCACCCGTTGTTGTTCTGCAAGAGCACTGCGCCCCAGCGCCAACAAAGCATCAACCTGTGGATTTTGATAACCGCTGTAATTGCTGCCTGCATCCAGCATATGAGAAGAGAAAAAACGGTATAAATCGTCATCCGGATCGCCAGGCAAGCCGCCCCCTAAAATTAAGGCCTGGGTCATGGGGATACTGATCACCGACCAGTCCTTTACATCCACCATGACATGAATACCCACGCGGCGAAGTTGACTGGCCAACAAGGTCGCCAGATCCACACGCACCGGATCACTGACCGGCGCCGTCAAAATAAACGAAAACACCTGGCCATCTTTATGCATCAGATTATCTTCACCGCGCTGCCATCCGGCGGCATTTAACAGTTTTTCAGCTTGCCCGATATTGTTGTCGTGTTTTAACAGTTGCGCTTTACTGACCGACATACGATTAAATTGCAATGGTCCGTATGCAGCCTCACCGTAGCCCAACAATGCCCCTTTGACTAATGCCTCCCGGTCAGTAGCAAACTGAATTGCCTGACGCACCCGGACATCTTCAAACAACGGATCACGATGATTAAACATCATCACCCGATAATCAGCTGAAGGCGTGGTTTCGATGCGAAACACATCATCCTCCCGTACCGCCGCCACTTGTTTGGGCGTCAGCGGGGCAATGTCTATCTCGCCTTTTTTTAGTTGTATCAGGCGAACATTAGGATCAGGCAAAAACTTGTAAATAACTCGTTCAAAGGCTGGCGCGCCATCGTAGAAGTCATCGTTGGCTACCAGCTCAAGATATTCACCAGGTTTGCGAGAGCTGAACTTGTATGGGCCGGTACCCACAGGTTGATCGAAGTTAAAAGGATCAGTATTAAAATCTTTGCCTTGCAGCTTGTGTTTGGGGATCATGCCTATTTTGAGTCTGCCCGGCAGCGGGGCTAATGGCTGGCTGAGATGGATTTTTACCGTGAGCGCATCAATGACTTCAACCCGGTTTATTTCCTCTACTTCCTTGCGCAAGCCACTATGATTGTTGGGATTTTGAATGCTTTCAATGGTGAACTTCACATCCTCAGCCGTAAAGGCCACACCATCGTGCCATTTAATCCCCTGGCGCAAGCTGATGAGATAGACTTTACCGTCATCCGATACCGACCAGGATTCAGCCATATCCGGTACCAACTTATTATCCAGGTCCAGCCTGAATAATCCACGGAACATGGATTTATCAGAGTCGGCATGCTGATGGCCCGCCACCGGATTCAACCATTCCGGTTCACTGGCACGTGCCACAATAAGTGTGGTTTTTGTTGCAACAGCTGACGTCTGCTCAGGGACAGGCTTACCGCACGCTGCCAGCAGGGTGCAAAGCAACACCATTAAACTCAACAAATTCAGTTTAGAAAGACCAGAAAAAGTACTCACCTTGCGTCACTCTCGCTTCTGCACCAATGGCAGCCTGTTTAAAATTACCTCAAGCCTTCGCACCTTCAAACGATGTGCAAATTGATGTGGGTATTATTCCTGATTGCTATTATTCAACAGGTGGTGAATACCGAGAACAGCTCGGCTTTTAGCAAATGGCTGGCAGGTGGAATTGAGCGCATCCTGTGGTTGCGTTGCTGCTGCTCCGGTTAGGATTAGTTACGCCATTAACACTGTGCCTGAGCACGGTGTTAATGACTGTTCAGTTTAAGGTTTCTGGAAAAAAGTGAGCTGGTTAACAGCGCAACACGCTCTACGGATTCTGCAACCAGCGCGCCATCCACGCTTCTAACCGGCGATACATATCCACCCGGTTTTCCGGGTTGCGAAAACGGTGCGGTTCACCGGGATAGCTGTGAGCTTCAAAGACTTTGTTGTGTTGTTCCAGCGCTTTGGTGGCGCTTAAAAACTGCTCAAAAGGCGCAATTGTGTCGCTTTCGCCATGCATCAGCAAAATCGGGGTTTTCACAGCATGGAGTCTGTTTATGGTGTTGCTGATGGCATAATGTTCAGGCTGTGCATCGGGCACACCACTGTGGCCATGTTCGATAAACAGGCGAATCATGCGGTTTTTATTATTGTAGGCGGCGGCAAAATCATAAATACCTGCCATTGGTACCGCCGCATCAAAGGCCTCCGGCGCCCTGGCAACAGCGGCTAAACTGGTAATGCCACCATAGCTGTAACCGTAAATCCCCACCTTGCCATTTGACCAGGATTGAGCCCGAATAAAATCAGCTGCCGCGGCGGCGTCTAACGCCTGGGTGTTGGCCCAGTCATTGGTGGACAAATCTTGATAGGTGCGGCCAAATCCCGAACCACCGCGATAATTTACCGCGATCACTACATATCCCAGCTGCGCCAGTCGTTGTTCCACCAGATTGAGTCCGTTGTAATAAGAATGCGTGCCTCCCCCGTGAACCTGCACTATGCTCGGGTATTGCTTGTCTTGAGTAAAACCTGGTGGGTGGAACACAAAGCCCTGAATATAAGTGCCATCATTGCTTTTGTAACTGATCTCCTGCGGTTCAACCAACCCCTGCCAGGCGGTTGAAAAATGCGTTACGCGGCGGCTGTTACCCCCGATTGATGCCTGTAAATCCAGCTCCTTGCCTCGCGTAGGTGTTGAGCGCACCAGAGCAAATTGCTCACCATTCGCGCTCATGTCCCAGTCATGTAGCAATCCACCCCCATGGGTAATTCGCGTTGCCACACCTCCGACGCTGGGCACAGTCCACAACTCCACTTCACCACGACTGTGATTGGGGAAAAACAAGTGCTTACCTGACTTGCTCCATTTCGGGGAACCCGGCTCCCGGGCCGTCACCTGCTTAGACAGCAATCGGGTGTTTTTGGCTGTAAGATCAACGATAAAAATATCCGCCAGTTCGGTGTACCAGTAATCGGATTTTAAGGTGCCGTAGATGGCAATTTGAGAGCCATCGGGTGACCAGGCTGGCTCACCTCGCCCGGTAACGTCCTGAGTTAACCTCGACTGTTTTTTGCCAGCCACTTCCACCAGCCACAAATCATCTGACCAATACTCAGCCTGATTAGAAAAGTAGGCTACGTATTTACTGTCCGGCGACCAGCTAAAACCAAACCGCAGCTCATCAGTGGGCATTGATTCTGATGTCAACTGCACAGCCGTCCCACTGCCATCAGTCGGGACAAGCCAGAGATCCTGAAACCCCGAGCGATTACTGGCAAACACTATCCATTTTCCATCCGGCGATGGCTTGGGTGAGCGAATATCCGTCCAGTTCTGTGTTAACTGAGTGGTCTTATTTGATTCAATATCGATTGACCAGAGATCACTGTTCGACAGATAAATAACACTTTTACCATCCGGCATCCACGCCGCCGATGCTCCCTTTGTCAAAAAGCGTTCACTGCCATCGAGACCGACAATGTACAAACCACTTTGTGTCGGATTTACCACCTGCGTTAACAGCTGCGTGCCATCGGGGGAGAAAATCGCGGAAAACACACCATCGTGTCCGGTCCCTCTGCACACATTGGCTGCACAGGCTTCATCCCATGAAAAGGTTGGATGAAAATCACTGGCGTTAGCCTGAAAAATAACGTTGAGTGCGATGCTCATAAACCCAACGCATAGGCGCCTTGAGAAAAACCGAAACTGCTGCATTTGACTGTACCTCTTGTCGTTAACCTGAAGGGGGTTGATTACCAACAGCATGATATAGAAGCCACTTCACTTATGCCAGGTTTGTGCTAACTCAAAAAAACTGCACTTTTCACAGCGCAATTACCCCCGATTCAGACTGAGCTACTTGTGTAGCTATAATTGGGATAAATCAGCGTAGACGAGGTAGTCTGTGATCTTTCCGTCTTCGATAGTCAGAACAGTTGAAAAAAAGGCCGAATGGTCAGTTCCGTTCAACCTGACATAATCGACAATGCCATTGCATATGACCTGGTCGTCATCTGTCCATACATTGTCTATTGTATGGGCCATACTTTTGATACTGGAAAAAAATGAACGATTTGATTCCAAAACTTCGTGTTTCCCAATTACCGGAGGAAAATTACCCAATCGAAACCTGACATTTTCAGACAGTAATGTACTGAGGTGTGCTACGTTTTTACCATCAACAGCCCGTTTGTATAGATCCTGCACTAGGTCCCGGCCAGCCATGTTGTATGCCGGGTTTGTTTTCAGACGAGTGATACTGGTTGTTTCCCCTCCATACATGTTTTTTTCGGCAGGTTTATGACTTAGGTATTCGATGAATTCATATTCAATTCCTGCTGGATCGGCAAAATAAATCGTTTTTCTAAAGGGATGATCCGCACCAATAGTCGTTACCTCATAACCTTTATCTTTTAAGCGCTTTGCTATCGACTCCATGTCATCCACTTCAAATCCAATATGTGCCAAGCCGTCGGAGTGCCTTTTTGGGTTGGGACTACCTTCCCCTTCATTCAGGGATAGGTAGTATTCCCCGGTCCCCAAATGCAACCATTTCTGCTTTTTACCATACCTCTGTGTTTCACCCGTGCCACGCACCTGCCAGTCAGGGAACGCTGTTAATATAAATTCCAGGGATTTGTTGATGTTTTTAACCACCAGGTTTACGTGTTCAAGACGGACCATTTTTCCTATTCCTAAGTTGAATAAAGTTGGCCTTAAGTCTATTTGGTTTCTTTTTGTTTGATAATCCTGTCGTTTGGAACATAATTGTTGAACAAAACTCAACAATTAAACCTGTATGCAAGATATTTCGTCTATACCTGTCTTTGTCAGCGTCGTTGAATATGGCAGCTTTTCAAGTGCCGCTGAAAAACTCAACATCACCAAGTCAGCGGTGAGTAAACGTATTTCAGGACTCGAAGCTCAATTAGGCGTCAAGCTATTGCACAGATCGACGAGACAGCTAAGTTTAACAGAGGCGGGAGAGCGTTATTTTGAGCATGCAATATTAGCTTTGCGTTCCGCGCAAGACGCAGAACACGCAGCAACAGAGTTACAAAAGAACCCAAGAGGGACATTAAAAATGAGTTCACCAATGTCATTTGGCAGGTTGCATGTTGCCCCCTTAATCCCCCTGTTCCTGAAGAAATATCCGCAGATAAGTATTCATCTGGATATGAGTGACCGACAAAGCGACATTATTGAGGAGGGTTTTGATATTGCGCTAAGAGGTGGTGAATTATTTGACTCATCTCTGATTGCCAGAAAACTAACCCCGCTGCATAGCGTTGTTTGTGCATCAAAAGAATATTTGATGCAGCATGGGATACCAGAGACACCGCAACAGTTAACTTCGCACAACTGTATCCTGTACACCTACCAGGCCAGGGTCAATGAATGGACATTTTTGAAGGATAACAAAGAAGAAACAGTGAGAATTTCCGGAACCTATGAAGTGAACAACAGTGAAGCGTTACTCGAATCGTTACTTCACGGGATCGGAATTGGCCGGCTACCCACTTTCGTCGCGGGACAGGAAATTAGCAAGGGAAACCTCATCCCTGTTTTAACTGACTATAAAGTGCCTCACAAAACACTGTATGCCGTATTTCCAGAAAGGCAATACATGCCCAAAAAGGTCCGGGTTTTTATTGAGTTTCTGGTAGAAAACCTGGGGCGTGATATACCATACTGGGACAACTGGACAGCCGACAAGATGCCTGAATTAATTTAATTAAGGCAATTTGCCGTGCTTTATTTTAGTCTTTGCTGAACACACTTTACGGAAATACCAGGGTGAACTGAGTACCTGGTGTGTCGATGTCATCCAGCCGTATACTGCCCCCATGGACCAACATGATCTGGCGGGCCAACGCCAGTCCAACGCCTGTCCCCTCTTTTTTAGTGGTGAAAAAGGGCACGAATATCTTTTCCCGGATCTCAGGTGCAATGCCGATACCATCGTCTTTCACCACTGCCACCAGTTTGTTGCGTTTATTCAGAAAAACCCTCACTTCAAGTGCGAGTTCCACCTGTTGTGCTGATTTGGCCTGCTCGGCGTTGCGAAATAAATTGATAAACAACTGCTCCAACATTTGCGGGTCGGCGCGTACCTCCAGGGCCTCATGTTCTGCGCTGAGCTGAAATACGATGCCAGCTGTACGCCACTGTTGTTGAAACAGGTTATGGATGCGATTCAGTAACGGTAGGATTTTTACCGGCTTTTTATCCGGCACGGGTAAATGGGTGATACTGCGGTAACTGTTGACGAATCCCAGCAGGTTCTCACAGCGCTTTGCCACGGTGCTGACCGCTTCTCTGGCGTCACCTAAATCCTCTTCGGAAAGGCGGGTCGCAGAGGTCGCCAAAATAGCATCGGCGGTACTGGCCAGACTGGTTATCGGGGTAATACTGTTGATGATTTCATGGGTCAGCACCTTCACTAAATCCTGCCATGCGTCTAACTGCGCTTTATCCAGTTCAGAGGCTATATCCTGCAGTGAAATCACCCGGTCTTGCTGACCGCTGTGTACCACCTGACGCACTGAAATGCTGAGCTGATGCTCCATGCCATCGGCCACGAATCGCACTAAACGCCTTTCAGAGCCTTCAGCCCCTTGCATCGCGCTGTAAAACTCATGACCATAGCTCTTAAGTTCATCCACACGGGTGATTGTACTACTGTTAAACAGCCGCCTCACGGCATTATTCCAAAGGGTAATTCGACCATCAGCGTGAATACTCAGCAAAGGCACTGGCACATGTTCAATGACGGATTTCAACCATTGTTTAGTGCCTTCCTGCGCTTCCCGGCGGCGCTGCTCCTGTTGCACGATATGAGAGATTTCGCGACCTAATTCATCAAAACCATCGCCGTAACCGGTAAAGTCAAAGCGGGCTGAATAGTCCCGATAGCGCAACGCCTGTAAAAACCGGGCAATTTGCTGATTGGTCTTTTGAACCTGCTGCTGCACGCCCCAGAACTGATACAAAATCAACAATCCCAGCACAGATTGAGTCATCAGGAAGCCTTCTTGCGGGAATAAATTTGCAAATACAAACAGGCTGACAGCCAGCAGCAGTACCCGCAAAAATAGCTGGCCGGAGTAACGCTTAAAGATCATGTTTTTCCATCCTCCGATACAGGGCAGCCCGTGTTAATCCCAGCGCTTTTGCCGTATGAGAAATGTTGTATTTGTGCTTTCTGAGGGCTTGTTGAATAGTCTGCTTTTCGATTCTGTCCAGATTGAGATCTTGTGCCTGAATTTCCACAGCCTGATTGCCAGGAATGGCCTTTTGCAATTGCAGATCGTGGGCACCAATGCCACTGCCTTCGGCTAAAATCACAGCCCTTTCCAACGCGTGCTTCAACTCACGGATATTGCCGGGCCAATGATAATCCCGTAACGCCTGTAATGCATCGCTTTGCAGTTGTAATGCCGGTTTGTGGTATTTGCGGGCATACATATCCAGGTAGTATAAGGCGATAGCTTCAATGTCTTCATTGCGCTCACGCAGTGGCGGTAATACCACTTCAACGGTGTTGAGTCGAAACAGTAAATCCTGCCGGAAGCAACTTTCATCATGTAGTTTTTCAGGGGCAAGGTTAGTCGCAGATAGCAAACGAATATCAATGTCCTGCGCCTGATTGCTGCCCAGTGGCACTACCTGGCGTTGCTCCAGTACTGTCAGTAGTCGGGTTTGCAGGTGCAGCGGTAAATTACCCACTTCATCTAAAAACAAAGTCCCTCCATTGGCAGCTTCTAATTTTCCGATCCGGTCCTCTTTGGCTCCGGTAAAGGCGCCTTTCTTATGACCAAACAGTTCACTTTCAAACAGGCTTTCGGGTACAGCGCCCAGGTCTATGCTCATAAACACCTTATCCGCCCGATGGCTGCTGGCGTGAATGGTGCGGGCCAACATTTCTTTGCCGGTGCCATTTTCCCCCAGCAACAGCATATTGGCCTCTGTTGCCGCCGCTTTGTTGATGATTTGTTTGACTCTGGACAGAGCCGCTGATTTACCAATCATAGGTTGAGTTTCGGATTGTATGATGGCGTCGGACAACGCTTTGTTGGTTTTTTGTAATCGGCTGGCTTCGGTGCGGGAGTGACGCAACTGACAGGCAGAAGAAATCGTTGCTACCAGTTTTTCGTTTTGCCAGGGTTTGGCAACAAAATCGGTGGCGCCGAGTTTCATCGCGTCTACGGCCAGATTAATGGCTCCGTGTGCCGTGATCAGAATCACCACCGCCTGCGGATCGATCTTAAGAATTTGTGTCAGCCAGCTAAAACCTTGCTGGCAACTACTCTCCCCCGGGCCAAAATTCATATCCAGCAAAATAACATCAAAATGCTGCTTATCCATCAACTCCGGTATTTGCTCCGGCCGATTGCAAATCACAACATCGGAAAAATGCCGCTTAAGCAACAACTTGCTGGCCACCAAAATATCCTCATCATCGTCGACGATGAGTATACGGCTATCTACTGACATACTTCACAGGCTTACGGTTAACTGAAACTGTTCAATACCGTACAGCAAGTGTTCGGATTCGTACACCTATACCCTGATTTTAATTGCAATAAAATATTTAACCATTATTTTTCAATAACTTAGTAATTGGCACAGGTCTTGATTTAGTCACTGCAAATCAATACTGAAACAGCAGAGCAATAGAGCCAGCAATGTCCGTGGAACTGCAAAGCCAACAGAAAAAACCCATCAAGATGCCGTCACCTGGGCACACTACTCAGGGCCGTTCAGGCGCAGCGATGGACAAAAAACTCAACACTAAAACACCAATGTGGCGCAAAACGCTGCCCTGGATAATTGCCATTGTCATGGGCGTTGTTGGGGTACTGGTCTTTTCCAAAACCGGCCAAAGAGCATTGTCAGTACAATCTGAGCGAATTAGCCTGGCCGTGGTGGAACAGGGTATTTTTGAAGACTTTTTGCCTCTCCGCGCCAGGGTAACACCGGCTAAAACGGTGTTTCTGGATGCCATCGAAGGTGGGCGTGTCGAAGCTTTATTTGTGGAAGATGGCACGCTCCTCAAAGCCGGGGATATGATTGCCAGACTGTCGAACACCTCGCTGCAGCTCAGTGTCACCAGCAATGAAGCCATGGTGGCAGAGCAGCTCAACAACATGCGCTCTATTGAGTTGCAGTTAGAACAAAACCGTCTGCAGCACAAACGCAATTTGTTGGATATCAATCACCAGATCCGCATCTTTTCCCGTCAACTTAGTCACGAGCAGGAATTACTGGCAAATAATCTGATCGCCAAGAATCAGGTAGATGACACCCGGGATACCCTGAACTGGTACAAGCAAACACTGGCGGTATCACTGGAAAGCCAGCACACCGATGAGATGATGCAGCAACAGCAACTGCAGTTTCTGAAATCTACCGGTGAACAACTGGAAAGAGCCTTAGAGATTTCCCGGCAAAACCTGGACAATATGAATGTAAAAGCCCCGGTAGATGGCAAGTTATCCGGGTTTGACGTGGAGATTGGTCAAAGCATCACCCGGGGTGGTCGACTGGGACAAATCGACACGCCGGATGATTTCAAACTCAGCGCCTTTATTGATGAGTTTTATCTGGGCCGGGTGGACCTGGAACAAAGTGCCAGCCTGATACGCAACAATGAAAGCTACCCACTGACTATCAGTAAAATATACCCCCAGGTGCGAAATGGCCAGTTTGAAGTGGACCTGAAATTTGATCATGCCCGCCCTGCCGATATTCGCCGTGGGCAAACCTTACAGGTGAAACTGCAATTAGGTGACGCTGAACCGGCACTGATGTTACCCAACGCCGCATTTTTTCAAAACACCGGAGGCAACTGGGTATTTGTTGTTTCACAAGATGGCAGTGAAGCCAGTAAACGCGCAATACGCAGCGGTCGCCGCAACAACCAATACATTGAAATTCTCTCTGGCCTTAGTGCCGGTGAAACCGTGATTGTGTCCTCTTATGGCGAATACCAGGACATTGAACGTTTAACCCTGAAAAACTAAAGGATAACTGTATGATTAGGCTGAATAACCTCTCTCGTGTCTATCAATCTAACGACATCGAAACCACTGCGCTTGATCAGGTTTCTCTGAACATCGAACAGGGTGAATTCGTGGCGATAATGGGCCCATCTGGTTGCGGGAAATCCACCTTACTCAATATTTTGGGCATGCTCGACTCACCCAGCAGCGGTGAATACCATTTTCTGGATCAGGAAATTTCCGGGTTCAGCGAGCGACAGCTCAGCGCCATTCGCAAGCACAATATCGGATTTATCTTTCAGAGTTTTAATCTGGTTGATGAACTCTCTGTTCAGGAAAACATTGAACTGGCCCTGCTTTATCACGATATTCCGGCTCAGGAAAGGCGTCAGCGGGTATTGCAGGTGATGGACAAAGTGGGCATTGGTCACAGAGCGAATCACATGCCAGGCCAGTTATCCGGAGGTCAACAGCAGCGCGTGGCGGTAGCCCGTGCGGTAGTCGGCGATCAGGCGATGATTTTATCCGATGAACCCACCGGGAATCTGGACAGTGCCCACGGTCAGGAAGTCATGGAAATGTTGCAACAGTTGAACAAAGAAGGCACCACCATAGTGATGGTGACCCACAGCCCGGCCCACGCTGACTATGCCAGCAGAACCGTTAACCTGTTTGATGGCAAGGTTGTCACAGAAAGCGTTAAGGCTGCTTAGGAGAAACCGGCATGTTTAAAAATTACCTGCAAATTGCCTGGCGCAACCTGATCGCCGATCGGCTGTACAGCAGCATCAATATACTGGGCCTGGCAGTGGGTCTGGCCAGCTGTTTGTTGTTGTTTATCTTTATCGAGGATGAAACCAGTTTTGACGAGCACTGGCCCGCTGCAGAACGCACCTATCTGGTACAGACCACCTATTTTACTACAGGTGCTGAGGCCCAAACTTTTGATGTAGCACCCGGCCCTTTAAAGCAGGTGCTGTTAGACTATTTTCCCGACCAGATTGAATCAGCAACCCGCATGAATCGACAGTGGCCCATAGTCAAAACACGCAATGATATCTACGAGGAACCTCTCTATTTTGCTGATCCCGACACCATAGATATCTTGCAATTTGATACCTTAGCAGGTGATTTGAACAGTACCATCAACGACAATGCCGCCATTGCCTTGTCTGAACAACTGGCCATCAAATATTTTGGCAGCACAGACGCTATAGGCGAAATTATCACTGTTGAAAGCTGGGGTGTAGTCAAAGACTTCAGAGTGGGTGCTGTGTATGCCAACGTTGCCCACAACACTAATATTGAAGGTCTCACAGCCTTGATAAAAATCGTTGAAGAAGACTACCTGGAAACTCAACCCTGGCTGTTCACCAACTGGGGCGGTGGCAACAACATGACTTTGATGACACTGAAGCCCGGCGCTAACATTGAGGACATTAATGAGCGCATGGAACAGTTGGTTAAAGACAGAGTAATTGTTCCGGAATTTGTCCAGGAAACCTATGCCCAACCGGAAGACTGGATCGCGTTTGAGGCAATCCCGCTGGATGAAATGTACATCAATCAACCGGGGCGTAAAACCAACATCGCAATATTTTCAGGTATTGCGCTGGTGATTCTGCTTATTGCCAGCATCAACTTTACCAACCTTTCTGTGGCCCGTTCCACACGCCGTGCGAAAGAAGTCGCCTTGCGCAAGGTAATGGGCGCCTCCAGACAACAATTGATCCTGCAGTTTTTGGGTGAAACCATTTTTATTACCGTCATCGCTTTGGTGCTGGCACTAATGTTGGTGGAACTGGCCCTGCCCTTTTACAGTGAGTTTTTAGAACGAGATTTGGTTTTTGACTATCTGGGTGTAAACACTTTGGCCATGATAGGTCTGGTGCTGACCGTAGGCATATTGGGTGGCGTTTATCCGGCGCTGGTACTGTCTGCATTTCGCCCCGCCAGAGTGTTAAAGGCCAATAAATCTGCAGAAACCTCCGGCAGTCTGATGTTGCGAAACCTGCTAGTTATTGCTCAATTTTCCATTTCTATAGCACTGATCGTCTGTGCCATGGTGATGTTTGCGCAACGGCAGCACGCCATGAATTTGGAAGTTGGCTACGACAAAGACCATATTGTGATATTACATGGTGTAGGTCGTGAACCTGTTGCCCAGCAATCTCGCCAAAAATTGCTCAGAGAACAGGTTCTGGACTTACCCGGCATGAAAGCCGCCACATACATCAACATGTTTCCGGCCATGGCCACTAATTGGCAATTGGGGTTGTCATTCAACCGGGAAGATGGCTCCCAATTTAGCGAAACCATTTCGTTTCGTAATGTGGATGAGGGCTTTCTGGACACCTTTAATGCCAAAGTAATAACAGGCCGTTATTTCGATTTAAATATCAGTTCCGATGTGCGTCCGGATTTTCAACTATTGCACCAAAACCCGGAGACCCGCCAAATTAATACCATGGTGAATGAACAGGCGGTGGCCCACTTTGGCTTTGCCAGTAACGAAGATATTCTGGGTCAGGTACTGGAGTATCGATGGGGCGACATGACCATATTTGCCACAGTTATTGGAGTGATCAGCGATATCAATTATCGCACGGTCAGAGAAAGTATTCGTCCGGAGGTTTACATTTTCGTGGACTACGGCGGCATCGGTTTTCTGGCGGTACGTTTTGAAGATGCGCCGCAAAGAGCAGAGCAGACGCTGCTGCGCTACTGGCAGGAACAGGTGCCTGAATTACCCTTTGTACGCACCTATGTCAGTGAAGTAATCGAAAGAGATTTTCAGTCTGAACAAAAGCAGGCACTGTTACTAGCGATAGCTTCCAGTCTGGCCGTCATTGTCTCCTGCCTGGGCTTGTTTGGTTTGGCCAGCTTCACTGCCGAACGTCGCTTTAAAGAAATTGGCATCCGCAAAGTCATGGGGGCCAGCGTTCTGGATATCGTCAAACTGCTCACCTGGCAATTTTCCAAACCGGTGTTGCTCGCCAGCTTCATTGGTTGTGCTGGCGCTGCAATGTTGATGCTTAGCTGGTTACAGATATTTCCTTATCGCATCAGTGAACTTTGGGTACTGGGCAGTTGTCTGACAGCCAGTCTGCTGGCACTGCTCATCGCCTGGCTCACGGTAGGTGGCAAAGCGACCAGGGTAGCCCAGGCAACACCCATCAAGGCACTGCGCTACGAATAATACTCAAAGCAACCGTTCCCGTTCTCCCGTGTCTTCAAGGACGAAGCACGGGAGTTTTTACTTACAGTGATTCAGACGCATTTGCCGATTGTTCAGATGCTGAATGTCTTCGGTTTATTTTGTTGATGGCCTGCATAAGGTAATAACGCACCATTAACAGACTCAAAACCAATCCACTGACCGTGTAGATCAGGCTGTCCTGATGCTGATGCAATTGCTCAGCCACATCAATTTGCCAGCCTGTGTACTGCAACAGCCAGTCGAGCAATAGTCCCATGCCTACTGCGGTGCCTATAACCGCCACCAGATAAGCCACAATGGCACGTTTTCCCAGTTTTTTGCCTAATACGCCTAAGGTGGCCAGATTGGTTGCGGGTCCTGTCAGCATGAACACCAGGACACTGCCCGGCGATACGCCCGCCAGAATAAAACCGGCACCAATCGGGGTTGATGCTGTGGCGCAGATATACATAGGAATACTGACCAGCACCATCACCACCATAGTTAAAATGCTGTCACCCCATTGCACAAAAAAGGACTCTGGTACCCAGGTTTGTACCAGGGCGGCAAAAAACAAACCCAGCAATAACCAACTGGCGGTATCCCCCAGTAATTTGCCAAAAGAAAACTGCAACACATCCACGAAACGCTTTTGCTCCGGCTCTTCCTCTGCCTTTTTACTGCCACAACAGGAATGAACCTGAGTTTGCGTCTTTGCCGCCTCCGGTTTATCAGTTAACCTCACCAACTCCCCGGCCACAATAGCACTGACTATCGCAGCAATGGGTCTGGCAATGGCCATAACAGGCCCCATCAGGGCATAGGTCACAGACACTGAGTCCACGCCCGTTTCGGGAGTGGCCACCATAAAAGAGGCAGTGGCATTTTTAGAGGCGCCGCGTTTACGCAGGCCCAGGGCAGTGGGAATAACACCGCAGGAACACAGCGGCAAAGGCGCACCAATAAACGCGGCTTTAACCGAATGACCGAAACTGGCCTTGCCTAACTGACTTTGCATCCACTGTTTGGGTAAATAAACATTGATCACACCTGCAATCAAATAGCCCAGTAACAACCAGGGAGCAGACAATACCAATAGATCCCAAAAATTTTGCAAAAAGATCATGCGACACGCTCCTCAATAGCTTCCAAAATCGAACAATGCTCGGCACTTTCCGGACCGCCACAACAGGTTTTCACCACTTTTTTAAGGGTAGTTTCAAAACGCTGTAGCTGCCTGATGCGTTCCTGAATATCCTGCAACTTGTGCTCTGCGATGGTTTTTACTTCTTCACAGGTATGAGAACGACTATCTACTTTAATATCCAGAAGTTCATGTATTTCTGCCAGCGTAAACCCCAGGTTCTTAGCCGACTGAATAAACTTCAGGGTTTTGCGATCTTCTTCACTGTAGAGTCGATAACCGTTTTCTGCCCGATGACCGGGTGATAACACCCCCTGTTGATCGTAAAAACGCAAAGCTTCGACACTGATCGCTTCCAGTTTTGCCAGCTGCCCAATTTTGTACATAACATTGCCCAAATAACTGATACTGAACAAAGTATAAACCCTATAGTTAGATATAGGGTCAAGGGTTTAACTGTAATTTTTCTGAATGCCAAGGAAAGCTTAATTGCTGGACTGCAAATCACTGGCGAAGCGATGCAACCAACCCGCCGCCTGACTGGGTTGGTATGCCAGAATTAGCCTTTCCCGGTATTGCCAGGGAATGGTAATTTTAAGGGCACTAAGATTGGCCTGGCTGATACAGAAATCCGGGATATAAGCCAATGCCCTGCCCTGTTGTACCAGTGCCAGCAAGGTACTGAAATCGCTACATCGGTAGGCAATATAGCGCGGCAGAATATCATCTCGCCAGCCATCAGAGCCGATACCTCGCTGTATACCGCAAAAAGGCGATACCACCGGGCAGGCAAAGGCATAGTTTTGAATCTGTTCATTACTAATTGTCGTTGCCGGATTATCGGCCAGCAGCGGATGTGCAGCGGCACAGGCCAGTTGGAAGCAGGTTTCGCCAAGTTCAATAATACTCAGGTCACCTTGATTTTGTTTTACTGCCTCTGCGGTGGCAATAGCCAGATGGGCGCTACCATCCCGTAAATGTTTTAACGCATCCCCTTCCCACTCGGCGGTGATGTGAGTGTCGTAATGGGCAGCTGGCAGGCAATCTAACACGCCGGGTAACGCCTGTTGCAGCAATACCTGCGGGCCAGCTATGTTCACTTTGATTTTTTGCTTCCCCTGGCCAAAAGCACTAATGGCCTGTTCGGACTCATGCACAATCACCCGCGCATATTCGCAAAATCGTCGGCCCTCCGCATTCAACTGAATATTGCGCCCCTGTCGCTCAAATAACTGGGTATGAGTTAAGGCTTCCACTCTGCGAATGGCTTTGGATAAAGCCCCGGGTGTTTTGTTTAATGCTTTAGCGGCCGTTTGCAAATTATTGCTACGGGCAATCACCAGAAAATAGCGCAAATCATTAACATCCATAACCTAAAAACCGGTAAACAAATCAACTAAAACCATATCCTAAAAGGAAACAATGATAAACTTTTAGTCGCTGTTTTTACGCCTATTATTAAAGCAGAATAGGATTAATCCATATGTTTACAGGCTGCTCCCCATGTCAAAGTTAACCGTTTTACTGTTGTTCTTTTGTTTGTCGCAAGCTGTTCCATTAAAAGCTGATGAACATAAGCATCATAAGCGCATGGGTTCCCATGGCATGGTGTTGTTTAGCGATGGTGACCGTCTTTTTGCCAGCCATCTACCCTTATATCAGGCACCTCACGATTATCAGTTGATTTATGAAATAGAGCTGCAAAGCCAGGAAAAACTGATAGCTCAGCTGAAATCAGGAGAGCAAACTGAGGAACCTATGCTGACCTTGCTACCTGAGCACTTTGATCTCAATAAACTCATTGAGGGTGAATCCTTAGTGCTCAACGCCACTGTGTTTAAGGGGCACTTTGAACGCGGCGGAAAGCCCTGGCTAAGCCAGCAAGAGGTATTTTTTAAAAAGCCGTTATATCGTCGACAATTAACCAACAACATGTCAGCAACCTCTGAACCTAACCAATGGCATAGCATCCTGCTGTCAGAGCAGCGCCTGCTGTTTGTGCATCAGATTGGCCCAGCCCCTTCTTTTGATGCTATTTATCTGGCAGAGCAATGTCAGCTCAAAGGCTCAGCCAAAACCTCAATCGAGTACTCATTTGAAAAGGCGGAGTTAGTAGCCAATTTCGGTCAGTGCCATTCTCAAAAAGCGCTATACATTGAATTTCAGGATTTTAAAGGTTAGTAACAAATGAGCACTGTCAGCAAAGCAATCAAAAACCTCTGTCACCGGGTACGACTATTGCTCTTGAGCACCCTGCTCTGTGGGGCATTCGCAAACGGCCAACAACCGTTGCCAATGCCGGAATCTGAGCTGCAAAAATTGCAGCAATACCAATGGCGACATGGCGCAGCAGATTGCCAAATGGATAAAGCAGGCCCAATTGAAATCTTTCGCTACGACGCAAACACCTATATTTTGCGCCAAAACAAGTGCCTGCACTATGAAGCCCCCTTTATTTATCTGTTATTGGGCACGGAAAAGGCGTTGTTGTTAGACACCGGCGCAACAGCCAGTGCCAGCCGTTTTCCATTGTTTGCTACCGTTACCCGCATACTCGAAGAAGCTTCGGCAGCAAATACTGCTAAGCCACTGCTGGTGTTGCATTCTCATGGTCATAGCGATCACATTGCTGCTGACCAACAATTTCAGGATAAGGCCCATACACTAGTTGTGGCTGGCAATATGAAAGCAATTCAACAACATTTTGGCTATGGGGTTGATGGTTTGCATTGGCCTGAAGGCAGCGCGCAACTGGATTTAGGGGACAGAGCAATAACCCTATACCCCTTGCCGGGGCATAGTGACGATGCCATAGCATTATTTGATGAGCGAACCGGATGGTTGCTAACCGGTGACAGTCTGTATCCGGGCAGACTGTATGTACGCGACTGGCAAGCCTACAAACGCAGTATTGCGCGCTTGCTTAAACAAACGCGGTCACTGCCGGTGACGGCTATTTTGGGCACCCACATTGAAATGAGCAAAACTGCCGGTGTGGACTATCCAATGGGTTCAACTTATCAGCCCGAAGAAGCGCCTTTGCCAATGAATTATCAGGTACTTGATACACTGCATCAGTTGTTGCAGACGGCACCTGAACCCATGAGAATTGTCAGCGAGAAGTTTATTGTGCAACCGCTCGACTGAACAGGTGCTAGTGCCACTCCAGTTCAAGTTTCATGTCTTCGGTGGTTGAAGTCATGCCGCACATTTCATCGTAAGGTGTATTTTGCTTTAACCAGACTTTCTCAAACCGTTCATTGTCTAAAAAGGACTTTATCTCATTGATGCAGTTAAATTTTTTAGGGTGGTTTTGCTCATCGTAAAGATACCAGGTTCTGTCGTTGTCTTCGATTGCCGCCAGATAAAAACCACCTTCGAAGGATTCGATATGCAAGTTCATAGTTTACTTCCTGTTGTCGTTTGAATTTAAACGCCGTAACAGTCATTATAGTTCAAAATATACTCTTCACTCAGGCCACCAGCTTGCCGCCCAGCCAATCCCGCTTACTGGAAAACTGGCTGCTGAGGTATTCTTTTTGATCCTGCAAAATACGGTTGTTACGCAAATAAAGTTGCTCGTACATATTGGGTTTAAAAGGCACTGCAATCAGGTGCATCGCGGCTTCTTCCGGGGTTCGGGCGCCTTTCATAACATTGCAGCGCTTGCAGGCAGTGGCCGAATTCATCCAGGTTTTCTTACCCCCTCGGGAACGAGGGATAATGTGATCCAAGGTTAGTTGGCTGGGGCGGAATTGACTGGCGCAATACAGACAGGTGTAGTTATCTCGGGCAAATAACCAACGGTTACACAAGGGAATTTTACCACTCTGGTGCACGACTTTACCCTTGCAGCCAATAATGGAGGCAATTTCGATGCTACTCTGTTCACCGGCATGATTATGTCCGCCTAACAAAGTTCGCTTCATCGATCCCAATTCAAACAGCACATTGCCCAAAGAATATTGTTTACAGGCTTCCTCTATCGTAATCCATCCTAACGGCATGGTGCTTTGATTCAGTCGTAATACATACATAGGCATCTTCTATTTTAATTATCTGGCCTGACGACAGTTTCTACCTTGAGTATGACAGATTTTTAAAAAACAGGTTAAATTTTCAACTATATTTACAAGCAGTTAGCGTATAACGAGAAATTAAGGCTCATTCCCTGCCCTAACATTCATCAGAATGTGATCTGGTCCGACCTTTATCACTAAAATCAATATTGACCATCGAAATAAGTAATTTAGCTTTTCGGACGAATTTTCATACTCTGTTACATAAGCAATTGTTATTGGAGTCACCATGGAAATATTTGTTGTGAATGAAACACCGGGAGTCAACGAGCACTCGGATGATGTTTCATTAGAGCGCAGGTGTAGTGCTACACCTGCCACTGTAAAGAAACTGGCCTTGGCCGGGGCTTCGATTACGATAGAAACTGGCGCAGGTTTATTGGCCGGTTACAGCGATGAAAATTACATCGAAGCGGGCGCAACTATCAGTCAGGATCGCAATGCCGGTCTCGCAATGGCAGACATCGTGCTCTATGTCAGCCGACCTACAGAGGCAGACATAGAGCATCTGAAAGCCGAAACCCTGGTAATTGGTCACCTGGATCCATTCTTTCAGAAGCCTCTGATTGAAAAGCTGCAGGCTAAACAAGTTACGGCCATCAGTGTGGAAATGATCCCGCGCACCACGCGCTCGCAAAAAATGGATGCCTTAAGCTCGCAAACCAATCTGGCAGGTTATGTCATGGTGCTCAAGGGAGCCACTGAGCTGGATACCATACTACCCATGATGATGACCCCGGCAGGTACTGTGAAACCCGCCAAGGTATTCATTATCGGTGCGGGTGTGGCTGGTTTACAGGCCATCGCCACCGCCAAGCGATTGGGTGCCAGTGTAACTGCCTTTGATACCCGCCCGGTTGTGGCCGAACAGGTACAGTCGCTGGGTGCTAAATTCCTGGAAATTGATCTGGGAGAAACCGGGCAAACCAGCCAGGGTTACGCCAATGCACTCAGCGAAGAGCAGATGCAAAAGCAAAAAGAAGGACAGCGTCAGGCCATCGCCGATTCCGATCTGGTGATCACCACAGCCCAGCTGTTTGGCCGAAAGCCCCCCTTAATCATCACGGAAGAAGATATTGCCGGCATGAAGCCCGGTAGCGTCATAGTTGACATGGCTGCGGAAAATGGCGGCAACGTGGCCGGCTCACAAAAAGGCCAAACGGTGGTTAACAATGGCGTCAAGATCGTGGGCACGGGTAACTGGCCAAATCAGGTACCCAAAGACGCCAGCGATCTGTATGCCAACAACCTTTTTAATTTATTAGATGAATATTGGGACAAAGAGGCGAAACGCTTCGTGCTGGATCTGGAAGACGACATTCTGGACGGCTGCGTTATTGTGCATCAGCAAGCATTGCGCAATGCCATGCTCAGTAAACACTTTGAATCAATCGCAGGAGAGTCCTGATGGAATTAATCTATTTATTGTTCATTTTAGTACTGGCAGGTTTTCTGGGATTTGAACTGATCCATAAAGTTCCAGCCACTTTACACACGCCACTCATGTCAGGTGCCAATGCCATTTCAGGTGTCACCCTGATCGGTGCCATGGTATCGGCGGGTTCAGACAACAATCATCTCACCACCATACTAGGTGTGGCCGCGGTGATATTTGCCTCAGTGAACGTCGTGGGAGGCTACATGGTAACTAATCGCATGTTATCCATGTTCAAGTCGAAGCAAAAGAATAAGGAGGCTCAACAATGAGTATGACACTGTTAGTTAATGTGAGTTATGTCATTGCCGCCATCCTGTTTATTCTGGGTCTGAAACTGCTCAGCCACCCGGCGACAGCGAAGAAAGGTAATTTAACCTCTGCGCTGGGGATGTTCATCGCCATCGTGATGACCTTACTGCACCGTGACATCATCAGCTATGAACTTATCTTTGCCGGTATTCTGATTGGTGGTGTGTTAGGTGCCTGGATGGCAAAGCGGGTAGAAATGACCGCGATGCCGGAACTGGTATCACTGTTTAACGGTTTTGGTGGTCTGGCGAGTTTGCTGCTGGGTTTATCAACACTCACCATTAAACAAACTGACACCCTGACCATTACTACTATGGTGATTGCCTATATCTCAATTTTAATCGGTGGGGTGACTTTCAGTGGAAGTCTGATTGCCTGGGCAAAACTGGGTGGCAGAATGGCCAGCAAAGCCATCATCTTTCCCGGTCAGCGCTGGTTAAATGCGCTGATCATCATCACTGCTGTGGCTCTGCCTTTTGTGATTGCCACGCAACCCTTTACCCTGAACTGGTTTTACATCGCGATAGGTCTGGCGCTGGTATTTGGTATTTTGGCGACTATCCCCATCGGGGGAGCGGATATGCCAGTGGTGATCTCGCTGCTGAACAGTTATTCCGGATTAGCCGCTACGGCAGCCGGTCTGGCGATTCAAAATAACATCCTGATTGTGGCCGGTCTGTTGGTTGGTGCCAGTGGTATTATCCTGACCCAGATCATGTGTAAAGCCATGAACCGCTCGCTGATGAATATCCTGCTATCTGGTTTTGCCAAGCCCATCGAACCCGGTGAAAAGATTGAAGGTGAAATCAAAGCACTGTCTGCCGAAGATGCCTTTTACGTGCTGGAAGCCGCGCAAAGCGTCGTTGTGATTCCGGGCTATGGTATGGCGGTGGCGCAGGCACAACACGCAGTCAAAGAATTGCAGGAGTTGCTGGAGAAAAACGGTGCCGAAGTGGCCTACGCCATTCACCCGGTAGCCGGCCGTATGCCAGGTCACATGAATGTACTGTTGGCGGAAGCGGATGTGCCTTATGAACAGCTGTACGAAATGGATGCTATTAATCCCCGTATGGACAGCTTTGATGTGGCTATCATCATCGGTGCCAACGACGTGGTTAACCCAGCGGCCAAAGAAATGAAAGGCAGTCCAATCTATGGCATGCCCATCATTGAAGCCCACAGAGCCCGCAATGTGTTTGTACTGAAGCGCTCTGCCGCAGCCGGGTTTGCAGGTGTGGATAACCCGCTGTTCTTCAAGGATAACACCCGTATGGTATTTGGTGATGCCAAAGATACCCTGAATACCGTTATCCGCGAGTTTGGTGATTAATCGCTAAACTAAATTATCTGCCCCTATTCGGGTGTACCTAAAACAATGCCAGTCAGTTTTACTGACTGGCATTTTTTATTGGATCTGATCTCAGTCAAATATCATTTTCTTAATCTCGCGTATTTGAAAGACTCAGACCCAAACCTTCCCCCCACAAACAGGTAAATTTAGCTACCTCTCCCACAATTAAATATCAAAACGTATTGCCTTTATTATCCCTCTGCCAGAAATTCACTTAATATTCCAAAGTTAGGGTGTCTTATGCCACTGTAAAATATTAATATTATTACTTTTCTGCGTCGTGTTTTTGCACCCTATAATTGTCGTATTTTTGCAGTTAAAATAATATCTTGAGATACAGTCTGTATATGTTCAAGGATGTTCGTCACGTCCTGCCTTTGCTTGTTTTAACGCTTGTTCAATGTTTTCTGATATGATCATCGAAGGCACATCTTCAGGCTGTTTTTTCGAACCTATATTCTTCATGTCGTCACGTAAGCGTTTAAAGCCGTCTGAAATTTTCGGGTAGGATGCCAGAAAAGCACTGATACCACCTCCTGCTATTGCCGCGGTATCCCAGTACTGCAATGCGAACTCCAGAACAGTGCTGCCTTCACGTGCTTCCGTCAGCGTCCAAAACAAGCCATTCTCGTCATTAGTGGACTTTATCACCGGCAGGTTACAGTCCTTGAGAGTCTGATTTAACCGCCCTGTTATCACCAGGTACTGGCTTAAAATAGCATCATTCACCACACCATGGGCCAGCAACAAATTGCCAAACTCATAATGCTGCAAAGTAGATAGTTGCTTACTGTAGGCTTGATCAATATATAGATTAAAAGTCACCAATCGCTGGCTTCGGGAACTGCGCTGAACTTCATCACTAAAGGAGATAATCCGATCACCAATAGAATGCATTACGGTTTCCAGTGTTGTATGGTCGTAGTCTGGATTAGGCTCAGAAACGCCGATAAGTCCCGTGTGGTCTTCGTAGGTCTCGATCAGCGCTTCAAATTTAGCCTGAAGGCGCTCGAAGACTTTTTTGCGCTCCAGTAACTTGGGCTTGAAAAGTAGTGCATCAAAAAACTGTTCTCGCATAGGCGGCTTGGCACTAAACGCATACTCATCTAATAACTGATAAAATGCGGCTTTATCTAACCGCTCTTCCTGACACAGCTTGTGAATGGCTAAGCGCTTTTGTTGTTGCCAGTAAGCAGCAAAAGTTTGTTCAACACTCTGCTCGGGAGATAAGGAGGGTAGGTAATCATTGATAAAGCGCTCAATCAGCTGGCGTTTACCACGCAGTTGAACCTCATTGCCCAGTAGCTTCATCACTTCTTCGCGACGGGCATCGGTCTCAGTACTACGTCCGTGGGTAGCTTCCGCGTCTTTAATCTCACCAAGTAGTCGCAAAATATAAGCAACGTTAATCTCGTCGTGCTGGATCAGCTCTAACTCAAAATCAAGAGTGTTTAGCTCATCTGGTAACCCCTCTTTTGGCTGACGATGACGATCATAAAGATCTTTATAAGTCCCCGCAAAATCGGCAAAGGTTTGAGCATTGAGATCTAAATCAGCCCAACTGAATTCAGTGAAAGATTTCAGTTTGTTAATATCCCGCATCAATTCGCGAAACGCTTTGACGAACGCCAGCTGCGCATCTTCACTAATCAACTTGCTGACATCATCAGGGGTTGCCACCAGCTTGAGCAAGCGGGCGACGTTGTCATTAAACTCTTCCACATAGAACTCATAGGGTTCCAGTAATACCCGATCTTCCGCGTTGCCATCGCAATACATAGTAATGGCTTCATCAACATTCGCCTTCAGATTGCGGAAACAGACAATATTACCCTGCGCTTTTTGCTCGCCAAAGGTACGATTGGTGCGGGAAAAGGCCTGGATCAAGCCGTGGTATTTTAAGTTCTTATCCACATACAGGGTGTTAAGTTTCTTGGCGTCAAATCCGGTCAGGAACATATTCACCACCAACAAAATATCGATGCGATCTTTGTCTTCAAAATCGTCACGCTCGCGCTCTTTCATGCGTTTGGCGATGTCTTTGTAGTAGGTGTAAAACTTAACGCTGTCGCTGATGCTGTGGCCGGTTTTATAACGGCTGTTGTAGTCTTTTACATACTGCTCCAGTTTTTCACGGCTCACGCGATGCTTGCCGCTGCTGTCGGACACATCAAAGCCAGGCGTGCCCACATCTCCACTTTGCTCCTCCTCTGCCTCATTATCGGCAAAGGAAAAAATCGTAGCGATGCGCAAATCGTGCTCACCAGCAAGACGTTTGGTTTCAAAGGCATCGTAATACTTGATCAATGCCTCTTTGCTGCCCACACACATCATGGCCGAATAAGCGCGCTGATAGGTCTTGCGCTCATGGTTTTCTATGATCCAATCTGTCACGCGGCCAATGCGTTTGTCACTTTCCCAATCGTCTTTTTTCAGCTCACTTTCATCTATGAGATTGCCATTGCCATCTTTAGTACCCGACCAGTATTCCACTGAAAACTTCAATACGTTGTCATCATTAATGGCATTAGTGATCAGATATTTATGCAATGGCTCACCAAATAACTGCGCGGTAGTGCGGTAGTTATTATGGTTATCGGACTTGATGGGCGTACCGGTAAATCCAAACAGCTGGGCATTATTGCCAAAGAAGCGTTTAATATTGGCATGTGATTCACCAAACTGAGAGCGATGACACTCGTCAAAGATCAGCACTACCCGCTTGCCTTTGAGGTTTTTCAGCACCTTCTCATGTTTAGATTTGGTAACAGCGACATTGAGCTTCTGGATAGTAGTAACAATAAGCTTATTCTTACCTGCCAGCTGACTCACCAGTTCTTTGGTGCTGTCTGTACTGTCCACGCAACCATCACTAAAGTGGTTAAACTCTTTGGAGGTTTGATAATCCAAATCGGCACGGTCCACCACAAACAACACTTTATCCACATGGCCTTTGCCACCCAACTCACAAATCAACTGCGCCGCTTTGTAACTGGTTAGGGTTTTACCTGAGCCTGTGGTGTGCCAAACATAACCGTTATTGGCATCGCCTTTTTCAGGGGTGAAATGCCGTACTTTGGTCATTAAGTTTTCAACGGCATACACCTGGTAAGGGCGCAGCACCATCAAAAGTTTATTGGACTGATGCAGTACCAAATATTTGCTGATCATCTTGGATACATGGCACTTTTCCAGGAAAGCATCGGTGAACTTATCTAAACGGGTGATGAGATTATTATCTTCGTCTGCCCAGAAAAACGTCTGCTTGTAGTCCAATTTACGATTGTTGGCAAAATACCGGGTGTGCACACCATTGGAGATGACAAACAGCTGTACGTAATTAAACAGGCCGTCTTCCGACCAAAAGCTGTCCCGCTGGTAGCGGTTGATCTGATTGAAGGCTTCTTTTAACTCCACACCACGGCGTTTTAGTTCGATTTGCACCAGTGGCAAGCCATTGATCAACAATGTCACATCATAGCGATTAATTCGGCCACCTTCCTGGCGCACCTGACTGGTCACCTGGTATTGGTTTTGACACCAGAAATCGGTATTCAAGAATTGCAGATACAGGTCCGCTTGACCGTCTCGTGGAATATGACAACGTTTACGTAAGGTTTCTGCCCGCTGGAAGATATTGCCTTTGTTTAAGTGATTAATCACTTGCGCAAACTCACCATCCGTCAGAGTAACTTTGTTTTGAATCTCCAGTTGGCGCTTTAAGTTGGCCTTTAACTCCTTGCCGTTACGCAGCGACACAGGCTCATAACCAAGTTGTGTCAAACGCAGAATCAGGTTTTCTTCCAGCTGCGCTTCTGACTGCACCTGTGCCGGGTCATCCGTCACCGCATCAAACTCACGGTTCAGCTGTTCTACTAATCTGGCTTGCTTTGCACTGTAAATTTCAATACCCACTCGCTGAATATGGTCAACAAGAGAGGGATTATCGATATGCTGATGCAATGAGACATCAAAGCCATAAATCAAATCCAGCTCATCCAGCGCATCCATGACTTGAAATAATAGATTCTTAGGGAGGTTATCCGTGGTAAAGAGGGTGATATCAATATCCGAGCCGGAATGAAAATTGCCCTTTGCGCGAGAGCCATAAAGTACAACAGAAGTGATGCAGGGAAAGTGCTGGAACACCGCCACTATCCGACTTAAATCGTCCTTCTTTAATCCATACATCACATCCGTGCTGTTCATATTTACTTCTCTTCTAATTGTTTTGCTAACGCTGTTTTTAGCGCCTGAAATGCCAGATAATAATCATCAATAATGGCGTTTAAAATTTGTTCGCTGGTTTCACGGTTGTAGGTATGCACCGTCAACTGGCGCTTTTTGATCATATCCATCCACACTTCGCCATTGTCGATCAAGCCTCGTTTGGCCGCCAGGCGAAATGCATCGCGGCTGCCTTGAATATCTGCCACACCTTGATGCTGGTAAAAATCTTTGATGGTATTCCACGCCAACTCGTAATTGTATTCAAAAGCCTGGATCACACCTTGTTGCTCCAGCTCATTTAATTCACGCTCTTCCATCAAAGCAAACGCCATCTCAAGCTGTTTTAAGGAGCGCTTAAAGTTGTCAAATCGCTGCACCCAGCGAATATCTTGTGTCATGTTAAATTCTCATTTACTCAAACTGCCGGTACTCATCGTTAAACAAATAGCTTCTGCAACAAGCCTTTTTTAAAGCTCTGCAATTGCGCAATCTGCTTTGATTCTGCATCGATTTTCTGATCAACGGACGACAGGAAATCAGCGATTTTTTGTTGTTCTTTTATACTCGGCAAGCAAACTTGTAAATTTGAAAGCTGACTATTATAAAGATGAACAACTGAATTTCCTTGAGCCAAGCGAGCAATATCTTTTTTCTTCGCTGTATTTAAATAGTAAGCAAGGAAAACTCCATTAAAATCACCACGAATAATATTTAAATCACTGCCTAAAGCAATTCCTTCCTTTAACACACATGAAGCTGTAGCTATATCCAGATGGCTTTCTCCGGATGAAGGGATAATTACATCTTCTCTGAAACTAAAAGCCAGCTCCGACTTTGGTACGTTTGTCCTTGATAAAACTTCTTGAATTTTTTCAGAGTAGTGTGTGTAGAGCTCGCCGTACCTAATGCAGAGCGTTTTTCCATTTTCAACGACATCACCTTTGCTAATACTTTTTCCTTTTGAAAAGCTAGCGATTTCAGACAAGACAATACTTTCCCACTCCGGAAACTCACTGCCATCATCCTGCTTAAAGCGTAACTTCTGGCTAAAAATCTGCTGCATTAAGCCACGTTTATAGTCTTGTAAAAGTGTTTTTTTGCGGTTTAGCTTGGCCAATTTGGCATCAACTGAAGATAGAAAATCTGCGATTTTTTTCTGTTCAGTAAATTTCGGGATTTCAATTGATAGATGCGCCAGTTGGCTGTTATACAAATGAACAACTGAGTTCCCCTGAGCTAAGCGGGCTATCGCCTTTTTTTTGGCATTATTTAGTTGATAAGATAAAAATATCCCATTTAAAGGAGACCGGATTATATTTAAATCTCCTCCCAACGCTATCCCAGATTTCATTACGCATGAAGCTGTGGCTATATCTAAATGACTTTCACCTGAGGAGGGAATAATAACGTCTTCTTCCAAACTAAATGTCAGTTCCTCGCTTGGCAGATTTGTTTTGGATAATATGATCTCTATTTTTTCTGAGTAATCTGTGTAAAGTTCACCATATCTTATGCATGGTGTTTTACCATCTAAATCAATATCACCTTTTGAGATGCTTTTACCTTTTGAAAACTGAGCAATATCGCCCAATTTAGTAGTATCCCACTCCCCAAAAAACTCAGAAAACCTCAACTCAGGTAATAACTTTTGTTCACTCATACCGGGGCCTCAATACCTAGCTCCTGGCAGTAACCTCGGATTTGTTCATCGATAGGGGCCATATCCTGTTCAATGCTTTGTAGCTCAGTAACCACAGCGCTAAGATCAACAGGCTCCTCTTCTTCAAAGGTGTCCACATAGCGGGGGATATTGAGGTTGTAGTCGTTTTCCGCAATCTCAGCCAGGCTGGCCACATGGGCGTATTTTTCTATTTCTACGCGCTTATCGTAAGCGTCGATAATATCCTCAATATGCTGTGCTTTTAGCAGGTTTTGGTTTTTGGCTTTTTCAAAGCCTTGGCTGGCATCGATAAACAGCACATTATCGGGATTCTCACGGCATTTTTTGAACACCAAAATACAGGTGGGGATGCTGGTGCCGTAGAAGATATTAGCGGGCAGGCCGATAACGGCATCCAGCCAGTTACATTCTTCGATCAAATAACGACGAATATGACCTTCGCCCGCACCGCGGAACAGCACGCCGTGAGGTAATACCACGGCAAGCGTACCGTTGTCACTGAGGTGATGCAGCATGTGTTGCACAAAGGCAAAGTCGGCTTTGGAGCCAGGGGCTAGTTTGCCATAAGGCGCAAAGCGGTCATCGGTTTCAAAGTGTTTCTTCGCGCTCCATTTTGCGGAAAATGGCGGGTTAGCTACGATAGCATCAAACTTTTTGTGCATGTGTTGCGGGCTTTCCAGAGTATCTTCTTGTTTCAGGTCGAAGTCTCGGTAGCTCACGCCGTGCAGGATCATATTCATGCGCGCCAGATTAAAGGTGGTGCGATTCATTTCCTGACCATAAAAATGATTAACGTTGTCCACTTCTTTGGCCACCCGCAACAATAAAGAGCCAGAACCACAGGTGGGATCATAAACCGACTGCAAGCGTTGTTTATTGTGGGTCACCAGCTTCGCCAGGATGGTAGAAACACTTTGCGGCGTGTAAAACTCACCGGCTTTTTTACCTGCGCCAGCGGCGAATTGTCCAATCAGATATTCATAGGCATCTCCCAGCACATCGCTTTCACTGTCGCTGAGTTTAAAATCGATGGTATTGAGGTGAAACATGATCTTAGCAATCAAGGCATTGCGGGCATCCGGGTCTCGGCCAAGACGTGAGGCATTGAGATCCAGCTCTTCAAACAAATGATCAAAGTCATCCTCGCTTTCCGTGCCCATGGTGGAGCGTTCAATGTTGTTCAGGACTTCTTGCAAATCACCTAAAATAAAGGCATCGATAACCACATCGTCGGCTTCGCTCTCAGCCTCACCTTTCTCGGTTTTATCTGGCTCATGGGCCCCTCGCTCGGCTAAGGTACTAAACAGTTCCGAAGGCTTAAGAAAGTAGCCTAACCCCTCGGTAATTTCTTCCTGTAGATGATTGATGATTTCGACGTGCTCGTCATTGCTCTCATCAAGGCGTTCGTAAGGGGGCAACCCCTCTTCCTCCAGGATAGGGTTACAAGTATTGACCAGGCGCTCTGACAGGTATTTGTAGAAGATAAAACCCAGGCAATAGTCACGGAACTCATCGGCATTCATCTTGCCCCGTAGCTCGTCAGCAATGTTCCATAGCTTCTGCTTAAGCTGGCGTTTATGGTCTTCGGTCATAGGTCTTTCATCCTTAAAACTGCGTGATGTATAAGATTGAGTAAAATTGATTGGGATACAAGGTATCACACTATTGTAAGGAGTTAGAGCAGGTGGAGCTATAGAAAAGTATTATTCGCTTGTTCGTCTTGTGCAACAAACAAGCAAACATTAACATCAGATAAAAAACACCCGATATCATACGAGTAAACAGAACCTTTCCATTTTATTGAGGGACTGTCAGGGTCTGATTTCGGTATTTCTCAAACTCAGACCCTTATGTCATGGTGTAGTTGCTAAATTTACGGACTACCTCCACGACCACGACCTGCACCACGGCCACGACCTGCACCACGGCCACGACCTGCACCACGGCCGCCACCAGCACCACGGCCGCCACCAGCGCCTCGACCACGACCTCCTCGACCAGATGCCGGGGGCAACGGAGGAGGTTCACGCCTTTCTGCGGGAGGCGTATGGGGCCTTACCATGTAAGGACCATCAGGAACATCATCCGTTACCGCCAATCCCATGGGGCGCCCTGCCCTCGCGCTTACCTGTCTTTCCACTT
Source organism: Planctobacterium sp. R6 (assembly GCF_055755215.1). Lineage (NCBI taxonomy): Bacteria > Pseudomonadati > Pseudomonadota > Gammaproteobacteria > Alteromonadales > Alteromonadaceae > Planctobacterium > Planctobacterium sp. R6. Next base: position 70,561 of record NZ_JBVTQY010000007.1, read on the forward strand.
CATTGTGGCTTGTGCCAGGTGCCGCAAATGATCGCGCGCCTCTGGTCCGAAAATCTGCGTTTTGTCTGAGAGCCGGACTCACCATACCCACATCTACGTCACTGGTTCGCCCTTCATCGAATGGCCGACCAGATGTAAACGATTGCCCGGTAACAGAACTCCCTCGGACGTAAACTACAGCCGTTCTATCTAGCTCAGCATAAGCTCTGGTTGCATCACGAGCCTCCTGAAGACTGTCAGTACCCAGAGGATACCCTCTTGCAGCGACACCGGGAGCGACACCACGCCCATGGGCCTGAAAAGCTAAAGGATTTGGGCCACCACCACGACCTGCTGCTGGCGGCACCCCACCTCCGGGGCCACCACCACGACCCGCTGCCGGGGGTACTCCTCCACCGGGACCACCACCGCGACCCATTGCGGGCGGCACTCCACCTCCAGGGCCACCACCACGACCCGCTGCTGGTGGTACTCCTCCACCGGGGCCACCACCACGACCCGCTGCTGGTGGTACTCCTCCACCGGGGCCACCACCGCGCCCCACTGCTGGGGGCACCCCACCTCCGGGGCCACCACCGCGACCCGCTGCGGGTGGTACTCCACCTCCGGGGCCACCACCGCGACCCGCTGCGGGTGGTACTCCACCTCCGGGGCCACCACCACGACCCGCTGCCGGGGGTACTCCTCCACTGGGACCACCACCGCGACCCATTGCGGGCGGCACTCCGCCTCCAGGGCCACCACCACGACCCGCTGCTGGTGGTACCCCACCTCCGGGGCCACCACCGCGACCCGCTGCGGGTGGTACTCCACCTCCGGGGCCACCACCACGCCCCGCTGCTGGCGGTCCTCCCCCTCTGCTCTGGACAATGTCGGCCCATGTTCTTCTACCGTTGTTCATATGAACACTACTCCTGGTTGTAACCAATGTGGCATTCCCGCCAAATCAGAAGACCTGAATGTTTAATGGAATTACCATTGAGTATAATTTATACCCACATTTGAGCAACAACAAATCACATTGATACTTGTCAGTACCATAAAATTGAAAGTAGCAACGAGAACGACACAAGAACCTGCCCGAAATAACTTTTGAGCAGCATCTACAGCCCTGTTAATATCAATTTAAAAATAACATTAGCTTGCTGGTTTGAGTCAATCTCAAAAATCATCCCGTTTACATCAAAGCTACTACCGCAATGGTCCCAGCCATCGCGACGGAGCGGATGTGTCATTTAACGACATCGTTAAAATCTTCGGCTTTAAAACCGCGACGGTGGGCAACTGGGTCACAAAACAGGAACAACAGATAGCGGCAAATTTGTTTTTTGACGCACTTTGCGATCTGATGACCATACTGCAGGTACCGGAACAGGTGATTTCCCTCAATGGCACCTTGTCCCTCGCTTTTGGTAAAGGCGGGCAAAAATACAGCTCGGCCCATTACAATTCCGGCACCCGCACACTGGCGTTAGCTAAAAATGCCGGTGGCGGCGCACTGGCCCATGAATGGTTTCACGCCTTCGATCACTACATCAGCCAAAAGCTGTTTAAACGCGCCAGCCATCGCGACTTTGCCTCTGTGTTGTGGCTTAAGCACCAACAGGTAATAGAGCATCCATTAAACCACTTACTGGAAACCTGCTATCAACACATATTTTTGCGAGAAAATAGCGATCAGCTCAGTGATTTGTTTATCAAAAGTGTTACCGCTGACAAATCGTTGAATACCTACTATTATGCGCAACCACAGGAAGTTTGCGCCCGGGCATTTGAAGCCTTTGTACAGGATCAATCTCTGAAAAACGCATTTCTGGTGCAGGGCACCAGGCAGTCAGCCGAAGCGAAACTGGGCATTTATCCGGAGCAGCATCAACGACAGCAAATCGCAGGTTATTTTATCCAGTATTTTATTACCCTTGGCAAAGCCCTTGATCAGCAAAACGTATCATAAAGTGACGACGTTTAAACCCACCCTAACCAGACAGAGAGAAACAAGCCAATGAAAATTGTGCAGGTCACCCAGGACACCCTTGAGCAATGTGCCAATTTGTTTGATCAGTATCGCCAGTTTTACCAGCAACCGGCTGATATTACTGCTGCCACAGCGTTTATCAGTGCAAGGCTGGACAATCAGGATTCCATCATTTATATGGCGATTGATGAGCACAACACGGGCATGGGATTCACGCAGTTATTCCCGTCTTTTTCATCTGTTGCCATGAAGCAGGTGTATATTCTGAATGATCTTTTTGTCACTCAGGATTCAAGAAAGCAAGGTGTAGCAAAAGCGCTGATGAGAACCGCGCAGGCCTTCGCCGAAAAAAATAAGGCTCATGCGATCAAGCTGGCGACAGCCAAAGATAATCATCAGGCAAAGGCACTTTACGATCAACTTGGTTACAAGCTGATCGATAGTTTCGACTATTACACCTTAACGCTCTGAGCGTTGCGCAATGCTCATTCTAATGGTCAGACAAAATCTTTAACGATTTTACGCACCGAACGATGATAAAAAGGCAACTGCAGGTTGTCTTTTACCGCATCAGCCGGATAGCCAAAAAGTCCGAACTTATTTCCTTTGCTTTGACTTATGACAACGATGTGTTTTGGCTGCTCGTTTAATTTCCCGTGTAATGGATCAATTACCGGTACCAGATAACGGCCTAATTTAATTAATCCAACTTTGCGATTATCCCGGTAAACTATTTTATCGAACACCGGATTATCCAAAATGGCGTACACCGCAAATTTAGGGATTTGAATAGGAATGTTTCGACAATAAAACTGCACCACCTGCAACGAATCGGTCAGTTGGCTGATACTGGAGGGTAATTGACTTTCGCTCATAACAGCTCCCCTACAAAGGTTTCCCAATCCGTGGAAAAAGTCCTGCTTTGTTTTTGATGTTGTTTCATCCGCCATTTAATTGGTGGACAAATTAAATATAGCAACACCAGAAAAAAAGGAAATAATTTATTTGTAACTGATTGAGTTACGCCACTAAATAATAATTAAATTATTATTAGTGCTATTTACTTTATCTGCCATTACGCCAGTTTCATTACATTTTTTAACTATTAAAAACTGCGTTTTTAGACTTAAAAGTTCAGATAAAAGGGCTGACAAAGCGTTTTAAATGCGTCGCTGTAAACGCCCTCATTTTCACGTACGATAAGCTCAGAAACTGGCTTATCCATGAGATAGTCTATGGCGCTGCCTGCCCCACTGTTCTTCTTCAGGCACCATAGCTGACAGTAAGGTGCTTTTTCAGGTGTGGCTTTAACGTTAACGATCGCCACCAGCTGCATACACTGCTCTTTGATTAGGCCCATTACTGTTTTTTCGGCACCCGACGGCAACACAAAATAAAACCGGCCACTGTCCGTAAGTAAGTTCGCAACACCGGTAAAAAGTGACGCCAATGGCAAACTTTGTTGTTGGCGGGCGGCAGTTCGGGCCTTATCTCGTTGCTGGTTGTCAGCGTTGTGAGCGGCTGACGGGGTAAATTCGAACCAGGGTGGATTGCTGATAATCAAAGAGAAGTGTTGTTTTGTGGTGCGCTGCCAGCTTGTAAAGTCCGCATGGATAACCTGAATTTTATCCGGCCACGGCGACGCTGCCACATTTTCCAGCGCCTGCTGCGTTGCCGGTTCATCCAGTTCCAGTGCCGTTATCTGACAATTGTCTTCACTTTTTTGCGCCATCATCAAACTTAACAGCCCGGTGCCGCAGCCAATATCCAGTATCTGTGTCGCGCTTTCAGGTTCACACCAACTGCCCAGCAACATACTGTCGGTGCCGACTTTCATGGCGCAGTGTGCCTGTTGCACCACAAACTGCTTACATCTAAACACCGGTTTACGCCCAATACTGTTGCGTTATCATTTGCTTCGCCACCTGCATTGCATGAACCGGACGATACCTGCGCAATGGCCCTGCCATCAGGGGGGCAATCAGTCTGCCAACAATAATACCGAGGCGCTCACCGGGACGAAATTCAGCACGCTCCCCCAATAACAATGAAGGCTGCACGGGTGCCGCACGCAACCGGGGAAGTGCCGCTATAGCCTGCTCTAACTCGCCTTTGACTTTTAAATAAAAATTACCGCTGTTGGCATCGGCACCAACCGAAGAAATCCAGACAAAACTCTGCGCTTGCTTTTGCATAGCCAGTTTGGCGGCGTGCAGTACATAGTCGTAGTCCACCCGCTTAAAGGCATGCTGACTGCCGGCTTTTTTAATGGTAGAACCCAGGCACACATATACATGATCTGCGCTAAATAAGTGCGCCTGTTGTTCCAGATGTTCATATTCAACTGTCTGCAACTGCAGCTTTTCCGGGTAGGTTGAAACCAGCTCATCTGCTGGCAGTGGCGAGCGCAACAGGCATATCACTTTATGGTATCTGACATCCTCCAGTAACAACGTCAGTAAGTGCTGACCTACCAATCCTGTTGCACCCAGTAACAAAGCGGTTTTGTGGTTTTGTGCTGGCATGTTATAAACTACGCATCAAATTATTGTATTACCGGCTCAGCGCAGTATTTTTGCCATTTTGATTGTCAAAACAACAACTAAAAGACAACGCCTGCCAAGCCATGAATGAATTTGCCTACAGGATACTCTGAAGCATGAAAAAACTCACTCTGCTTTCCAGCATTCTCCTTTCCGGTACATTAGTACAGGCTCAGGAACCAGAAAAACTTAGCATTGAACGCATTTTTGCCTCCCCCGCACTGGAAGGCACCGCCCCCAGTAAACTGAAAGTCTCTCCGGATGGTCAACGTGTTACTTTCATTCAGGGAAAAGTCACTGACTACGAACGTTATGATCTGTGGGAATACAACGTTGAGTCCGGAAAAACTCAGTTGTTGTTTGACGCCGACAACTTACACAGTGGCAAAGAAGAACTATCCGATGAAGAAAAAGCCCGCCGTGAGCGTCGACGTGAATATGGTACCGGCATCATGGAATACGAGTGGTCCAGTGATGGTAAGGCACTGTTGTTCCCGCTGGCGGGAGACGCCTGGTATTATCCGATGGGCAGCGACAAAGCTCAGCAAATACTGGAAACCGATAGTTTCGAAACCGACATTAAAATCTCCCCTAAAAACACGTTCATTTCGTTTATTCGGGAACAAAACCTGTTCCTGAAAAACATCACAACCGGTGAAGAGACCCAGGTGACCCGTGACGGCGGTGATGCCATTAAAAATGGTATGGCGGAATTTGTTGCTCAGGAAGAAATGAATCGCATGACAGGGTACTGGGTTTCCCCAGACGAATCCAAAATCGCGTTTATTCGGGTGGACGAATCACCGGTAGACATTATCACCCGTACGGAGATTTACGCCGATAACGTGAAAGTGGTAGAGCAACGTTATCCCAGAGCCGGAACACCCAATGTTACGGTAAAACTGGCAATTTATGACATCGCGTCCGGAAAAACTGACTGGGTAAATCTGGGCGACAATCAGGATATTTATCTGGCTCGCGGAAAATGGCTGAACAACAGCCAGCAATTCAGTTTTCAGCAGCAAAGCCGCGACCAAAAACAATTGCAGCTTAAAGTGGTGGACACCAGCAGCAATAAGGTTTCGGTACTACTGACAGAGTCCAGCCCGACCTGGATCAACCTGCACGACGACCTTTACTTTCTGAAAAAGCAGGACGCCTTTGTCTGGGCCTCAGAAAAGGATGGTTTTAAACACCTGTACCTGATGGACAATACCGGCAAACAGTTGGCACAACTTACACAGGGTGACTGGGTGGTGGACGAAGTAGCCGCCATCGATGAAAAAGCGGGGGTAATCTATTTTACAGGACGCAAAGACACACCGGTAGAACGTCACCTTTACAGCGTCTCATTAAAAGGTGGGGATATCAGTAAAGTCAGCCAGCGTGCTGGTTTCCACTCCATTGCTTTTTCCAAAGACGCCAGCATTTATGTGGATGACTTTTCCAGCATCAACACTCCGCCACAGGTTAGTTTACACAAAGCCAGTGGCGAACAGCTCACCTGGTTGACGGAAAATGCTGTGGATGAAAACCACCCGTTAGCCGCCTATCAGGAACAATGGGTTAAACCTGAATTTGGTACCCTGAAAACCCAGGATGGTGTCACGCTGCACTACAGAATGTGGACACCCAAACAGATTACCGGCAAGCACCCGGCCATCGTTTATCTTTACGGTGGACCAATCGCCCAGGTGGTACAAAATCGGTGGGGTGGCAACCGCGGTCTGCTGATGCAGCATTGGGTGGATAAAGGTTACGTGGTATTCAGCGTGGATAATCGCGGCTCAAATTACCGTGGCAAAGCCTTTGAAGATCCCATACACGAACGCATGGGCGAAATTGAAGTTCAGGACCAGGTAGCTGGTGTGAAGTTCCTGCATACCCTGCCCTATGTAGATAAAGAGAAAATCGGCGTATATGGCCATAGCTATGGTGGCTACATGACCCTGATGAGCATGTTTAAAGCAGCCGACTATTTTGCGGCTGGTGTATCCGGTGCCCCGGTAACCGACTGGCGTTTATACGATACGCATTACACTGAGCGTTATATGGGTAACCCCACCAGCAATCCGGATGCTTACACCAAATCGTCAGTATTTCCCTATGCTGAAAACCTGAAAGGCGATTTGCTGATCTATCACGGCATGGCTGACGATAATGTACTGTTTACCCATTCCACCATGCTGTACAAGCACCTGCAGGATTTAGCCGTTCCCTTTGAAGTGATGGATTATCCCGGCAAGAAACACAGCATTCGCGGTAAGCAAACCGGTATACACCTTTACAATACCATTACTAATTTCTTTGATCGTAACCTCAAATAGATTTTACTTTTTCAAAGCACACAAAGGGTTGCAACGCGCAGCCCTTTTTTGTAGCCGGAATTATGTGGACATAAATGGTCACTCAAGTTGAATTTATAATTCACCAAATCAACTGGTCACCAAGATGTAAATTAGACATTGGTAATAATCGTTTCAGCCGAGCGGTTCATGTTGCATTACATTTATGCTTGTTAAACTGATAATTTGACATGATTGTTCGAAGCACTAATATTCGACTTACGTTATTCAACGAACCTTCAACTTATAGGGATTTTAATGAAAGAATTACCCCTTTTTGCATTTTTCATTTCTTTATCTTTTGCAAGCTCTGCTTTACCTGCTGAAAAAGACCACAGTACAGAAAGTGTAATCACTAAAAAAGCTGTAAGCTATTATCGTAATCAAGGATTATTAGAAACGTTCGCGACCCCAAACTCCTCGAAAATATTGATAGGTTTTTCTCCTTTCAAGATAGAGAGAGTGTACATGTTTAAAAATAACATGTGGGGAATCAGGACGAAGAAGGCTCCTGAATCCTTATCTATTGATGCCATCAAACAGCTGTTGTACTTGTCTGGAGTAGACGATTCAATTTCACTCTCAGAGAATGATAAGCTTGCAGCATACGAAATGATCAAGAAGCTCCTTACAAACCATGGTGCAGCGTTTCTTGCGACCGGTTACAACCTTAATGTTGAAAAGTTGATATCACATAAAGAAGTTAACTCGGATTATTGTTCATCCTTTAGAAAAGGATTAAAACTCATTGACGAAGACTTTAAACAACCGACTTTGTATTGTGAAATGAGTTCATCTGTAAGCAATGTATATTATTTGTCTACGCCCAATGAGAGCAGTTTTCAAATTACATACCACGAAAGTAAGGGCAATGGTCGATTACAGATTTCCTATATTGAAAATGGTCGGGTACAAAAACCGATTGTTTTAGATGGCATTTAGAAATGAAATTATTAATAATCATTATCATCAGCATTTATCTGGCAGGATGTGGCTCAACAGCTTCTAGAGAAGATTGGGCCCATAGAGCTACATATATACCAAACAATGAAAACATAGAGGAAGAAAGAGCCAAACTACAGTCAGAAATCGAGCAAGAAAAGATAAATAGAAATGTAAAAAAAGAGTCCGTTGGGCTTGGCGATATTGTGATTCAAAGTTTGGCAATAGTTAATTCTACAATGCAAGAAACTAACAATACCTTAGCTCAACAAAATGCAATCAAAAAAGCTGAACTTATAAAACTTCAATATCAGGACACTCAACAACCCCAAAATACCTCAATAAACTCCGTCAATTCAGACCCCAAGTTATCGGCAAACGCAACAACAGAGCGAAATAACGACACACTCCCTCAGAGCAATAATGAAAATCAACAAGTTCCTAAAAATACAACAATTGTTTTAGGAACTCCTACGTACAGTGTCACGGAGAGCGTTGGTGACAATGCAACTGACAGTTACAAACATTCCCCAGCCAATAATTCAAAAGCGACAGAAAAGAAAGTGTGTAAAGATTTTTCAGACGTAGATGGTATGACGTGCCGTTATGAAAAAGTAGCAGTTTGTAAAGAAAATGAAGCCAACTTCTGGTTTTGCTATGGTCACCTACAATACACTCAATCGGGTGAAAAAGGTGAGAAAGGGCTAAGCGATAACTTGAGATATGCAGGGTGTAAATTACCTCACAACAGCACGAAACTCGCTGATAATATATATCTTTATTATTGCGATGAGGCATGGCGTCAAAGTGGCGCAGAGAGCATTCCAATATCAACCATAGAACGTCAATTTTCAGTTAAAATACCTGATATTCATAAAAACAGAAGAAAGCTTTACTATTGCCCGCAAGGAATTGATGATGCTTGTAGCATTGTACGCAAAAGTACATGGTAGCCATGACACTTTTTAGGTCGATTTAATTGCTGTGTGTAACTTACCTACTGTAATGACCTGTGGAATACCATTAATAGAACTTTAAGATAGGTGTCTTGGTTGCAAAATCCAACACCATCACCAACTTCTTTGACCGTACTCTGAGATAATTCAGAGCGTTAAAAATAAACACAAGGGGCTGCCATTGGCAGCCCTTTTTTGTAGCCCTGGTTACGTGGACACCCACCATAAGTTACGTGGACACCCACCATATGTTACATGGACACACAATATGCAAAGAACAGCGTTTTATGGCTGTTCCCGTTAACCCCTGCAGCTCTTTTACAATGGGTGTCATGTTTAAATCGGAATTAGGTGACGATAATGGCTGCCTCTACGAATACTCAAAAACCTTCAGATGGGTGTCCTGGTATAATCGATTGAACAGCCGGTTAAATTTAAACCCCAAAATTTGTCATCCCTGATTGAAGATAGGGTGTGTGGATCCCCTTTTAGTTTGTAAGAGATTGGCTATAAAAAGCTGGATTGAAACCATTTGAATCAGCCTTTGCACCTATTCAGATATGCTGACTAGCTATTCAGGTACAAGCTGTGTACTCAGATTTGTGTAATGGTTCAAATTCTCACCCAGAGAATATAAAAGCAACCGTCTAATGGCTCAAATCACACACAATAAGACTAATAACGGAATCGTTGCGATGCCGGCAAGCGCCCTGCACGCCTTTCATCCTCCAGCCTTTGTGCAATTTTGGGTTTGACTATTTCTACAATTTTGGCTTTTTCTTCATTGCTTAAAAAACGCCAATTATTGACCTCCTCTCTTTTGCGAAAGCACCCCAAACAAATGTCATCATCGTCAAATCGGCACACTGCCTGACAAGGATCAATGGGGCGGTTAATGGGAGTTTTCATAGCCAACTTTCGCAATTAAAGAATCGATACCGGCGGGATTTTAACACATAACAGCTGTCAGTGATCACCTCTGACCAACAGCAAACACCGGGTAATCAGGGTATATTTATTGGGCGGTGTATATGTTTTATTGGTAGAGGGCATTATGAAAACAGTAAACTATTCAGTGTCAAAGTGGCGTTCCAAAGTGGATTGGTGGTTCTTCACTGCAGTGACTTTATCCGTGCCTGGCGCGTTGCTTGCCTGGCCGATGCTACAAAATCAGGGTTTTAGCCTGCAACCTGCTGATATCTTTACCGCATCAGCAATTAGTGTGCTTATGTTTGTGATCATTCGCTTTTCTGCCTGGCCGTGTGAATACACGTTACACCAGGACAGGCTGGAAATTAAATGTGGCAAATTACTGTACAAAACCATCTATTATTCCGACGTGCAATTGGCCAAAAAAAGCTACAACTGGTTTGTGGCCCCCACGTTGTCATTTTCGCGTATTAAGATCTTTCACGGTGGCTCTTATACATTTATTTCACCGCGCAACCGCCGCGCATTTATTCAGGAGCTAAAACAACGCTGCCGCAATTTCCATCACCTTGATCACGAGCAGCACAGTGAAATGCATAATTTGGTTTCAGTAAGATAAGCGAATTGAGACGAGTACAATCCGGATGAGGCCAGGCTCATCCGGTATAATTGCCGATTACTGCCCTGCCTGCGTGTTACCCGCAGAGGGTTGTTGCACGATAGCCGGTTTGGCTACGTTCTGGCTTTTGATGTCAGACACTTCCTGTTTCAAAGACTCCAGCGCATCAATGCGTTCAATTAAGGCTTCAATGCGCAAGGCAACCGTGGCAACCTGATCGCCCATATCGCGGATCTGTTGCTCTGACGCAGCGCGCTGTTTCACCACGGACTCCAAAGAGCTGTTGATTTCTTTGGCGCGATTCAATTGCTGATTTACCTGTTCCTGAATTACCGCCATGGTGGTATTGGAATCAGAAACATCCGAACGCAACGCCGTTAAACTGGCTTTTTGGTTCTTAAACTCGTTATTGGTCTGAGTTTGTAGCTCTTTGATTTCCGTCTGGTTTCGTCGCCACGCCGAGGCCCACAACTTATCCATTTCCTGCCACAACACGTCGGTTTTATCTTTTAAATCGTTCACCTGAACCCGTAAGGCAACGGCAGACTGATCCAGCTCTTCGCCTGTAGCAGAGATTTTACGTTCCAATTCGAAGATACGTTCACTGGCGTTGTCCAGCTGGTTCGCCGTTTTTTGCTGCAAGGTGTAAAGCCAGTAACTGCCACCATAACCGCCCAACGCTAACAATAAAACGAACACTACCAGTCCACCTGATGATTTAGCCGGTGGTGGATTATCCTGAGGAGTTTCTGGTTCTGGTTTCGTCTTCTGCGCAGCACGGGTTCGCTGAAAAGAATCCCTGTCTTCTTTTTCCAGAACAATTCTGGGCACATTATCAAATTTATCTGTCGACATACCTTCTCTCGACAAGCCTGTATAGTGGCTTTGACTACTAAATTAGATGGAGCATTATACTCTATATAGTTAAACCGCATATTAACGTTTATTACCTGCAGTTACCAACATCATATGATGATCAATTGTGGCAGCATTAAGGCAAGCTGTTTCACAATGTGAATACACCGTAAATTATGTTCAGCGTTGCCTGGGTTATATGATAAGTTTTCGCAATTATATTCAGCAAATTAAGGGAAACATTCTGTGTTGGATCATCAGGCGATCATCACTGCCTATCAGCGCATTAAACACAAAGTACACCAGACACCGGTTGTTGAGTCGACATTACTGAATCAATGGCTGGGTCATCGGATCTTATTCAAAGCAGAATGTCTGCAAAAGACCGGGGCTTTTAAGTTTCGTGGGGCCACCAATGTACTGGCGAAACTCAGTGAAAACAACGAATTACCGCAGCAGATAGTGGCCAATAGCTCTGGCAACCACGCTCAGGCTATCGCCTATGCCGCGGCTACGTTTAACATACCCGCCAGCATTTTCACCATTGCCTCCGTCTCTAAAGTAAAGGCCGCAGCCACTGAGGCCTATGGTGCCAGGTTACACAAATTTGCCAGTCGTACAGATGCGGATCAGGCGGTACAGGAGGCTGCCCAACAACACGGCACCCTGTGGATCCCGCCCTTTAATCATCCGGATGTGATTGCCGGCCAGGGCACGGCCTGCTATGAAGCTTTGCAGCAGATCAATGCTCAGGTTGATGCGGTTTTTGCCCCCTGTGGTGGTGGCGGATTGTTGTCAGGCACCTTGCTGGCCGCCAAAGGCATTGACGACAGGATTCAGGTGATTGGTGCCGAACCATTGAACGCCAACGATGCCGCATGTTCTTTACGCAGTGGTAAAATCGAGACCTTACCGGGGCCACCCGATACCCTTGCTGATGGCGCTGCGACACCTGCTGTGGGTAGCCATACCTTCCCGATTTTGCAGCAATGTGATGACTTCTACGAAATTGCCGAGTCGCAAATCGCGTACTGGACACAATGGTTACAGCACTTACTCAAACTGCATGTAGAACCCACCAGCGCAATGACCATGCAAGCCGTGATGAACTGGCTACGCAAAGGCCGGTTCAGCAATCCCCAAACCTGTCTGGTTATATTATCCGGCGGTAATATAGACCAGGCTAAAATGGCGCAAGTTTGGCAAGAGGACTACCTTGCCCGGTTACCTGGAAGTGCCGAATAACAAACCTGTTAAGCTCAATCCTTTCAGGTTGAGCTGATAGCGAACTCAAAACTCACACACAATCCGCCATGCTCACGATTGTACAAACGCAGTTTTCCGCCGTGGGCGGCTACAATTTCGTTACACAACGCCAGACCTATGCCTGAGCCTTGTTCCTTCGTCGTGTAAAAAGGCAGCAGTGCCTGTTGTAGTTCTTCTGGTGACAATCCCGCCCCCCGGTCAAACACCAGAAACGTCAGCTTATTTGCCTGTTGCGTCAACCGAAACCCAATGTCCTGCTCTTCAGAGCCTGATTCTCTGGCATTTTTCACCAGGTTAATTAGCACCTGCTCAATTTGCGACACATCGAAGTGTGCTGCTTCGACAGTGATGTCCAGCTCACAGTGCACAGACAGCAGCGTCTTTAGATGTTCAAAAAACGGCTTTAACTGCACCCGTTCTTTGTGAGGCGGAGGCATTTTTGCGAACTGAGCATATTGCTTGATAAACGCACTCAGATGTTGGCTGCGCCGCTCAATGGTTTCCAACACGTCATTCAGCATATGCAGATGTTCAGGTTGCGCCAGAATACGCCGCGCAGAACTGGTCAAAGAAGCAATGGGGGCCAAAGAATTATTGAGTTCATGACTAATCATGCGGATCACGGTTTTCCACAATTCAGTTTCTTTGCGGCCCATTTCCTGACTCAAATTTTTGTACAGGTACAAACTGTGATTTTGACCGTTGAGCATAAACTGTTGAAAGTTAACGTTAAATACCATGGTTTGATCGTCTACTTTGTAAGTCACCAGGCCATCCTGAAGGCTATGAGTGGCTTGCTGTAGCGCTTCCGGCAATAATGCGATCAATTGGCTAATGGCAAAGCCTTCCGGTGATTTATTGGCATTCAACAGCTGTTTTGCAGCGTGATTGCTGTACACCACTCGCTGCCGATTATCCGTCAGTAACATCGCTACCGGTGTTGATTGAATCAAGGTGTCCAGCAGCAATTCCCGCTGAAATATGTTCATTCGTTCGGCCCGCAAAATACCAGCCACCTGGTTATAGAGACTGACAATATCTTCCACTTCCCGATAGCCATTTTTGTGAATGCTCAGGCTAAAGTCATCCTCCTGAAAAGCACTGACACCATCATTAATGGCCTGTAATACATCGGTCAGCGGACGCAATAATTGTTGCAATAAAATCGCCATTGTAAGTGTCACAACAAGGGTCAGTGCAAGGGTCCACAACACCGGCTCCGCAAGGTACTCTGAAATGTAGACAGTGCCGGCGAAAAACAGCGTGAACAACAAAGCAAGCGGCAGCAATAAGTGTCTGTAGAGGGATTTTTTCATAAGCGCTTAGTTTTCATCAATGCCAAATTTTTTCATTCGCCGGTACAAGGCCGATCGGCCAAGCCCTAATAATCGGGCGGCATCTGAAATCACCCCACCGGCTTCCTCAATAGCGCGCCGAATGTCATTGGCATTGATTTCGTCATCTTTGCTGGCATCTATTTTCAAGGGTTGCTGCAACTCCAGACCAAGATCTGACACCTTGATCAACTGGTTTTGACACAACAAGGCCGCTCTTTGCATCACGTTTTTCACTTCCCTGACATTGCCGGGCCAGTGATATTGCTTTAACGCCATGACAGCCTCTTCAGACAAGGTGGCTTTGTTCGCCAGAAACAGTTCTGCCAACGGCAGTATGTCGGCCTTGCGTTTGTGTAGCGGCGGCAGATTTAGCTCAATAACATTCAGTCGATAATAAAGATCTTCGCGAAATGTACCGGTGGCAATGGCGGCCGACAGATCACTGTTGGTGGCGCTGATAATACGCACCTTAACCTTTATGTCCTCATTGCCACCAATGCGCTGAAACTCACCGGTTTCTAACACCCGCAATAATTTGATTTGTCCATCCATCGACAAATTGCCAATCTCATCCAAAAATAGGGTGCCACCGTGCGCTAACTCAAACCGCCCCTGACGCCGCTGCGTGATCCCGGTATATGCACCGGCTTCAGCACCAAATAACTCCGCCGCCATTAATTCCGGTGTTAATGCGCCAACATTAACCTTGATAAAAGGCCCGTCTTTGCAGGGCGAATTAGCCTGCAACACTTCTGCAATTTTTTCTTTTCCGGCGCCATTTGGTCCGGTGATCAGTACCGCCACATCGGAATTTGCCACCTGTGTGGTCATGCGCAATAGTTGCGCCATCGCGTCGCTTTGATAGCGAATGCCACACAAGTCAAATTGCTCAGACAGGCTATCCCGTTGACGGATACGTTCAAGGGTGTGCTGTCTGTGGGCCTGTTGCAGTTGCGCCAACTCCAGTAAATTATTGATGGTGACTAACAATTTGTCGTCATCCCAGGGTTTGCTCAGATAGTCACTGGCCCCAGATTTAACCAATTGCACCGCCGTTTCCAGACTGGTCCATGCGGTGATAAGAATAATAGGAATGTCCGCAAAATTGTCGCGAATCTGCTGAAATAACTGAATGCCCTCTTCGCCGGAGGTATGATTTTTACTGAAATTCATATCCTGGATCACCAGGTCAAACGGTGATGAGTTCAGCGCTTCTAAACCCGCTTTTGCTGTAGCAGCATGATGGGTATCTATGTCATTCAGGTGCAGCAGCACCCCGATAGCCTTAGCAACATCCGCGTTGTCGTCTATGACTAAAACCCTGGCTTTCATTCAGACTCCCTATATGGTGTTTATCATTATAATAAAAGGCCGTTCGCATCTGACGGCCTTTGACAGCGTGTGTTAACTGCCCCGGGTAACAATAGCCGGTGGCACTTTGACTGCCCGACGCCCGGGGAGCCATACGGCCACCACGTTGATGAACCACAGCAACAGGGCAATAACCATCAGCAATACTAAATCTAAGATATTTTGCTGTTCCATGGTGGACAACTCAAAGCTAAAAAACAAGGTAACCACCGTACCCAGCAACAACCCGGCGAAGGTAATGATACTATTTTCTGTCAGGAAGTAGGCCATAATGTCGCTTTTTCTACCGCCCAGCGCACGCCGAATACCAATTTGTTTACGCCGTTGATTAACCTGAAATGAAGTAAAGCCGGCAATGCCAAATGAGGTTATCAGCACCAGTACCAGGCTAATCACTAAAAAGGTTAACGCCCGGCTGCCACGGCCGTCGTACATGCGTTTTTGAATGCGCGATAAACGCTCGTAAACCGCCAGATAGCGCCCCTGATCCTGATAGAAAACGGTGGCGATATCTTCCAGTTTTTGCACTGCCAGACCGGGTGTCATGCGCAATAAATAGTGAGGCTCAGCCGCAAATTGCCAGGATGAACGCGGCAAGATCATGGTCTGATAGGATTTCCCAAAATAATTGAGTGTTTCACCGTTCATAAAATCGCTGTATATGCCCACAATTTTAACCGGATCACTGCCCTTGTTGAGCCACACTGTTTTATCCAGCGCATTGCCATTGTCAAACAGGGCTTTTGCCATTGATTGGCTGATCATCACTTCACTGTTTTTTGCATCCGGGTCAGTAATCACATCAGCAAAGGTAAAAGCCCGCCCGGCTATCAGAGTCAGATCCAGCACTTTCAGCAGTTGCTCATCGGCACTGAAGATGTTGGTTTTATAGGACTGTGCCTCTTCTTCCACTGACAGGTACACATCGCGCACAACCTCGGCCGCAAAGGGTACCTGATCCGTTGGCGACACCGCCTGCACGCCATCTATAGCCTGCAACCTTTGCAGATCATGCTGTACCGCTGCGGCAACATTCATGTTGGGATCGTAAAATCGCGGTGTTACCCGAATGATGTCATCATGCGGAATACCGGAAGGTAAATTCCATTCTTTCAGCGTGGCTGCGGCTAACAACACCGACAGGCTCAATACCGCCATGGTAAACGCGATTTGTAACACCATGATCGAAGCCATAAACTTGTTTTGCTTCAGACTCAGGAGAATTGATTTAATTTCCACGTGGTAACTCCTTATTCTGCTTTTAATTGAGTGGCAGGCGAAATATTGCAGACGCGCCAGATAGGGTACAAACTTACCAACAGAGCACACAAAATACTGGTGAGAAACGCCTCGCCGATCAGTAGCCAGTTAAGCTGGTATTGATGGGCAATACTTTGTGCCGTGACGGTATAGTCCACCGCATAAAGACGAATATTAAGCATGCCCCAAAGGCCAATTTTGGACACCAGTATTCCCAGCAAGCCGCCCATAAATCCGATCAGAACCACTTCCAGAACATATTGATAAATAATGGTGGTTTTACGTGCCCCTAACGCCCGGCGCAAACTTACTTCCCGGCTTTGACGAATAAACTTTGCCAGTAAGATGCTCACTGCATTCAGCAGGCACACAGCAAAAAACAAACGGGAAATCATTTTGAAGGTATTGATGTAACCGTTGCGATTACCATAGTAATTCACCTGGTCCTGCAAATGAGTGACATACATTTGCGGCTCTCTGGGAAAGCGGCCCAGGGCTTTTTGCGACTCTATGTAATTGCCTAATTGCGTTTGGTAGGTGGCTAACTGTTGATCCGGGATTTCGGCCCAAAAACTGATCCATGAACACTCAGAATTTAACAATCGCTGTAGGTTTTCTGTGCGAAACTGAGGATTATCCTGGGTTTCGACAGACCAGCAGTTGAATCTGGCGTTACGCGGTAAATCATTGTTCAGAGCAAAGCGATATGGCACAAAAAACTCGTGTAAATAGCCCGGCGCAAAACTGCGATCATAAAAGCGTCGGGTAATGGTCCAGTCCGCCATGACGCCAATAACTTTCAGATTCAGGGTATCTATCCTGAGCAGCTGACCCACACTGTTTTCACCACCAAATAAACGATCATTCATGGCGCGGCTAATCACGATAACACCGGCTCCACTGCTATCCTCCTCGCTTCCCCAACCGCTACCATAAATAAATGGGGTTTCAAACATGCTGAAGAAATGGCTATTGGTGGCCAATATTTCGGAACGAATTGCCGGTACATTGTTGTCCAGCACATTGATAACGCCATTGGTATTCCAGTTGAGCGAGGTTGTGACTCCCGGAATCTGCCATTGCTGCAGGTTCATGGCATCTTTGTAGGTGGTATCCACCATACTAACTTGCTCGGTGATGGGCTCGGCTGAGGCCTCGCGGCTATCCATCTGAATCAGAAACAGGTTCTCACTTTTGTGGGCAACCGGCACACTGCTATTGTAAAACGCCATCGTTTGTACTGTGGTATATAAACCCAATCCGGTTGCCAGGGTTAGGATCACTAAAAAGGTTAGCCCAGGTCGCTGCTGCAAACTTGCCAGCGCCAGTGACAGGTTATATCTGAACATCATGCTCTCCTAAGCTCGTTTTACAATGTCATCTGCAACGCTATATTCCAGATCACTGACCTGACCATCAAAGATTTGAATATTGCGATGAGCCCTGCGGGCCAGTTTGTCATCGTGAGTAACCATGATAATGGTGGTGCCGCTTTGATTAATTTTCTCCAGCAACTCCATCACCTGTTGCGCCATCAGTGAATCCAGGTTTCCGGTTGGTTCATCCGCCAACAAAAACTTCGGCTCACCTGCAATCGCTCGCGCAATGGCCACTCTTTGCTGCTGACCGCCGGATAACTGTGTTGGCAGGTGCTTTGCCCGGGAAGCCAGCCCCACGGTTTCCAGTGCCTGCTCCACTCTTTGCTTGCGGTCAGCCTGAGACAAACCGCGATAACGCAAAGGTACCTCGATGTTTTGATACAAAGGCAAATCGGCCAACAGATTAAAGCTCTGAAAGATAAACCCGATCTTTTCATTTCTAAGGTCAGAAAGCTGATTATCATTCATACCACGGACGTTTTCGCCATCCAGGTAATAATCGCCTTCTTCAAAGGTTTCCAGTAACCCGGCAAGATTGAGAAACGTTGTTTTACCTGAGCCCGAAGGCCCTGTAATCGCCACAAATTCGCCGGCTTTGATATGTAAGTCCACTTTACGCAAGGCGTGTGTTTCAATCAGCTCGGTGCGATAAATTTTGCTGACGTTTTCCATTTTTAACATGATGCTTTCCTCTTAACTTAATGACGCTTAGTTATTCAAATACAGTTGGCTTTGCTCGCGAAACTGAGCGGTATTGGAAATGATGACGGTGTCACCTTCTGCTAACCCCGACAGTATCTCTACCTCGGTGATACTGCGGGAACCAAACACCACAGGTTGTCGATAGGCATTATCACCATTGACCCGGTAAGCAAACCGCGCTCCCCCGGATTCGAGAAATTCGCCGCGTTTGATCTTCAGCACATTGCTTTTGGCTTCGATTAAGATACGCGCGCTGACTTTTTGATTTTGTCTTAGCTGTTGCTCTGATAGCTGACTGAAACGGATACGGCCTTCCACCTGGCCTTCACTCACTTCGGGTGAAATGGCCACCAGCTCGCCAGCCAGGACACTACCATTGACGTTGATCTCAGCCTGCAAACCTACCCCTAAATCGTCAGCAAAATTTTCCGGAATAGCGGCTTCGATCTCCAACACACTTAAATCCACGACGGTGATAAGCGCAGTGTTAACTGCAACATTGTCTTTTTGTCGCACATAAACACTGCCAATCACGCCATTGGTTGGAGAGGTAAGGGTTAATTGCGCAATCTGACGATTGAGTTCATCCACAACATGCTGCTGCCTGGCCAGTTGCGATTGCATCCCCTGTAATTCCAGCGCGAGATTTTCTTCCTGAATGTTGTAGTTTTGCTGTGCGTGCTTATGGACCAAAGAGGCCCTTTTAAACGCAGCGACTTTTTCCTCATACTCTCGTTGACTGATCAGTGAATCAGTCACACTGATCTCAGCCCGTTGCTTTTCTACGTTAGCCGAATCCAAATTGACTTCCGCCACTTCTATCGCCTGTTGGTTATTTAGCTGAGCACTTTTGATCTGAATATTTTGTCGCCCCACTTCCAGTTTTAACTGCTCCAATGTTGCCAGCTCCTGCGCCAGGCGATTTTTTAACTCCGGGCTGTCCACCAAGGCCAATGTTTGCCCGGCGGTAACCTGATCACCGGCTTTAACCGATAAGGTCACAATGCCCCCGGAATTGGCATACAGGGTTGGGCTATTGGCCGCGACAACGCGCCCCTGAACAGCAATATCGCGCATCAGATCGCCACGCACCACCTGTGCAAAACGCAACCGCTCGGTATCGACAGACATATCTGAGGCAAACAGTTGGTCGAATTTATTCAGGCCGGTCAGCGTTGCAGCCACCAGCGCCAGAGCAATTCCCACCGGTGCCCCGTATTTGCGAAATGGCGAGGAGCGCTTTGCTATTACCCGGTCCTGACCGGACGTATCTCTTAACATTACTAATGGTCCTGTTTTACGGTTCAGGCCGCACCAGCAGCCCGCAAAAATTCAATACATCGCTTTCAAAGCAAAAACAGGGCCAAAACATAAGATAATGATTTTATTGAATTATTTTCATTTTACAGGTGGGCGAACACCCTATGTGTGCGTTCGGGTGTTCGGGCGAACAGGCAAAATAAGAAGGGGGGCAGAGAGGGTTATGACTGTTGCGGAAAACTCACGCATTCAGTCACCATATAATGGCAATCAGATAACCCGCCGGGGATTTCCTCCGGGTAAGCCTGGCATTTAAAACCACACCGCTGATAAGTGTGCAGGGCCACTCTGTTATAAGGAAAAACAAAAAGCGAATAACCCCTGGCCTGTTGGGTTTTACCGGCACGGTCGGCGAGAGCCATAAGCAGGTGATAGGCGATGCCCTGGCCACGTCTGAAAGGTGACACCGCCAACCGTCCGAAATGATGACGCCCCAGGCGCACATAATACTGACCAAATGCCACCACTTCATCACCATCAAGCAGAACAAAACTGGCCAGACTATTGAGTTTAATCTGCTGTGCAAATGCCTCATCATCCGTGGTCAGCGTTAAACCGGGACCTCCCCAGGTCAGCAATGCCCGCTCAGTTTCAAACCAGTTGCGAACACAAGCGATGTGTCGTTGTGTGGCCGGAATCAATCTGTAGCTTTGCATCTTTTTTTCACCTAAACTGAGGGCATCAATCGACCAAACACGGAGTGTGTCATGACGCGCCATCATAACCTTAATTATATCGAAATTCCCACCCGCAACATTCAGGCCAGTAAAACCTTTTTTACTGAGGTGTTTGACTGGGCCTTTACTGATTATGGCGAAGCTTATAGCAGTTTTACCGCACAAGGCATCGATGGTGGTTTTTTCAGTGCAGAACAGACCGTTTCCACTGCTACTGGTAGCCCTTTGCTGGTGTTGTACAGTAACAATCTGGAGGCCACACAAAGCG
Source organism: Planctobacterium sp. R6 (assembly GCF_055755215.1). NCBI lineage: Bacteria > Pseudomonadati > Pseudomonadota > Gammaproteobacteria > Alteromonadales > Alteromonadaceae > Planctobacterium > Planctobacterium sp. R6. The sequence goes on from NZ_JBVTQY010000007.1 coordinate 91,306, forward strand.
CTGTAGAACAAGCCAAAGGTCAGATTATTCAGGCAATTTTTGCTTTCCCCGGAGGACGCCGTTTTCATTTTACCGATCCGGCAGGCAATGAATATGCGGTTTGGTCAGAATAAGCTGAATTAGCACAATAATACCCAATTATTAGCCGATTCTTACTTTGCATGTTTCGGCTATTACACTTATGCTGGCGGCAAATACGTTAAGGGTAAAACTCAACCTCGTTATGCTGCCAAAGTTATCTATTCTGATTATCGAAGACGCGCCGGATTTGCTGGAGCAAATTCACACCAGTATCACTGATTCTATCGACCATTTTGATCGTTCTGATATAGACTTAACCGTGTTGCAGGCCAGCAATGTCAGCGAGGCACTACAGCTGGTGAATACCGATGGTGACATACAGGCCGTTATTTTTAGTTGGGACACCACCGTAAACTGGGAAGAGATAACCCCCGATCAGCAAGGCAAAATTGCCAACAACTCTGCAGTAATCGATGCAATCAAGGCTATTCGTATAGAGTTACCTGTCTATGTTTTAGGCGATGCCATAAAAGGACTTGAAATCATCGATCAGACCTCCGGTGTCGAAGCCTTTTTCTATCGCAACGACATCATCACCGATCCGGAGTCGATATTGGGTTACATCATCAATGACTTTGATGACCGCAGTGAAACCCCCTTCTGGACCGCCTACAAGGATTACGCGGTGGAAGCCAATGACTCCTGGCACACACCCGGCCACAGCGGCGGCGCCAGTTTTCGACATTCGCCCTTTATCAGCGATTTTTATCGCTTTTTTGGTCGCAATGTATTTGTCAGTGATTTATCGGTCAGCGTTGATTCCTTAGGCTCTTTATCTGACAGCACACACGCTATTGGCAAGTCACAGGAAAACGTGGCCAATACCTTTCACGTCAGACATTCCTATTTTGTCACTAACGGCTCATCCACCTCGAACAAGATCATATTGCAAACCCTGTTGCGCGAAGGCGATGAGGTGATCGTGGACCGCAATTGCCACAAATCTGTGCACTACGGCATCGTCCAGGCCCGGGCCATGCCCTTGTACCTGGACAGCAAGTTAAATGCCGAATACGGTATCTTCGCCCCGCCTTCTCTGGCACAGATTAAATCTATGCTGGAACAACACAGCAACGCCAAATTAATCGTACTGACCGGTTGTACGTACGACGGTATTTTAACCGACATTAAACAAGTGGTAGACATGGCCCACGCGCGCGGAGTAAAGGTATTCATCGACGAAGCCTGGTTTGCCTATTCGCTGTTCCACCCGGATTTTCGTCACTATTCAGCGATTGCCGCCGGCGCAGACTATGTTACTCACTCTGCCCATAAAGTGGTTTCTGCCTTTTCACAGGCCTCTTATATCCACGTCAACGACCCGGATTTTGACAAAGACTTCTTTAAAGAAGTGTATAGCATCCATACCAGCACCTCGCCGAAATACCAGATCATTGCTTCGCTGGATGTGTGTCGCAAACAGCTAGAAATGGAAGGCTTTAAGATCCTCAACGAATTGCTGGACAACGTAAATCAACTGAAGCAGCAGGTCAGTCAGTTTAAACGGATCCGTATTCTGAATCCGGCCGACTTTAAAAAGATGTTCACCCATTTTGAAACAGATAACCTTGGGCATGATCCACTGAAAATCCTGCTGGATATTTCAGCACTGGATTATTCTAATCAGGAGATTCATCGCTTCCTGATGAATGAAGTGGGCCTGGAAATCGAGAAGTTCACCCACAGCACCATTTTGGTATTGCTGACCCTGGGTGGCATGCGCTCTAAAATTGTACGCCTGTACAACGCCCTGAAGAAGCTGGACTCCGGCACGGTGTCACTAAACAAAAGCAAACGCAAAAGCGTGTTACCGGCCGCAATCCCACCCATTAATTTGGTGACCCTGCCTTCTGACGCCTTTTTTAGTCAGCGGGAATCTATCGCCTGGCAGGACAGCGTCGGTCGCATCGCTGCCGGGTTAGTAACCCCCTATCCGCCCGGTATTCCGTTACTGGTGCCAGGACAATTAATCGAACAGGATCACATTGATTACATCAAAGCCTTGTCCTCACAAAAGCTCACCATTCAGGGCTTATACGATGGCGAACTTTATGTGCAAAAAGACAATGGAAAAGACACTCGTTAGTTAAATCAACAGAATGACATTGGCCCACTTTGTGTTGCTTAAATAACCGTCGCTGCAGTGTTCAAAGTCCATACACATCTGGCCCTTTCGCGAAACAAGCTGATAGCGCAGACAAAACCTGAAGATTGGCAACCAGGATATGTCTGAGGTTTACAGTGGGTCAAAGTCATAGCCGACCAGCGTTGAGAAGTAGCGCACTTTAAAAAAAGCACAAAAGGGAGCTTGCGCTCCCTTCGCACACCATTACTGCCCTTTATACAGCGTCTTAATCCAACGCTCGGTAGGGATAAAATTCCAGGACCAGCTGTCCCATTTGCTATCCAGCCCTTTTGCTACGGCTTCATCCATAGTCATTCCGGCGTCTTTACGGGCTTTGATTTCTTTTGCTGTCACCTGCAGCATTTGCAAAGAGTTTTGCAGATCCTGACGATTTGCCAGTGCGCCGTGTCCGGGAATAATCTGCGTATTTTCATCTGCGGCATCAATCATGGCCTGTAAGGTATTCATATATCCCTGCACTGTGCCGCCCCCATCAAGGTCGATGTAGGGAAACCAGTTTTTAAACAACATGTCACCGGCATGAATAATGTTTTGTTTTTCGAACCAGACAAAACTGTCGCCATCGGTGTGACTGGCAGGAACGTGTTTGACGTGAATGGTATCGCCATTAAAGTGAAACTTAACGCCTTGCTCATAGGTCACTACCGGTAATGCGCTTCCGGACACCTTTTCGTCGCTAATCAGACGCATTCTGACATTGTCGTGGGCAAAAATGGTAACGTCTTCGTTATCCTTAAACCAGGCATTGCTGCCGGTGTGATCGCCGTGATAATGGGTGTTGATCAGATACCGAATTTTGCTGTCGGAAATAGATTTGATAGCATCGCGGATTTTCGGTCCCAGTTCTTCAAACTGATCGTCAATCACCAGTACGCCATCGTCTCCGGCAGATACCCCAATGTTGCCGCCAGCGCCGGACAGCATGTGGACGGATTCAGATAACTTCGCCGCTTTAATTTCAACATTTTCAAATCGGTCATGGGCCGAAGCCTGACCAATTACTAAGCCTGCCAACACGGCTAACACTGTTTTTTTCATAATGCTTCCTGGTTGTTTGCCAGAACCTGTTGCCCTGTAATTTACCACCTGGGGTAACACGCTCTGAAGTTGGGTATGAATTTTGCGATTTTTCCGCGAATTTATGTATAGTGGCAAACTGGCTGAAGTGATCAACTAAAAAATAACAATAAGGTCTGACTACATTGGGAATATCTCTGGGGAACTTCAACAATAAAAGCGCCGGTGCGTTGCTGCTGTTATCACTCGTCGCTGCCATATACTGTTTTATCGCCGTTCCGCCCACCTGGAAAGAACAACAACTCCGCTACGATTTGTATGAAAATAGCAAAGGGCAAACAGTATATGTCGAACGCGGTAAAGAAGTGCAGATTGAAGCACCGATAGCCCGCTCACTGTCACCGTTAAACCAAACTGCACTGAACCAACTGCAGGGTGCTCCTGACTTACAATCTCAGTGGGTGTATGAGGATGATGATCCGGAAAAAATACTGCTACTGAAAGCCGATTATCATCTGGGTCTCTGGTCGTTACTGCCTGCACTGGTAGCGATACTCATGTGTCTGTTGACCCGCGAACCGGTGGCGGCCTTGCTTAGTGGCATACTGGTGGGCGCCATTATCCTGGGTAAATTTGATATAACCGGAGAGGTGCTGATCCCCAGTGTCGGAACAGACAATGCCGCCAGTATCTTAATTTTGTATTTGTGGTTATTAGGTGGCTTGTTAGGCATTTGGTCTAAAACCGGGGCAGCTCAAGCCTTTGCCGAATACATGACCCGACATTTTGTTAAAGGCCCCCGCTCTGCGAAAGTCATCGCCTGGAGCCTGGGCGTTTTGTTTTTTCAGGGCGGCACCATGAGTACCGTGCTGGTAGGTACTACGGTAAAGCCCATGGCTGATAAGGCCAACGTCAGCCACGAAGAAATGAGTTACATCGTAGACTCCACGGCATCACCGATAGCCTCACTCATCGCCTTTAACGCCTGGCCTGCCTATGTGCAGGCACTGATTTTTGTGCCCGGAGTTACCTTTCTGGCCACCGAAGCCGACCGCATCAGCTTTTTCTTTAGCAGCATTCCCTTTAGCTTTTACGCCATGTTGGCCATTACCGGCACCCTGTTGGTTAGCCTAAACCATTTTCAGTTGGCCGGAAAACCGCTCAGAAAAGCATGGCAACGCACACAGGCCACCGGCGAGTTAGATGCGCCATCAGCAAAGCCCATCAGCGCCAAAGAGTTACATCAACCGCAGGTGCCACAAGGCTACCGGTCTTCACCACTGGAATTCATCTTACCCTTAGTGATGCTGCTGGCTGTGGCGATTCTTACCTTTGTATTTTTAGGTACCCCTAAAATTCACTGGGCGTTTGGCGCGGCGCTGGCACTGTGCCTGGCAATGGCGCTGGTCAAAGGCATGACCCTGGGGCAAATCATGGATGGCTTTGGCAATGGTCTGAAAGGTGTTGTAGTGGCCTCAGTGGTGCTAATGCTGGCCATTACCATCGGCGGCATCAGCAAGGAAATTGGCGGCGGCCTGTTTTTGGTGGATTTGTTAGGTCAACAACTGCCCTTTTGGGCGTTGCCGGTGATATTGCAATGTATGACCATGCTGATCGCTTTTTCCACCGGTACCAGTTGGGGGACGTATGCGATCGCATTTCCGCTGGCGATGCCACTGGCCTGGGCAATTGCGCAATCGCAGGGACTGGCTCATCCGGAAATCTTTATGATGATATGTTTTGCCACTGTGTTAAATGGCAGTGTGTATGGCGATCAATGTTCACCGATTTCCGATACCACGATTCTAAGTGCGATGACAACCGGTTGTGATTTGATGGACCACGTCAAAACTCAAATCATTCCGGCGACTATGGCTGCCGGTGGCGCTGCTGTTTTATGGACACTGTGTACACTGGTGTTTGCATAGCATCAGCACGAGGTAAAAGTCACAATCAGGTACGTTACTGATGCGCGATGGCAATTGACAAGCCAGTTACAACTAGCTATGTTACCAATTAGTAAAAAAGGCATTACCAATTTATAGTTTTAGACTATTATTTAAACTGCTCTTTGTTGCCACAAAATTACCCTATGTCAGGTTTTATGTGGCCAAAGTGAATATTGTCGCTAAATGGTTAATTATTACCAATAAAGAAAAGAGATCTCTCAAATGAAAAGTCGTCGTCGCTTCTGGACAGTGGTTGATAAACTCGAATCGTTAATAGAGCAAGGTGAATACGCCGCTGGCAGTCGCTTACCCGCTGAACGGGAGTTAGCAGAAGCATTTGACGTCAGCCGCCCCACCATTAGGGAGGCGATTATAGCTCTTGAAGTGCGCGGTAAGGTAGAAGTTAAAACCGGCTCCGGCGTGTTTGTTACCGATGCGGATGAGTCTGACAAACTATTAAAAGAGATCAGCGCTTTTGAACTAACCCAGGCCAGAGCCCTGGTTGAGGCAGAAGCGGCTGCACTGGCGGCAGCCACAATATCAGAAGAAGAGTTAAATCGCCTTGCGCAGGCACTGGAAGACATGAAAGTCATGGAGACGGCAGAAGAAGCCGATATGCGTTTTCACGAAATAATTTCCAAAGCCACCCGCAATAGCGCGTTGTTACTGTCGGTTAGAAATTTATGGGAGTTGAGACGCACCCGGCCACAAATTATTGCCGCTTATCAGGATGTTTGTTCGCAAGGTATTGAACAACGACTTAAAGAACATACCGCCATCTATGAAGCGATTGCTAAACGCGACTCATCCGCAGCCAGAAAGGCCATGCACGATCATTTTAATCGTCTTATTAACGCGTTATTTGATGCCAGCGAGAAAAAAGCGCTGGAAGAAATTCGCAGAAAAACCAGCGAAACCCGCGGCCTGTATTCAATATCTCATTTATCTCAATAGCCTCGTCCATGCGGCGCTCTGAGTAATGGGCGCCGTTTCTTCAGTTCCCCCATTTCAGGCAAAAAAATAGCAAGCCCAGGGCTTGCTATTTTAACAGTGCTGACAGCGGTTGATTAAAAGCGATAGCTGGCACCGAAGGTAATGCGTCGGTCAGTTAAGCCTTGATAACACAACAGCGCCCCTTCATTTATGCAGTATTGTTCAACGTCAGACTTGGTCAGGTTAACCGCTTCCACTCCGATGTTAAGGTTCTCATTAACGTCATAGCTGATACTGGCATTTAACTGGCCGCGATCATCCTGAACCACCGGAAAGCCCCATGGAAAACTGCTGGTACTGCCGAAGTCAATTGAGCGGTACGCCTCACGCCAGGTATATCTGGCCCGCGCTGACAACCCGTATTTCTCATAGTAAACAGTCAGGTTATAGGCGTTTTCAGACAGATCAATAAGTGACTGCAATGCCGTTACTTCTATATCCTCAACCCCGGTAGTGGCGGCGAATACCGCATTTGCCCGACTCGTTCCTGTATCAAACGACTCACCACCAGAGAATTCTTGCTTGGTATAGTTCGCAATAACACCAAAGCCTGACGCCCACCCCAACTCACTTTCAAATTCTGACAAGTCGTACTGAACGGCCACCTCGATACCTTTTTGTGTGGTTTCGCCTGAGTCATTGATAGTGGTGGATGTCGGAACACAAACACCAACTCCTACGTTAGGGCCAAACACATTGATGTCAGCGATTGGATTAAAGATACCGCCCTGCTCACAGTCAGGTCCTGTGGTATCGCGATACCCTGTGGTGGGATCTTCGTAAGGGTCAGTTTGCTGCATAACGTGCAATGCACTACGGGTTTTGTGGAAGTAACCAATGCTCACCACGCTGGCTGGTGCAAAATACCATTCAGCAGAAATATCAAACGAAGTAACTTCTTCAGGCTCCAGCCCGGGATTTCCAATTGATACCGGAGGGTTAGGGCTGGTACTGAAGGTTACAGAAGTAGACAGATCGTCAAAATCAGGACGACGAATATCTTTTGACCAGCCAGTGCGCACCAAAACATCATCCGTAACATTCGCCACGATATTCAGTCTGGGTAACACAAAACTGTAGTCACCTTTAGACGTCACCTGCTCCACAATTTGATTGCCATTGGCATCCTGGGTAATGGAGTTACCCACGGATTTCACCTCCGTCTCAACATAACGCAAACCCACATTACCTCTGAAAATACCGGCTTCAAAGTTTGCCTGAGCAAACAGCGCATTAGTTTCTTCTTCTATATCAAAAAAGCCACTGACAGCTGATGTAGGTGAATCAATAGGACGGCTTCCACCATGAGCGGTAATCGCGGCATTGAGGGTGGCCAGCACGCCATCGGGGTCAGACGCAACAAGTTCCGGGTTAATGAGCAAATAATCCCGTACAAACAAATCCCGACCATCGGCATCGCCAAAGTTGGTGGGGCCCGGAGTGAGAAGTTCTGCAAACAAATCACCAGAAGGACTGTCGGCCATACTTCTCAAACCCAGATTGGAGCGCACCTGATCACGCAAACTGGTAGATTTGTTGAAACGGTAGCCAAAATCAACAGAGCTGATATATTCGAAATCCAGTGCGTAATTAACATCCACTCTGAACGCATCTTCACCGTTCTCGGCCACATCACGGCCCACACTGACATCGCGTAAAACGACGTTTGCCGGGTCAAGTAGTTGCGCTGCCGTAGGTGAATTTGCCTCATCAAAGGCGATACCAAATGCCAGTGCACCATCGAGGTCGTAGGCAAAGGGCGTTCCGTTTTCATTGGAAGAGTTTATTTCGGCATTGGGGTTAATAAAATTTAAAGTGGTATTAATGCTGGGGGTTGTTGAATCTGAATTGGACGTTGATGCCTCCACACTGACGCTAATGTTATCGCCATTCCAGTCACCGCCTAAACGGAAGATTTTACTTTTGGTGATACGGGAATTGGTATCACTGGAAAAGCGCAGATTGGGATCCGCACCGCCTTCCTCAACAGGAATAACCCCTTGCAATGCCGCCTGAATACTCCCCAGTTCAACACCATCCAGACTGCCAAAGTTCACGGTTTCAAAAGCACTGGGCACTGAGACGTTTCTCAAATCACTTACGCCCGAAGCCTGCACTCTGGAGCTCTCTTCACGGCGCTCTTGATCATTGATCACCGCATCAAAATAAAACTTGAGATTATTGTCTAATTCCCATTCTAACGTACCGGAAAAATTCTTAGTCTCGTACTCGTAGTTGTCATAGTCCTGATTTAAAAACTGAATAGGCAGAAAATCAAAGGCCTGAGCACTCGCTACGCCACTGTCAGCAAGCACAACATTGTCACGATCCACTCTGGGACGAAAAGCAGATACGTCCTGTTCTGTATAACTGCCACTCAATACGATACCAAAACGTCCATTGTCCAGGTCCCAGTTGTCACCGTAAGATCCTGAGATACGCGGGGTCATGCCATCGGTAGAGAGACTGCTGTCTTCGGCCTGCACACGCACTGACGCCAGGGTGTCATCCAATTGTAACGGGCGAATGGTTCGCAGATTTATAGTACCACCCACAGACCCTTCGATGGTTTTAGCCTCGGGGGCCTTTGTGACTTCAACAGCGGAAATGATTGCCGCCGACACATCTTCGAAATTAATACCACTGCGGCCAGAACCGGAACCTACTGTGGAAACCCCATTAATCTCAGTTCTGTTAGCATTGGTGCCCCGAATTTGTACTCCGGTTCCTACCCCCGCTTCCCGGGTAATCTGAATCCCCGTCACATTCTCCAAAACTTCCGCCAGGTTTTGATCCGGCAATTTACCAATATCGACAGCCTGTATCACTTCAACGAGATTATAGGCTGAACGTTTTTCAGCCAAGGCGTTGGTCAGAGATCCCCGAATGCCAGATACCTGAATAACTTCGACATTGTCGGCTTCGTCGGTGCTTTCTTCCTGAGCCAATACCGGGTTTAGCGTATTCAGCGCGGTTACAGAGAGCACCGCCAGAGTGATTTTGGATAGATTAGGTCTCATCTTGGTTTCCATAGTTAGTTGTGTGTTTAACGAAACATTTGCAAATCACCAATTGGCCTTTACAAAAGCTTCACATATTTTTTACAACACAAAACACTTTTGGTCAACCCCTTGGTTCACCATTTAACTTACCATAAACATTTACCAAGAACATAAAAGCACTTACAAATTGGTATGTTTTCATTGTGTTTTTACAAGAAATAACGCCATTTCAGGATTTTCAGAAAACGGACTCCACGGCTGGAATCTGGCTGTGTACCCAAGATTTTTTGATTAAAATTCAAGGCGTTAAAAAGGGAAGTGAGAAACAGGGTTAGCCGTGGCGATGGTGTTCAGAGATGGCGAGTTGCGGGTAAATTCCGAAGCAGTTATCCGTTGTCAGAACAGGGGAGAATCCCCGTCCTGGACAACCAATATTTTTTTAGAAGCAGATAGCATTATTTATAATTTTGCTATATCCAACCACAATTCAGGGCGACCAACAGGTGTGTCGGGATGCATATCAGGATTGGCGATTCGCATTACAACACGATGGCTAAAATGACTTTCTTCGACGGCGGATTTAATCATAGGGTTGGCAAAAAACAAGCTGTCGAAGCTACCGTCGGTGATGGCCTGCTCCAGCCCGTTCAATATGCTTGCATGCAATTGAACACTGTCTTTGCGCAGATAAAAATACATGGCGTAGGGATAAATCAGTAACAGATTTTTCTCCACCTGCAACCCCAGTTCCGGGCGAGATTTAACCTCAGACCAGGGTTCATGCGCCGCCCGAGGAAAATAATCAAATCTTCCGCCATCCAGCATGTGGAATAGATTCTGATATTTAACACTGGTTTCCACCTTCAACCCCGCTTCTTTCAAGACCCGCGTCGATCCCCAGAAGTGCCCCATGCCCGCGGTAAACTGACTAAGACTGGATAAACTGGTCACCGAGTCGAAACGAGCCTGATCACCTTGACGAATAATAAATATCCGGTGGCCTAAAAGCCCCTTTAACAAGGGGATACGTACCGCGTTAAGCTTGTCATCGAGCACTTTAGAAGAGCCCGCCCACATCAGATCTATAAGGCCTGCATCGGTTTCTTCCACCAACCGCCCCACCGGAATCTCGGTGTCCAACTGAGCTAAATTCAGCGTATTACCAGACTTGCGCAGTGCCAGCTCAAGAATAGATAGAATCAATTCTTCCTTTTCACCTACTACCTTGTTCACTTTTATCGTATCAGCCCACGCTGCAGCTTCAGTGACACTGTAAAACAACAATAAAAAAAGCAATATTCCGGGTTTCATTTCTTCCTCCTAACCTGTCAGCATGTAACAGCAAGAACGCTGCAATGGATATAATTTGAGAGTGCCTGTCTGGTTGCCATTTAACAGATACCAATAAACTTATATACCAACAGGATAACCAAAATCAACATCTAGTTAACATTTAATTATTACCAATATTGATTATTGGTTAACTATTGTTTAACATTTAGTTAGATTTAGGACCCGAAGTATTTGTCCCGGGATTGTGTCTATGCTGAAAATATCCGTTAAGATTAAAGATAACAGGAGTTAAACGATGGCTTTAAAACGACAGGCTACAATACTTTCTCTGAGTTTGTGGGCGACAACAGGTTTACCTGAAGCGCTGGCGACTTCCCTTCCCGCTGACCAATTCGATCTGAGCCACTGGAAGATCACTTTACCTATGGACGGCGACAATAGTGGCAAAGTTGATGAGGTTGATGTTGCAGAGATTCAGGCCTATAGCCACAGCGACTATTTCTTTGTCGATCAACAAGGTAATTTAACCTTTCAGGCTCCGAATAAAGCAGCCACCACCGCCACCTCCACCAATACCCGAAGTGAGCTGAGACAAATGCTGCGAGGGACAAACAAAAAAATTAAAACCAAAGCTCCGGGGAATAACTTCGCTCTCAAGGCACACCCAAATAACGAATCTTTTGGTGCTACCGGCGGTATTATGCAGGCCACACTGAAAGTCAATCATGTGGCGGTCAATGCAAGACACCCCGAAAAATACCCCGCGTACTCTGTTGTTATAGGTCAGATCCACGCCGGAAAAGACAACCACTTAATCAAGCAAAACCAGGGCTTTGGCTGGGGTAACGAGCCTCTAAAAATTTATTATAAAAAGTGGCCTGAGCATAATACCGGCTCAGTTTTCTGGACCTATGAGCGCAACCTCCCCAAGCAGGACCCCCATCGTATCGACGTTGCCTACCCTGTTTGGGGTTTTACCTGGGAGAATCAACAAGATCCCGGTGACACTGGTATAGCGTTGGGAGAGAGTTTTAGCTATGAGGTCCATGTTTCCGGCAATGTAATGCATTTGAACTTTACAGCTGATGGCCATCAACCCGTGGAATACCAGATAGATCTGTCCAACAACATTGATGCCTTGGGCATACCTGATACCAGAGATCACCCGCAGGGATACGCGGGTGACTGGCACTACTTCAAAGCCGGAGCTTACAATCAATGCAGCGTTAAGGATCAACCAGGGTTCTGGTATGCAGGGTGTGCCGGTACCGGGGACTGGGAAGTTGATAAACAAAATGGTGACTATGTAAGTGTTAGCTTTTCGCAGTTAAAACTACTACCAGCCAACTAACGTTGGCCTGCCCCTCCTAATAAGAACGCCAGATTCTGCCTGAACTGGCGTTTAGTTTTAGCGCTGCTCACAGTGGCAGGCCGTTCCCAATTCGTCAGCAGATTAGCCTGGTGAGTTTTTTTGACGTTTTTCCATAGTAATTAATTATCTCCTCCGCAAACTCAGTAATGCGGATTCGAACAAATCCACCTTTCTCATAGCGATGAACACCAACTGCATTGATTTCGAAGACAACTCGGCTGAACTCAATGGTTTCAGCGTTCCTGGACAAAATGAAAAAGCCTCCCCCCCCTGGCGGTGTACAAAGCACTCAGCTTTACATCCCCCGGAGTGACACAACACGCCCGATGTTCATCGTGCGAATAAAGAATGATAAATTCAGGGGTATCACTGTGCCCCTGTTCGACACGACCAGCCTGCAACCAACTGAGCTTCGTTGCCCACTCCGGCATGCACCTTTCGATTTAAAGATTGGCCGTTATTCGCAGACATCTCACTCAAAATAAAACGCAGCAATAGTCAAAATAAATCAGTATTAATATAGGTGTATTGGTTAAATTAAATTTAGAGCTAAGATGGCGGTTCTGGCCAGAGGAGAGATAGAGTGAAGAGCGCTCACTGTACTGGTGAGCGCTATTTAGGTTAACGATTAATATTTGAAGCTGATACCCGCGAACAAGCGAGGACCGTAGTCGTTTACTTCACCCAGGTTATCCTGCACATAAAAATCCTGAGATTTAGGTGCACTGAACAGGTTGATAGCTTCGACCTTTACGCGAATGTTCTTATTGATTTTATAGGAAGCTCTTGCCTCCCAAACGCCCACTTCATCCACATAACGCAAACGTGTTCCGTTGCTGGTGTAAGGCTGAAAATACTCGCTTCGATACTTGTAAATTAATGCCGTATCCAGATCGCCAATCTGATAATACAATTGCCCACTGAAGACGTGCTCAGAGAAGCCTGGCACAGACCCCGCTGGCACAATACCAGCAGTTAATTGCGTGCTATTACCATTCACATCGGTGATAAAAGTATTGCCATAATTGCTGTCTTCAAACTCAAAGTCAGTATCGGCGTAGTTGTAGCCAAATTTAACCCCTACCCCATTGTCCCAACGATAGGCAATAGAGGCTTCGATACCAAACAAATCACTTTCATCTTCATTGGTGACGGAATTAGTGACAGGCAGGATCACTTCCTGGCCATCCACAATAAAGGATTCCAGTTCTGTACGCTGCTGGAAACCGCCCTGGAATTGCTTGTAGTAGACACTCAATGCAAAGATCGAGTCTTCGTTTGGATAATATTCCACAGCCAAATCGTAGTTCCATGACATCAGCGGCTGTGTATTGGGATTACCAGAGCCATTGGCGCCCACAAACAGATCTGACAGCGTAGTGGGGGCTACGTCATCGTCCGTCTGGAAGGTGCGACTGTATCCCAGATCTCCTGGGTCCGCTCTGGACATACCGCGATAAATTCCCGCACGCAGCAATACTGTGTCACTATAATCCGTCACAAAGTTAAAACTGGGCAGCACTTCAAAATAATCCCCGCCACCTTCTATGCGCTCCAGTGAATCACCCGTTACCAGACTCAATACACCAAACTCATCTGAAACCACATCAAAACTGTTTCTGAAACCTATAGAAGTAACCTCAGTATCCACCAGTCTGACACCAAAGTTGCCTCGAACCACTTTGTTCCACATTTCTGTGTCATAGTTCGCCATCAGGTAGGCCGCGGTGGTTTTTTCTGTGACATCTTTGGTACCGGAGTTTTGATATTCAACACCGGGATATAAGAATTGGCCGCCATTTGAAGCAACCACAGCTTCTGAGAAACACTGATTGTTGTACGTTGCCCAGGAAGAACCTGTGCCACTGGAAACCAGATTGCCATCGCCATCAATATGGGTAATGAGATCGCCGTCTGAAACGCTGGACAGAAAATCACTTTCCGGAAATTCTATCTGACAACTCTGCAATACCTCGAGTGCCGAAATCTGCCCCGTGTCCAGGTTAAATTCATTACGTGAACCATTGCCCTGACTACCACCGTATTGCACAAATGTCAGCTCAGATAATCGCAGTCCACCCTGAATACTGGTAAAGGCTCCGCCATCCAACTCATAATTAAAGTCCAGACGTGCGCCAATCACTTCGTTATCGCGAACGTTTTCCCTATCAATCCTGGTACGCAGGCTGTCGGTGAAGTTTGCTATGTCAGTCACATCAAAATCCGTCACCGTGATGTGCGGAATATATTCCCCCATGTCCCAGGTAAAGAATGGACGATTAGCGGTTCTGCCACGGTTAGATATTTGCAGTTCTTCACGCTTAGTCTGTGAATAAGATAAATCAAATATCAGTGATAGTTTGTCGGTTGCAAAATGCTCGATATTGATACCAGCACCGCGGTAATTTTCTTCACGAGAGAACTGTTCACCCGCCGATTCGAATCGCTCCTCACCTTCCCAGTGTAAAATACCCCCCACCTGATTGGTGATCAGCGTCGGACCGGTAACCCCGGGTGTTGCTCTTTTTTGTAACCAGATCAAATCATGACGCGCTTCAGCCTGAATACGATCTGAAAATTGAGCATCAAGGTTTATTTCCCAGGCATCGGAAGGCTGATATTGCAACGCAAAAAATAACGCGTCGCGCTCATCAGAAGTTTCATTCTGACGATAACTGCGGCTGCTTCCCGTCCAGGCATAGGGTGTTCCATCGCTTAAAGCACGGCCGGTCTCCGGATCAATTTGTGTGTCATAACCCTGATTGCTACTGCCACTAACCTGATCTTCACAATCACCAGCGCTACTGCGATAGAAGCCCTCATTGGTATTATAAGGGTCGTTGAGACAGGCCCATAACGAAGACCCGGTTGGACTGGAACTGCGATATTCCGCTTCAGGCTGACTAATATCCTGACGCTGAATACCAAACGACAAACCGATCGCCTGGCCATTGTTTAATTCGAACTGATCCACGTAACTGAACGTGCCCCGGTATCCCAGGTCACTTTGCAGGGAGTTTTCAATGTTGCTCTCGTCAGGGTTGTAGTTGAGTTTTACTTCACCCTGGACCCGTTGCTTCCCAAAATCCAGAGGGCGCAAAGTCTCAAGCGATACCACACCAGCAACACCACCTTCTATCATGGAAGCGTCCTGGGTTTTGTATATCGCAACTTTTTTCACTAACTCAGAAGGAAATTGCGAGAAATTTACCGAACGGTCGCCACTGCCATTGGTCGCTTCCCGCCCATTGATGTGGGTTGCGCTTAAGAAAGGGCCCAGACCGCGAATGGTAATTTCGGTGGCTCCGCCGTTTTCACGATGCGATGCCGCACCGGTAATGGACTCCAGTGCTTCACCAATAGACAATGCCGGTAAGTCACCGATGTCTTCGGCAGACAAACCATCGACTACTGTGGTGGCTTCGCGTTTAATCGCAATCTGATCCTGAATGGTCTTGCGGGTCCCCACCACGTCAATCACTTCAACATCCGTTGCCTGCTGCTCGCTCGTTTGTTCCTGAGCCAATACCGGAAAAGTGGCGGCTCCCGCCAACGTAACCAATAAACCTTTGCGCAACCAGTTGGCAACGGGATTCAACGCAAAAGCACGTTTAGTGGAAAAAGTTTTAAATTCTGTTTGCAACGACATTACAGGTTCTCCGTGGTCAATTCGAGTGCGCCAAAGGCGTCGTGTCGTTTGTTAAAAGGTCTAATAAGGATGTTTGCTGCCATACGATTAATCATCCTGAGCCACCCATGTTGATCCTGCGCCAACCTCTGTCGCCTGGATATAGTGTAGGCCTTTCGCTCCTGCAATGGCCTGAGCGCCATCGGGGTTGGTTTCGGTCAGGGTATTGGAGGCGGTTATCAAATCAGGTGCTTCTTTGCCGTTAGCACCAGGGTCCTGGTCTACCGCACCGTCGGTGTCAAACTGTCCATTGCCATTCATATTGCGAATGTCCACCCAGTATTCATCTTCCACATCGCCAGAGGCGTAACTATCACTGAAACCAAAGTTGTTGGAGAAAAAGGACTGGTCGTGATTGATCAGATCGCAATCATATTCAAAAGTGTGGTCACTACTGCTGGCATCGAAGGGCAAAAACAAGCCTTGTGCCAGAGGATCATTGTTTAGTCCATTGGCGATAAGATTGGCATCAAAATCGATGACAAAAAAGTTTTTGGTCAATGAATACAACACCGGGCTGTTGTCGGCTGTCAGTTCGTCACAGTCGCCAACCGGCGCTCTAGAGCCAATCTCAGTACTGAAAACAATAGGTTGAATCGAGTTCAGAACCGTGTTGTTTTTCACCGATAAAGTTAAATCACCGGTGCCATCTAAAATAGCCTGGTTGCCACTATTTGGCACACCGCCGTCAGCCTGGGAAAATGGATTTGGAGTAAACACCAGTCCACCCGCTTCTTTATTGGTGGAGCGAATCCCTGCGATGTAATTGTTTTCCACTGTGTGACCCAATGGTGTGATCAGCACTCCACTGGGGCGGTCGTCGGAGCCGGCGATATCGGTGGTACGAATAATGATATTGTCGGTGACGGTGTTGAATCCACCATCTTCCAGCGAAATACCGCCGTTGGCATCAATAATTGTATTGCCGTGAATTGTGGCGCCAGACGTTTGCACCCGCATCAATCGACGCCCAGTAACAAAGTTATCAATGCGATTGTAGCGAATAGTAAAGCCGCTATTTTCAGCCGAATCAGTGCCAGTGGTGCTGCCAACATTTAGCAATAATAAACTGGAATCATCAAAATTTGGGTTGTCGCTATTGCTGAACAGATTGTACTGAATGAGGTGATCAGATCCTGCCGATGCAAGTTTTATCACCGCGCCTTTTTCCGCGTTGTTTCTGCCGGTAAAGGTATTGCGTTCAATAACAGCACCTGAACCTTTCAGCATTAACCAATGATGCGTGCTTTCGTTCAGCGCTGCCTGATCCCCGGATAAGGTGTTTTGGCTGAACATAAAGTTATCCGCCTCTGAATAAATTACCGCCTGCTCTTCGGTTTCACAAAATGAACCGGCTTTGGTATCAATATCCGTAAAGGTAATGCCATTGATTCTGCTACCAGCAGCCGTTGCGGCAACATGGATACAGAGTTCACCGGAGATCACCGGCATTTGTTCTTCAACAGCCCGTAATTGCACACTACTGCTCAGTGAAATTTCATCCAAATCACTGTAAACATTGGTATTAAGTCCAACGACACTGCCATCTGCTAATCCGCCATTCACAGCGGCCAACAAACCATCTGCATCGGTTACCACCTGGCTGTATATCACCGAATCTAAATTCGCTTCGACACTATCACTAAAACCGTCATTGTCGACGTAGCTGGCACTGACCGAAATCACAGTGCCGGCCTGGTTAATCGGAGTCAGTGTATTCCCCTGAGCACCTGCTATCACTGCGCCGTCGGCCATCCAGGTATAGCTGACATTGGCATTATCGACACCATTGTTATCCGTGATAACTGCCGTTAATACCGCATCGGCAAGATAAGGTTTAGTGCCTTGAATAACAATACTGCCCGCTTCATCGACGGCAACACTAGCCACTTCAATGGTGGGTTCAGACAGGTTCTCTTCGGTAAACCCATTATCATCCACGTAGCTCACCAATACGGTGATCACGCTGCCGATCAACGACTCTTCAACCACATAAGTAGACTCAGTAGCACCTTCAATAGCCACATCATCGGCGTACCATTGATAGCTGATTTCACCAGAAGCACCATCAGCATCATCAATTTCAGCACTCAGCGTATTCCCCACTGTTGGCGTACCGGAAATCGTCACAGCGCCTTGCGAGTTCACTCTTGAAACCGGTCCTACAGGATCTGAAACTATCGCTTCGTCAAAACCGCGATCATCGGTATAACTTGCTGAAACCGTGATGAGAGTACCAAACTGCTCTTCCTGTAAATCTAAGGTAGACTGAACTGCATCGGCGATAGCTTCATCATCGGCATACCACTGCCAGGCTACCGTAGCGCTTTCTATTCCATTGTCATCAGACAAACTGGCATTTAGCTGCCCACCAACGACAGCCTCTCCTGTGACACTGACCAATCCCGCAAAGGGTATTGCAGCCACACCCGATGTAGCACCGCTGATATGTGATTCATTAATTCCTTCATCATCGGTATACAAAGCCTGGACCGAAATAGCGGCACCGATTTGCGCATCGGTTAACAAAAATGCACTCTGGCTGGCACCTTCAATGCGTTCTCCATCGGCATACCAAATATAAGTCACGGAACCGGAAATGCCATCTGGGTCACTGACAGTAGCGGTGAGTGTTTGCCCGGTTGTGGGAGTTCCCTGCAACGTTACCGAACCTCGGGTATTTGGATTATTATCTGATGCACCACCGCAACCAGCGAGAGCCATTGCGATGGTACAGAGCGTAAGTACTTTTCGTTTCATGATGGTTTGAATCTCCAACTTCATGATTTTACCGACCTGATTACCAATAAAAGACACAAAACCCAATTATTGGTAATAATATTAACAGAGTTTTTGTTAACCTATAGGTAAATATAAACACACTTTCACAAAATTTACCATCATTGCACAAATAAAAATAACAATTAATTTACAACATAAGTAAATGAGATATTACAAAATTACAGCAACACAGTTACCAATTTTCTAATATTGGTAATTGCAAAGTTGTGAGATGATAAAGTTTAAGGTGCGAAAGACAAGAATCCGATACGACCTTGCAAAAAGAGATAGTGCTCAACGGTTGGCATGTATAACTGCGGTCTTGCTCGGAGACTGCAGTTCAGTATCCGTATCCTGCGTGCATATTATTCAGATGATAAAAAGTCGCCTGTACATAGTCTCTGGCATCGCCGCTGTTGTTCTGATTGTAAACACCGGCTTTAAAATACATATACTGACTATTGCTGCCGTAACCGCTTTGCCTCATATCCAGAGATTTGTGAATATTTTGTTTTCCTTCCCGGATCAAGGTCACATACAACACTTCGTCCTGAACAGTGATTTTATAGCTAAACTTTTCATTGAGTCGGATGCCATCATCGGGAGCGCGCCAGTCGCTGGATCGGGACCCGAGTATCTCAACCCATAAGTCTTCCCCCCCGTTAAGCTCATGTGCGAAATACACGGCTCCCAAATCATTGTGAGGTAATTTGCGATAGTACAGACGAATGGGTTCATCATCAGTGGCGTGAATTTGTCCTATGATAACCCGTCCAACTTTTTTGGGATCACCACTCACAGAGACCCGGTTGACTGCCAACGTCGCTTCCAGGCTCCCGTCTACCGCTGCGGCGTCACGGCGTACAGAGCCATGAGCAGAGCTAAATACCCAATTGTTTTTACTGATCCCCTGAGTTTTAATCCGGGTATTGCCACGACGCAACATTTCTCTTAATTCCGTTCTGGGATAGCGGGTGTTTTTTGAGGTCCTGGCTCCTTCATTCGGGCAGGCGAAGACCATTCCACCATCAGCAGCGGTATAAAACAAAGGGTTAAGGGTAAAGCCCTCGCTCAAGGGTTGCTCGTATATCATGTCGGCCTTGCCATCTTTGTTCAGGTCGGTAGGTAACGTCAGACTCCAGTCCAGCAAATCAAAGTTTTCTGAAGGACTAACATCCGATTTCAAATGCCGCCAGTCACCCAACAGCTTGCCTTCAGGCAATTGTTGGTGAAGACCGCCATGTGACGTCTCTCCTGACACTGCCACGCTCATCGGCGCACACCACAATAGCGCAATAATCACCCACCTGAACTCGATCATAAAACCTGACTTCCCACAGAATAAACACACTGATTAAATACATTGACGGGAGCAGCTGAACCGGCAATTACAGGCTTGCGTTGACCATTTGCCATGGCTTTAGCACTGGCCCGCTCAGGCAAGAAAGCAATTGGAGGATTGGCCTGGTTAAACAAATGAATTTTACCATTCTGGTACCCTGCTCTGTCCTCTTTGGGATACATAGAGAATGTAGCCTGACTGACCCGAAAGGCAATTTCTTTGCAGGCAGCCAATATGGTGCGAATCAGCATAATTAAGTCAGAATCCACGCCATCTTGTTTCAAAACAGGGATTCAACGACGCATCAGGAATACCGGTTTAGGCAGTTGAGATCAGCAAAACACTGCGTCAATCGCTTCGCCATCTGCTGCTCAGCCTGGCGCAACCAGACCCTGGGGTCATAGTGTTTCTTATTGGGTTTATCGTCACCATCTGGGTTACCTATCTGGGATTGCAGGTAGGCGTGTTTTTCCTCATAGTAGTGCTTTACACCCTGCCAGCTGGCCCACTGGGTGTCTGTATCAATGTTCATCTTTACCACGCCGTACCTCAGAGATTCGGCAATTTTTTCCGGATCAGAGCCGCTACCCCCGTGAAAAACAAAATTAAGGCTGTTGTCTGGCAAATCAAATTTGGCAGATACATACTTTTGAGAATCCCTCAGTATTTCCGGGGTCAGTACTACATTTCCGGGTTTGTAAACGCCGTGAACATTGCCAAATGAGGCGGCGATAATGAAGTTTGGACTAATCTTACTGAGCCTTTCGTAGGCCCAGGCCACATCTTCAGGCTGTGTATAAAGTGCAGAATTGTCCAGATGGCTGTTATCCACACCATCTTCTTCTCCACCAGTGCAGCCCAACTCAATTTCCAGGGTCATTCCCATTTTCGCCATGCGGGTGAGATAGCGCTCACAAATAGCAATGTTGTCCTGCAAAGACTCTTCGGATAAGTCCAACATGTGAGAACTAAACAGTGGCTTTCCGGTAGTGGCAAAATGCGCTTCACCCGCTTCCAGTAAGCCGTCAATCCAGGGTAGTAAGGGTTTTGCTGCATGGTCAGTATGTAACATAACCGGTACCTGGTAATGATGCGCAACGCTGTGAACATAGTTTGCGGCTGCTATAGCCCCGGCAATTGCAGCCTCGTGCTTATCCAGCGGCACTGACTTGCCAATAAAAAATTGTGCACCGCCATTAGATAACTGAATAATCACCGGAGATTTTACCTCTGCAGCAGCCTCCAGGGTGGCATTAACTGATTGTGTACCCACCACATTGACCGCGGGTAGCGCATAACCATGCTGTCTGGCATGGCTGTACAGCCGGGACACTTGCTCGCCGGTTATGACACCAGGAACAATGTTTTTTTGCTTTGAACTTGTGTGGACAGCCATCTTAATTTTCCCGCTAATGCATGGCCAGGCGACAGGCATCAGTGATCGCCTGCCAGTTGCCCTGCTCCACCCAGTTTTTTGGCGAAACCCAGGTACCGCCTACCGCAAACACATTCTTCAGGGACAGGTATTGCATTCGGTTTTCAGCGTTAACACCACCTGTAGGACAAAAAGAGACAGACCGGAACACCGAAGACACGGCAGCTAAAAACTCAGGACCACCTGATAATGCCGCCGGAAAGAGTTTTTGTTCTTCAAATCCATGTTCTGCGGCTAACAAAATATCACCGGTATTTGATACGCCAGGTAAAACAGGAACAGGACATTCCTCTAGTTGACGCAATAAATTCTCGGAAACCGCTGGGGTAACAATGAAATCAGAACCCACTTCAAGCGCTTGTTGCAAAATAGCGGTATTGGTAATAGTACCAGCACCAACAACAAGGTCAGGCACCTGTTGTTTAATGGCTACCAATGCCGCGAGGGATTCTTCGGTGCGCAATACAACTTCGACTAATTTTAGTCCGGCGGCTGCCATAGCCCTGGCAATTTGTACCCCTTGCTCAGAGCTGTTGGCCTGAATAATAGGTAGCAGTTTTTGTTCTGACATCAGTTCAGAAAAGCGTGTCATGGTATCTCTCTCTAATAACGCTGGCGGCTTGGATAACTGCGCCAGTAGCGTGCAAATGTAAATCTAACAAATTGAATATTGGTTTAGCTGGCCTGACTCATAGCCTGTTGAAATGCCTCGGCTGGAGCAATAGCACCGGGAAACTGAATAACAATTCCCGCTGCTTTTGCCGCGAAACTAACGGCTTCAGATATACTCTTTCCACTGAGGCGGCTACCCAGATACACGCCGTCAAAGGCATCCCCCGCGGAGGTAGTATCTACCACGTTTTTCACCGGAGTGATAACGTGATTTAACAGGGATTCACCGTCAAACGTCAGTACCGATTGCGGACCATTTTTCACCACAATTTCTTTTAATTCATACTGTTGGCAAAACGCCATTACCTGCTGAGCGGAATTGACCTGGAAAAGCACCTCTAAATCCTCAACGCCCGGCATGGCTATATCAGCCAGTTGAAATGCGCGGTGAAAGCTTTGCGCTGCCTCCTCTGGGTTCTGCCACATAGAAGCCCGATAATTAGGATCAAACACCAGGGTAACACCTTGCGCCTTAAGCTTCTCCAGTTTGCGCCAGAACAACTCTCTGGATGGTTCCTCTATAACGCCCAGCGCGATGCCCGAAAAGAACAGCATGTCACTCTGAGCGATTTGCGCCAGTTCGGCATCATTCAGGAAATCACAGACTTTTCTGGCTGCAGAGTCTTTGCGCCAGTAACTAAAACTGCGTTCACCGGCGCTATCAGTTTCAATAAGGTATATTCCCGGGTGTTTGTCTTTAGCCTTAAACACCAGGGATGAGTCCAGTTGTTCTTGCTGAAACTGCTGCAGCATACGGTCACTGAGTTTGTCCTGCCCAACTGCGGTGACAATGCCGGTATTTATCTGATTAAAGGTACGTTTTAAGTAAACGGCACAATTGTATATATCACCGGCGAATGACTGCTTCATGGTTGTGTCATCAGTGGCACGCAACTCCACCATACACTCACCTAGTAAATAAATGGTTTTCATCGCGTTACTCTGGCTTTTTTAGCGGTTCAATTTTGGGGATTAAGAGCCAGACGGCCGCCATAGCGATGATGGCCAAAGAGGCTCCGATCACAAAGGCTGGGGTATAATTTCCGTCTGCGGTCAAAAAAGGTACCAGCGAGGTCAATCCTACCGCCCCTAACTTTGCCGCCATACCAGAAAAACCAGCTAATGTGCCTACGGATTTTTTACCTAACAGGTCGCTGGGCAACGTTTGTACGTTACCTATTGCGGTCTGAAAACCAAACAGGATTACCGCCATTATCAACACGGCAATAACCGGCTCTCCCGGGTTCGCCATCGCCAACAAAGCGGGCAACATAATTAAACAGCCGAGGGTAATGATTAGCTTTCGGGTTTTATCTGCACTCCAGCCGGCCTTCAGTCGGTTTTGTGCCAACAAGCCACCAAACCAGGCACCAAACATCGCCCCCACATAGGGTACCCATCCGTAAATACCGATGGACTGCACATCCATGCCATATACTTCATTGAGATAAATTGGAATCCAAAAAACAAACAACCACCAAATTGGATCAATCGCAGCCGAAGCAATAATCACGCCCCAGCTTTGCTTGCGGGACAATAACTCCTGGGTAGAGGGGTTATATTCATCTTCATCGGAATGCGCATCAATATCACAAACGCGTTTTTGACCTGTGAGTATGTATTCCCGCTCCTCATCGGTGATCCAGGGATGCATACCCGGTGGGGCTTTCACCAGAATCAACCAGGGTATCAGCCACAAAAAACCAACGAGGCCAACAGCAATAAACACCATTTGCCAACTGAAATAGACTGTCATGTATGCGATAAGAGGGATGGCAATGATGCCGCCAATCGCCGCGCCAGAGTTGAAAATCCCCTGCGCTAACGCCCGTTCTTTCACCGGGAACCATTCAGCGCAGCCCTTGGTGGCCCCGGGCCAGTTGCCCGCTTCTGCGACACCTAAGATGGCTCTAAAAATACTGAAGCTCAGTACCCCCTGTGCAAAGGCATGGGCGACTGTAGCTAATGACCACACCCCGATAGACAGAACAAAGCCAATGCGGGTGCCAATCCAGTCAAAAATTTTGCCGAAAATTGCCTGACCAAACGCATAAGCAAATACAAAAACAATAGAAATGTTGGCATATATCTGTTTGCGTTCCAGTGCTGATTCGTCGGGAAAGAGTTCCTCCACGATATCCGGCCATAAAACGCTTAGAGCCTGGCGGTCGATGTAGTTAATAATCGTGGCCAGTGCAATCAACACTATTACCCACCAGCGTAATCCTTGTAGTTTCATGGCTTTACTCCTCCAGGAAGTCTTCGCGGGCCGGGCTGAAGGTGTCAATCAAAATGCCCCCCGTAGGACACACGGCACCGTGCTCTACAAATGGTGGGATAAGGCAACTGTCACCGGGTTTCAGGATTTTCATTTCACCGCCAATACTAAAGTGAAACTCCCCCTCTTCCACATAGGTCACCTGCGAGTGGCGATGTTTGTGGGTGTAGCCTTCCGCCCCTTTGTCAAAGAACACCTTTACGGCCATTAGCTCTTCATTGTAGCCCAACATCTGACGTTTCAGACCGCCACCGAGATCTTCTATTTCTGTTTCGTTGCCAAATAAAAAATGGGCGCTTTGTTTTTGCATTGCGGTTACTCCTGGGGGTCTTTAATCACATAAACGGCCAAGCGCTTATCAAGTGAATAACTGTCGTTGAGATAATTAAATTGAATGGGTGTCTGGTTAAGTTTGTTCTGGTTGTTTTCCGGCATCTGATTAATAACGATCAGGTAGCTTTTGCCTGCTCTATCCAGCCGTACTAACGCCAGGTTTTCTTGTTGTTCGAATGACAGACCGGTTATTAGACTCTCAGCCTGCAAGGTATATTCTTTGGCCGGGTTGTATTCACCGTGCGGTTCCAGTACCGAAACAAACTGGTGACTGGCTTTACCTTGCACCCGACGAATAAACCCTGACTCGTTGCGAAGATTAAAATTGGGATCATTGGCACCCAGTTGCGTAAACAGAAAGGCTTCATCTCCGTTTGTCAGGCTGGTATGCGTATAAAAGCTGCCGTTATCATTTAACCAGGAAACGCTGGCCAGGCCACGCTCAGGTGTCGCCTCCCCCTTCAACCATAAATGCTGATACCCATTCTGGTTGCCCAGCGCGCGCAATTGTTGCTGATGACTATGAATGCTGAAACTGGTATCGATAAGCTGTCCCTGATAATGCAGGGGTAAATCCAGTAGTTTTGCTTCACCGGCATTGACCCTGAACACATCAATCACCAGACTGGTATCTGTGTCAGGCAACTTCACCAGAGCCATGGTCCTGGATAAATGCGCATCCGGATAGGCGTTGCCAATTTCGGCCATGGCCACAGACCCTTGCGGAGTATGTTCAAAGAAATTCAAGGTAGGGTGTGAGCGATTGCCAAGTTCAACATCTGAGTCAAAATGGCTGATTTCATTGACCACCAGCGTATTGTGAGCCACGGTTTGTTTTGCCCAGCTGTTGTTTTCCGGTAGATACCGGCCACCAAACTTGGCTTCGACATTTAGAAAACGGGCAGCGCCATAATCCGACACGATCTCCTGCCCCTGATGGTAGAACTGCCATGTCAGCTTATCAAAATGGCCATGTCCCAGACCTTGTGCTGCGGGCTTAAACACCAAAGCAGAGTTCCCACCTTGTTGTTCACGCATTACGACCAATGCCCCTTCCTCACCTTGTGCCCCGTCTCCGAATGCCACCGACCGGAAAGGGTATGGTGATTGCTTTTGTGCATCCAATGCCTGCGCTATCTTCAGTCCATCACCGGTCAACAGTATCTGATTTTGTTGCCCGGCAATATCCAGATATCCGCTGTCCTGAGTCTGGCTATACGCCACAGCAACCCCATGTACCAGTTCAATGGTGTCGATGCCTTTGCTCTTGATGGCATCGTTAATAGGGAAGAACAGCCCGTTGTAGCTGAGTTGAACGGTGGTATCGATAGCTTTTATCAATATGCCATTGCGATAGTCAAAAATGTTGCGCTGCGGTTCATTGTTTTCTATTGCCTTGGCAAACGTGATAAAGGGCAATAAAGCAAATCTCTGATAATAGGGACCTTCGTTATAATACCCGGCCGGCGAAAAAAGTTCGTCCAGTTGCCGTAAAAAGCCACCTTTACCTGATTTGTCCAAATCCAGCAGCGCCTTTTCCACCCATTCGGGTTTATTCAGGACATATCCAGCCATGCCAACACCGGCGGTTGCCCAGGTGCCATGGTTATGGACTTTGTTAAACGTAGAGGGTTGCCCTTCCGACAAAAACAAAGCGACCGGCACTAACAACTGTCGCTCAATAGTTGCGGTATCCTGTTTTGATAATCCGGAATTTACCAGGTCATAGGCCTGAATGGTGTACACCAACCACATGGCCTCGTTAAGGCTCTGCCAAAACAACTTGCCAGGATTCTGAAAACCGATTTTGCGTTTTGGGTGCAGCGCCAATGTGGGATACAACTGTGCATAAGCCAACAGCATCCGACCGACAAAATCTGCGTATTGTTGCTCCTGAGTTAGCTGAAAGAGCACCCCTGCGTTATACATTAACTGATAATTTTTCTTGTGCTGCTCGTGCGTATAGCCTCCCCCGCCATCACGGGGTACCGGCACAACGATCGGCGCTTGCATTTGCGCGTCAACCTGTAGGCGCACCGCTTGAAAGACGTCAGAAAAACGCCCAGGTTGGGTTATTGCGATACGCATCTGTTCTATGTCACTCTGGGTAATCACCAGATTAGGTGTGTCTTTGGCCACAACTGCCGTTATGGACCCCAACATAAACATCAGCAGCGCGATGCCCCTTTTGAAGTACAAATTACCTAGTAAATTCATCGTATTCTCCGGCTATGGACGTGCGTCATACTGATTGTCAGAAACAATCGCCGTATGCGGGCCTTTGACTCGCAATTCAGCGATAGCCGGTGCCGGTGTTTCGATAAAGGTATTTTCTGTGATCCTGGTTTTGGGTTCACCCACAGTGTGCTCAATCTTTACAGGTGCGGAGCTGAACCACTGATTGTTGAGTAGATCGGCCACCTGAACACCGTGTAAATACAGGCTGGCCTGGGTTTTATTGCGCTTACCATCACCGACATTGATGATTTCGTTACCGCTGGCTAACAGGTGCGGTCCGAAGGTACTTTCGTCCGTACCGCCGCGATATAATTTAAGCAAAGCACCCTGCACATCTTCAAACAGGTTGTCCTGCAAATTCACATATTCCGCATTGTAAATACCCAGGTCTTCTATCTCTGTATCAAGGCGTAAAATGTCGCCGGTCACATTGATAAAGGCATTGTTCTGCAGCGTAATCTCATCGGCAAATGCGCCTTTACCCGTAACAAAAAAATGAAAGGAGTGGTTAATATCCAGATCTTTAATGTAGCTGTTGAGTACCTGCAGGCGATAATTCTCCACCATACCCCATTTTTGCGTGCGCACTACCGCATTGCCTGCCGCATCCGGGCTGGCTTCACCGGAGATATTCAGTTCGTCTAATTTCAGACTACCACCATCGCGGATTTCAAACAGTGCAGAGCGTTCATAAGTTAAAGTAGTGCCTTTTTCCTGCGCGCCTTTAATGGTTAAGGTTTTACTGACGGGGATGAGCCTGGGAATATCATACTGGCCCGGAGACAGCGTCAGAATATCGCCGGATTGGGCACTTTCAATCGCCTTTACTAATGCCTCAGCACCGGCCTCTACCTGAATAACACGACCAGAATCAAATGGGAGCAGTGCCGGTGTTTTTGGATACCAGGTGACCCCAGTTTCGGCTTTAGACACGACCTGCAAATTTGGCTCTGCACCAATCTTTCGCGCTGATGAACTCAACAAGCCATTTTTATTGCGTTGCAAAGTCATTGCCTGGGTATTAATACCCGCTTTTATAGCATCGGGGGCCTGGGTATTGGCCACATTGCCAGAAAATTCAATGCCACTCACATCATCAAACAAAGTAAAAGGCTGTTGACCATCGTCGTTGACAATCAGGTTATTTTTAAAATAGCTGTTCACCGGTACCGCACTGCGCTCTGCGTCGCTACCGGCAGCCAATTGAATATGCCTGACGTTCACAAAGGTGTTGTTTTCAATTCGAGCATTGTCTACCTGATGGTACCGGTTGATTGGCGAGTCAGGCACCCCATTCATAACCGTAAAACCACTGCCGAAACGATAACCGGTCAATCCTTCCAGGTAATTGTTGCGCACTATTTGATCTTTATTGATGATCCGAATTCCACCGGTGTGTGGCACACCATTGCCAATAAAGACATTTTTCTCAATCAGGTTGCCATTTCCATGACGCATAGTGAGTGTGCCCTGGGCTTCGTAAAAGACATTGCCACGTAAGGTGTTTTTACCGGATTTCACCGAAATGATTTCAACTTCGCCATTGGTTTGCTCAAAATAATTGTTCTCAACCAGGGTATACGAGTCTGTCAAAGAAAAGTGACTGGTACCAATGCGTAGTGTTTCGCCACCATTGGACCCAAAGGTTGGGCGATAACCGAAATAGTTGTGATCAATCTGATGATGGTTTTGCTGGCTGTTTTCGTGATTCAGGCGAACGGCAACCGTAACACCTTTATTGCGTTTACCTACCAAATGACTGTGATCAAAGCGATTGTGTTGGCCATACATCGCGACCCAATAATCCGACTCTTGTTTGTCAGGATTGTTGTAATTGTCGATCACGACTTCAGTAACACGGGAGTGATAAGCAAATTCATCTTTGTTGCGACGAAATTCAATCACAGCGCTACTGGGCGTATAGCCATCGCGAAACACCAAACCCGACACCAGCAGGTGTCTACCCGCCAGTCGCAAGTTGGATTGTCCGGATAGTATCACCCGCCCCCTGGTCTCGGCGGTCAGGTGAATCGGGGCGTCTTTCGTCCCATTGGCATGCAGCAATATTTCAAAATCCTGCCAGGTACCATTTTTAAGGACAATGACATCACCGGGTTGCAATCCGGTACTGATTTCCTTAAATGCCTGCTGAGTGTCAATAAAGTACTCTTTTGCCGATAATGGAGAAGCCATTAACAGCAACGCAACTGAGCACAATTTTGCAAAAAAGACGCCGGAGACTTTCATAATCACCCCTTCTGAACCAAGGACACCAAATTACTTTTCTAACTTGCAAAAGTAATCAAAGATTTCCGGCACATTACCCCGGCCCATACCCGCGTCGAATGCGGCCTGTAGATAACCAGATGAGCCTTCCGCGATTTTTGACTCGGTGCCAAGGTCAGATAACATCTGTACAAAGTAGTGCAAATCTTTGTTGGCGTTAGAAATAGAAAAGCCCAGGTCACTGACGTTATCAACCGCATAGTTTTTGCAAAACTGCATAAACGGAGAACTAGATGGGCCGGTTGACATGATGTCAAACAGTTGTTGCTTATCAACACCAGCGCGCTCAGCGACAGCAAAGGCCTGAGACATGGCACAAACCGTGGTCATGCCCATAAAATTGTTAATCAATTTTGTTGTGTGACCGGAGCCTAATGCGCCGAGATAAAAGACGTTTTCACCCTGGTCTTCCAGTACAGGCTTAACCTTGTTAAAGGTGTCAAGCTCGCCTGATGCCATAATATTGAGCAGACCATCTTTTGCATGGGCAGGTGTGCGACCCAGTGGTGCGTCGATCATGCCTACGCCTTTTTTAGCCAAATCGGCGCCAATCTTGCGGGTAGAAGCCGGAATCGAGGTGCCAAAGTCAATCAGTGTCGAACCGCTTTTTATTCCCGCTAAAATACCCGCTTCACCGTAGATAACGTTTTCGACAATGTCAGAGGTCGTCAAACATAACATCACAATATCTGCGCCTGCGGCCAGGTCCTGAGCCGTCTCAACAGTGCGGGCTCCTCTGGCAACACACTGGGCAACCGCATCTTTGTTAAGGTCCATCACAATCAGGTCATACCCTTTGTTTTGCAGATTCTCTACCATATTGCTGCCCATAAGGCCCAGACCGATAAAACCAATAGTTGGTTTAGACATGAATCACTCCTGAGTTTTGGTTGCAGGTGATTGTAATCACCCCGGATGCCACGGACGTAGCTACAGTCGCATCCCAATTATTTCATTCAAGGCCAGAGAGTTTAAAAAGTTTCCTGAAAACCTTCCTTCCAGGTTCGTCCTCTGTTCTTGTCAACATTCAGTCAAAAATGCCAGACAAGTTGGCCACTTGTAAGAGGGTAAATGGTTACCAGATAACAGTTACCACCCAACCCTTAATTAAACTTTATTTTTGTATTACCATTTTGTCAACCAATTATTTACCAATTGTAAATCATTGGTTTGGAAACTGTTTATTAAAACCAAAACAGATCAGATTTTAATTAATAATTTCAATTGGTTATAGGCTTGGATGGTTTGCACCAGAAAACGAAGTTTTAATGGTTGACGCATTAATTTTTAAGTGGAGAGGTTGGACATAGTGGTTTCAAGACAGCTGACCGAGCCACGAGGAACACGAATATTGAATACTGGTAATAACAATTTAACACTGCCGGTAAACAGATCCGTTTAAAATTTGCTAATTGCTCCCTGTTCGAAACAAGAGTGGATAAAATAGCGCTTGCAACGTACCCTAGTATCGATGAGTACAACCGGATTTCAGGGAATTTAATGTCAGAGAAAAACACTAAAAAACTTCCCCCCAACGTAAGGGTAATGATTGCACTGTGTGCCAGCCCTACCCTGATGGTGATCGCTTTTTTGTTTTACAATCTGTACACAGCGCAATGGCGGGAAATAGGGATCAGCACGGTGATATTTTCACTGCTGGGGGGCTTTGCCTACTATGTGGTCATTATGGGGAAATTGCCTTTCACCGGGCGTAAGTAAGTCGCAGCGTAAAACGCAGGATTAGCACTTAAACCGATCCAGGCGCTTTTCTAACCGATTGGCGCTTTCTAGCAAACCTTCGATATCATTGGTATTTTCCTGAACTTCCTTACTTTGCATTTCGGTATTATCGCTTAACAACTGCAGGGACTTAGAGATTGCTGCTGATACCGAGGTTTGCTCCTGCACAGCGTCGGCCACTGACTCCATATTATCAGCCAGTTCTTCAATGGCACGATTCGCTTCAACCATGATCTCTTTGGAATCAGACGCAATGTTGACCACATTTTCCACCATAGTGATGCTTTCGGTCATGGCGACAACTGAGGCGTCGGCGTCTTCAATCAAACCACTGGTAATGCCTGATATCGATTCCGTATTTTCCCGGGTTTTTATGGCCAGTTGTCTGACTTCGTCAGCCACCACAGCAAATCCCCGACCATGCTCACCCGCCCTGGCTGACTCAATAGCGGCATTTAATGCCAACAGATTAGTTTGGTCAGAGATAGCGCGTATGGACTCCATAACAGTTTCTATCTTTGCGCTGCGCTCTGCCAGTTGATTGACCTTAGCCCCGGTTTGACGTAATTCATTGTTGAGTATATTCACTTCAGACACCGCCTTATCAATAGCTGACGCGGCCTTGTCGGTCTCGTTGCGTGCAGCGTGAGACAGGGTGTTAACGTCCTGGGTGCGACGTGCAACCTCTTCGTTGGTAACCGCTAACTGTTCTGTGGCGGAGGCAATCTGGTGAACCTGGTCCATATTACTGCTGGACAACGCGGTAATATGACGCGTATTTTTCGAGACGCGCTGACTCATTTCAGCCACCTGATTTGAAATTTGTTTTGCTTCGCCAGACAGGCCTCTGAAAGCCGTTACCATATTAATAAAAGGGGTCAGGTCTTTGTTGTTTTGGTCCAGCTCCACGGTTAAATCAACAAATCGTTCGTCCTTGAGCATTTCGCTCACTGACTCGATAATACTGTCGCTAAATTCGGCTTCGCGTTTACTGATGTTGGATATCCAGATAAGTACGGCTCCCTCAGCCACAGCAAACCCGGCGTGGATCACCAAAATGTAAAATTTGACATACTCCGGCAAAAACACATACACCGGTGCCCCGCTACTTTGTAAAACGAAAAAGATGATATGATGCACCGCAACCGTTGCTACTGATGCCGCGACCACCTGCCAGTCACGGTACAAAACGGTGAATGCCAGGACTGCAAAAATTTCAAAATGCATTTCTGGCAGACCATAGGATTGCTGAATGTGAAGTGCCGCAAACAACTGGATCGCAATACCGATAACAATGCGGGTGATCCGTGCATGAGGATTGGCGTAAATCAACATCAGTGGCAGTGACAGAATAATTACACTGCCCAATACGGCTTCGCCCCAGGTGTTGGTAAATATTGCGATAACCAGGGATAGTAAAGCCTGACCGAATAATACCATTTTAAAAATGTTGTGGGCCCGGTCGAGATAATCAGTTTTCATGGCGTTCCTGTAGAGGTCTGTCGAAATTCTTTGAAATTTAATTCGTTGTATACTGATAGTTTTAGAGTGTAGATCAAAACCTTGAAACCACCATTAGACCAAAGTGTTAGCTTGCTGCGTGGCACAATGACAAAAGAAAGGCTGATTTACTGGCTGGTAGCACTTTGGTGTGTACTGTGTTTAACACTGGTGTTTTCCTTCACCTTTTCCAAAACCCGAGATTTCGATGCTGATGGCACCTTCATCCAGTATTCGGCCGCAACGGATTTTGATCAGGCATTTAGCGGTTGGTTGAGTGCTGAAGTGGGCGAGTTAAAAAACAAAGTCGTGCATTTCAGTCAGGGGAATTGCACCTGCGAATGGATAGCACAATCCCACATTCACAGTGTTAAATTACTGGCCGAACAACAAGGCAAAACCAATCTGCAACTAGACATCTCCGGCTTGCCTGAAATGACAAAACGACTGCCGGTAACCCCCGCAGTTGCGGTATACGACCAACATGGTCAACTCACTTATCTCGGCCCCTATGCCACCGGATTTTTTTGCAGCGCAGGTCAGGGCCTGGTAGAAACCTTTATTAAGCAATCACATAGCAAGACAGGTTACGGAGGAGCAACCATCCCGCTGGATGCCAATGGATGTTATTGCGATATTAAGTAGACTATCTATTAACCATTCTCATTCTGGTAATGATTGAGGCAGCATGTGGCACATCCCCAATATTATGGCCAAATTGTATTCGCTGAATACCATCTTGTAGATCAGAGTTAAAATTTGTATCTGAACTATTTTTGATGTACCAGAAATAAGTTGAAGACCTCCTTACTGCAACATCGGCACGCCCATCACCATCATAATCTGCAGGGACGGGAATATCTGATGCCTGGCTTCCAAATGCAACTCGTTGTATTGCGTTGTCAGAACTATTCAAAATATACCACATTTTATTTGAAGGTCTTCTAACTGCGATGTCTGCGATACCATCACCATCATAATCTGCAGGAACCGGGATATCATCGATATTTTTTCCGAACTGAACACGTTGTATTCCATCCCCTCTTTCAGAATTGAAATTCGTTCCGGAACTATTTTTTATATACCACATAAAGGTAGAGGGTCTTCTAACGGCAACATCCGCTTTACCATCACCATCATAGTCTGCCGGAATAGGAATATCAGTAGCTTCGCTCCCAAAGGCCACTCGTTGAATTTCACCATCAGAGCTATTCAAAATATACCAAGTTTTATTGGAAGGTCTTCGGACTGCAATGTCAGTGATACCATCACCGTCGTAATCCGAAGGTACAGGAATATCATCGGCACTTTTGCCAAATTGTATACGTTGGATACCGTCAGCCATTTCTGAGTTGAAGTTTGATCCTGAGCTATTGATTATATACCAATAGAAATTTGACGGACGCCTGACGGCAATGTCTGCAATTCCATCGCCATCAAAATCTCCTGAAACAGGAATATCTCTGGAGTCTTTCCCAAATTCACTCCTCATTATCTGCCCTGAAGATGAACTGAGTGCATACTGAAAATAATTTGAAGATCTGCGAATAGAAACATCTGCAATACCATCACCATCATAGTCAAGAGGAACAAATTCTGTTACTTCCTGCGATATCGTAGTTGCAGTAAAGGTTTCGCTCCGGTCTCCAACAGTCAGAGTTGCTTGTACCTCTTTATTCATTTCTTCACTTGAGCGCAACTGTATCTGTACGATGTCCCCATTGTCCACGAAACCACGCTCAGTTGTAAAATCGCCTTCATTTACTCTATATTCCCCATTTTCGATTGAAATGGTAGCTACGCCAGAAATACCCGTCACGGTAATTGAATTCGATAATAAATCGGTTGAGACAGCAACATCGTATTGGGGAGAAAATTCGAATGCATCAGGAGAAATATCTGAATCGCCGATAGCGTGCCTAAATACGCCACCACCATTAGTTCCCACATATAACACATAATTGGCTATCGCCAGTTTGTTTGCTGCATATTTGGTTAATCCCGGCATACCAGAGGAAGGGAATTCGGACCAGGTTGAGCCATAATCATTTGAAACAAATACACCATTGTATGCCTCAGCTAGATATACTGTATTTCCCTGCGAAACGAGGTCAGTAACATAGTCTTCATTTCCAGGTTGAGTAGAATATGGTCCTCTCCAGCTAACATCAGCGAATGATTCTGCCGAATAAGCATCACTGCTTTCTAAAACTCCAGTGTACAGGCTACCCGCTATGACCCTGCGGTCGTCAGTTATGGTAATTGCACCAATATTAGAATTATCCAGTATTTTAAAAAAGCTCTCCCCGCCATCAACTGACTTATACAAGCCCCCCAGGTGATCATCATCACCTGGATTTAAATCTGAAGCAGCAACATAAATATTTAAGTGATTGTTTATATCCACATGCAAGTCATTGATATACAGATTCGAAAACAAATCCTCTGTGTTGATAGCGTTGAAACTCACACCACCATTGTCTGAACGGTAAATTACACTCCCGGAAATACTCTGATTTTTACGATTGGATGCCAAAGTTGCATAAACGTAACTTTCATTTGAAGGAGCAAATTCGATATTATTGAATCCTCCTTCAACTTCATCTAAATGATGTTGCAATACAAGAGAAAACGTGTCACCAGAATCAGCGCTGTAATATAACGTCCCGTTGAATTTGTCCGACACGAGAACAATGTCGGGATTTACGGGGTTAATTCCAACGCCAAACGTTTGAAAAAGACTGCTGGCTTCGCCAGTTACTATACCTTGCCAATCATTACCATACTGTTCAGAACGAAACGGCCCACTCAATCCAACCGCGTATACAATATCACCATCTGCATTTGCTTTTAAACCATCAATAGATGCACCTGAAAAGCCTCGACTCCAGGTTTGCCATGTTTGACCTCCGTCGGAAGATTTAAATACACCTCCGCCGTAATTATTTACGTAAACAATGTTCTCATCCTCAGGATCAACGACCAGGTCTACTGGAATTCCTGCGTTTATTCGGGCAGGTCCATATTTCCCAGATTCCTTACTATACCCAATCCAGGTATCACCAGCGTCTTTACTTACATAAATAGCGTTCTCGAATCCTGCGTATAACGTATCAGGATTGGAATGCGAAAAATTTACAGTCGATATAGGGCCGTTGATAACATTGACTGCCACCCTCTCCCAGGAGTTTCCGCCATTGGATGTACGGAATAGCCCCCCCACCATTGGGATATTTTCATTTTGACAGGCGTCGTTCGCTACACCACCAGCATACAGGATACTGCTATTAGTTGGATGCATGCGTAAAGTGCCCAGGTAAGGGTCTTCAAGACCATTGTTAATACTTTGCCAGGTATCACCACCATCGGTACTTTTTAAAACTCCCTCACCTCCAAGATCTTCAATACTGTTACCATCGCAATTACTATTTGCAGCCTCAACATCAAAAATCCCGGTAGAGAGGTAAAGTGTATCCGTATTATTAGGATCAACTATTAGGTAGCGGGCAAGATTGTCGCCCGTCCAAATGGTGCTCCAGTTCTCACCTCCATCTACACTTTTAAAGACACGCCCCTTAACTTTAAGAAATGTTCTCCCCATCTCACCGATTTGCAATTCAGCCTGAGCATAGACAATGTTTGAGTTCTCAGGCGCTACCGTAAAACCACGAAATACTAAATTTGTGTTCTCTTCACCGGCCAAACCCTTGTCTATACCATTAACTTTTCTGGTCCAGGTGCCACCACCATCAACAGATTTAAATATGCCAAAGTCACCTTCACTTTTAGTACCTGCCCAAAGAATTTCAGGGTTATTGGGATCTACGGCAAGGCTAAATATATTGATATCTACCCCTTCTTGCCCTTCGGCCAATATCCCACTATTGGATGGAGTCCATAAAGCCCCGGCATTGTTTGAAACCAACACGCCAGCAAAATTGTCCGACAAAAACATCTGATTTGATTCAGTTGGATGGATCAGTACATAGTACCCAAGCCCGCCAATAGGCCCACCTGTAGGTTGCCATTCGGCAAAAACGTGACTTGAAATAAGCATTAGAAAGCTCATAAACATGCGTTTCATAAACTGAACTCCCGAAAAAACACGGTTGTGGTTTTAGGCTCACCTAAACCTAACCAATCATCATAAAACTCTCTTAGTAGTAACGTGACCGAAATACGGCCATTTTGAACCGGTTCAAATAGTATTGACTCTACAGCGGGAATCATTGGAGCCAATCTGTTATCAGACTCGATGTAACTATTCACCCAAAAAGGGGACGGATACAAACGGTTCACCTTACTGACTCTGTCATAACCAGTCTTTGCAACGAGTACTTTGCCATAGGCGTTTCCAGCTTTTCCCGGTAGGTTTCCTCGCACCCAGTTTGGAATCCTACTTCCTTTAATCTGCTGCACAGGTTTTCCATTGCTGTCCACCACGTCTATAATCAAAATGAGATGTCTCATAGGATTTCCACCGGGAACTCTGTGACCAGCTCCGCGATTAACTAACTCTATTCTAATAGATAACCCATCACTTTGATTATCAAATTCAACTTTACTCTCTATTGCTTTAACCACATCAGATAATTCTGTTTTAAAATGATGATTTGACAATGTATCTGATGCTCGAAACACACCTCCCTTGTGTGGATCAGCCGCATAATTTTCAGAAGTAACCATATGGCAAGATTGACACTCTGTTCCTTGCTCTGCATATTGGCTCTCAATCCATTCGGAATAATCAGAGTAGATATTTGTTTTCCAAAATCGTCCCTGGTGACAAGCGGCACAATACTCGCTTTTTTTGTACAGTGGATTGAAACTATCCCGCTCTCTTGCAACGTCATCCAAAGAGCCAAAAAAAACTTGAGAATCTTGCGGTTTTAGAAATGAAATTCGTTGTTTTCCCAGCAAGAGTGAATCACTGCTGTCAACATCAATAATTTTGTGGCAAAAATCGCAACTTATAGACGCAACCGAATTTGAACTCACGGGAGTATGACACAACATACATTGCGCAGTCGGCAGTGCAATATTTTCAGAATTTATTAGTTTATTGAAAAGTGACTGGTTGTCGATGTTAGCGTGTGAACTCTGTCCCCATTCCCTGGTTATTCTTTGGTGGCAATTTTCACATGGCTGAAATTGGGTGGGGGTATTCTCACCCATCTCTGAATGTAATGATGCTAACCATTCATATCTTTCATCATTTTCAGGTAATCTGCTAAGTGTAAAAACAACTTTTTCGACCTGCTCTTCAATAAGGTCATGTTTTACTCTAACTTTTTTTGCACTGATTAAATAGCCATTCTTCCAAACAGTTAAAACTGACTCAGTATTCGTCAGGTTGATACAAAACTGCCCTTTAGCATCTGTAGATACAGTGTTCACAGTAGCCTGCTCCCTTACTGTCGCATTATTCAGTGGAGCGCCATTATGGTCTTCAACAAAACCACAAACTTTAAGTGAGGCGACAAAGATAAACGCACTAAGCATAGGGAACTAATATACCCGCAAAAGGTTGTACAAAAATCACTCTATCAGTAACCAACACTGACATAGTATAAAAATCAGTACAACCGATTTATATTAATTTTATTACGCTCCTTAGAAAATGAAGTTTTAAAGATTCACCAATTCGCCTGCTTTATGGCATTTTCAATATTACTGATATCCGCATTCACTGCATCGCTGTTCAGGTCGGCCAGGGCAGCGCTAAAACTAAACGTCATCAAGACAAACTTATCGGCATTTTTGATAGAAGAAATCCGCCAGCGAGTGACAACAATATCCTCACCATCTTCTTCACCGCGCAGTTCTTCTAAATCACAAAGCACCCCTTCGGTAATGGTTTCGTAATCAGCCTGGGGATAGACACTGTTTATCAGATGCTGTTGTTGCTGTTCATCCTTAACATCAAACTGATAACATTTTATGGTCAGGTTTCCGGCTTCGTGGTTTTGATTGAGTAAAACGATTTCAGGTACCTGACTTCCAAAATTCAACGACTTATCCGGTTTCATATCGGATTCGTGTTGCAACCATTCTTGCGGTAATGTCAAAGTGGCAATGCCAAATAAATCAATACTGTTCATCAGGCACTTTCCCCCATCGGGCCAACATAGGCAAATCGAGGGATTTGCTTGCCGTCAACCAGTACAGTTTCGGTAAACATGCTGAAGGGCCGTATCCACAATTTGCCCTCGCCATACAGGGGCCGGTAAATCACATACAAGCTTTCATCCTCAGAATGGGTGGCCGTATCGATCACCTGATAATCATGGCCTTTGTAATGCCGGTACAATCCGGGTAACAGGGTATTGTTTGCTGAATGTTGACTCATAAATTACTCTTTTTCGGAAAGCAGGGCTGCCTGAGTGCTCACCGCTACAGTTGCATCCTGATGCCACCAGCGCAGCACCCACAATAAGAAAATCAAAACGGGGATACAGGACAACATCATGGCCTGCCACCCAAGAAAATACAGTACCGCTCCGGCTGACAATGAGGCTGCGGCCTGAATGGCAAACATAACGCCATCGTTCAGCGCCTGTGCCTGAAACCGTTCTTCCGGTAAATAAGCTTTGGGTAATAAACTGGTTCCGGCAGTAAACAGGAAGTTCCAGGCGATGCCTAAGAGCACTAAAGTTACCCAGTAATGCCAGTAGCCGACGGCAAAAAATCCGGCGAGGATACACAATCCAAACATAACAATGCCTGTTAATATGAGCTTTAACTCGCCTATTTTGCCAATCAACCAGCCACTGAAAAAAGACGGTAAAAACATGGCTACAATGTGGCTCTGGATCACAATTTTAGTATCCGCCAGGCTGTGATGCTCAAAGACGTGCATATGCACCGGTGTTGCCGTCATGATAAAGGCCATTAAACCGTAACCCAGACTGGCCGAGAGTACCGCCACCACAAATCCCGGATTGCGCAAAAAGCGTTTATTACCGGCTGTTTGCAAAGCGTGTGCGCGGCTCTGTTGTAGTTCTTCTGTCTTTTTGGGTTGATAAAACAAAAACAAAATAAAGCAACAGACCTGGATACAGGCCAGTAAATAAAAAGTCCCCTGAAAACTACCGGGTGTCAGTCCCTGCCCCAGTACAGACAATTCCGGTCCCAAAATAGCAGCTACCAGCCCACCTAATAAAACCAGTGACACCACCTTAGGCACACGATCTAAGCTGACCCATTCTATCGCTGCAAAACGGATTTGCTGAAACCCGGCAATTGCACAGCCCAGCATGGCAGAGGCCAGACAAAATTGCACAAAGGAAGCCTGTTTTACCGCATTTGCGGCCACCAGACTGGCAGCAATTCCCATCACTGCCGCCATCATAAATACCTTTTTACGTCCCAGCTTTCGCATTAACAGAGCAATGGGAGATACCGAAAATGCGGTCCCCAAAATCATCAGTGCCAGAGGCAGTGTGGCATATTGCTGAGCCGGAGCCACCTGCGCACCAAAGATACCCGCCACCAACACCATTAAGGTGCCTGAAGTGGTACTCAGTGCGGCAATAGCGGCTAATAGCCACACAACAGGAGGAAATCGCATTGGTCTTTCTCTTTAGATGGAGCAACCTGCTCCGGGTTAAATTAAATAACGACCTGCTAACATCATCAATCCCGCAGCCGTCGGTTTACCATGCTGCCAATCCCCCCCTTCGACACCGCTACCTGCAATGTCGACGTGAGTATAGGCGTACTGTGTATCATTCAGCCCTGACGCCAGTTGCAAAAACGCCATAGGGAACTGATGGCCTCTGGCCGTCACCGCAGACGCTGCATTGTTAGAGGATAAAATATCATCGGCTTTGGTGCGCGGTTTAACAAAATCGAAATCTTCCCGACGGGAACGCGATATCTCAGCCGGGTCCGCCCACAAGTCGCCCGCAACAGATAATTGCTGAGCACTGTTTTTTGCCCTGGCAACCCCGTTTTCGACCAACGCTGTATAAGGTCCAACGGCACGAGCGGCATGGCCGGTCAGCGTGGCCACTGAAAAGAATTCCGCTTTGTCATCTTCTGCAGCCAGCTCTTTCAGGTGAGTCAATACATCGCATAATACCAGACGTCCTTCGGCATCGGTATTTCCGATACGGACCCTGACGCCGGCGCGACTGGTAATGATTTCATCTGCCACAAAAGCGTTGGAGCCGATACTATTGCGCACCGCACCCACTTCGGCTACCACTTTAATGCCTTTGGGCTGAATCTCGGCCAGCATTTTCATAAAACCAACCACCGTTGCCGCACCGCCTTTGTCACGACTCATACCCGCCATGTGACCACCAGTTTTCAGGTCTGCGCCACCTGTGTCATAGGTAATACCCTTTCCGGCCAGGTACAAACTGTGCTCAATTGGTCCCTCGCCTTCATAAGTCATGGTAATAACACGTGCCTGATGACGTTCTACCGACTCAGACGAACGAGCCACGGCAAACAATAAAGGGTAGTCTTTTTCCAATTGGCGTTGGTTGCTGATCACTTCCACCTTTACCGCGCTGCCCGCTAAGGCAGAGACACAATAGTCTGCAAAACCGGGAGGGGCCATACGCTCCGGTTCAGTGCCACATAAATCTCGCGCCACGCGTTTTCCCGCTTCAGCTGCCATCAACCAGGAGGAAGACGTCACAGAATCGCCGGTAATAAGGCCAATTTCCTGAATGGGTTCGATATCATCCTCACGCAGCGCTTCACGCGCTTCCAGGGGTTGCCACAATCCCTGGGTAAACCCGAGGTAAGCGGCACCAATGGCATTTTGAAAGTTTTGACCTTCTGCGGCTTCCACCCACATCAGCGGCTTGCGTATACCCGCCGACACTGCCACTTTTGCGGCTTTATTGGCCACATCGAAATACCGTCTGACATCGTCATAATAACGTGAAAGCTCCCCGGTTGGGGCAAATACAATACGCTTTCCGGGAACGTTTTCACCACTGAACAGCAATACTTCAGCATCCACTCTGGCGTCTATTTCCTGATGTTTTAGTAGCACAGTTTTAATGCTGGTGTCGGTAACGGCTTCCGCCTTGGGGGCCACGACGATCAGGGCATCCCAATCTGAGGATTGGGCCAATGCATCGGTGATACTGTTAATGTCGATAATATTTGGATAAGCCATGGGAAAACTCCTTGTTATCGGGTTTGATACCAACCTCTGTAAGCGACGATTGATATTAGGCAAATGAAGAAAATGAGGTGCTCATTTTGCCGGGTTCAGCGCAGCGTCACAAGCCACTGACAAAACCATCTATTCAAAAATACCGATAAATTGTGCAGTTAAGATTCCGTTTCGCCGCCGCCCCCGGCTTCAAACCGCAATGGCAGTTGCCGACTATCGGCTTCGTGGGGCATGGCCACATGCAATCCTACCAGGCGAATACCGCGTTTTTGCTGGCGCGCCAGAATTTGTGGTAATAAGGTCTCAAAGGTACTTAACGATACCACCTGAGTGCGTTGGTCCATGGTGGTTTGTTGAAAATCAGAAAATTTCAGTTTTATTCCCTGGTTGTGAACGGTGAGATTTGGGCTTACCTTTTTCAGCCTTTTGATCAGTTTAGGGTAGAGCTTATGAATAATCTCCAGACATTGCTGCTGCGTGTGAATATCCTGGGCCAGTGTCGTTTCGATACCCACGGATTTTCGTTCACGGTGAGTGCTAAGCGCTCTATCATCCACCGCATGACAGCGATCCCAAAGTATCTTACCAAACTTGCCAAATTGTTTTAGCAAACGCTCTCTGGGATAGTTTTGCACGTCGGCGCAAGTTTCCAGCCCCAACAATGCCAGCTTTTCCTGAGTAACCTTACCTACGCCTGGAATTTTCTTGAGTGGTAATCTGGTGACAAATTCCAGCAGTTTTTGTGGTGGGATGACACACAATCCATCGGGCTTGTATTCATCACTGGCAACCTTTGCCACGAACTTTATGGGCGCCACACCGGCAGACGCCGTTAGACCGGTTTCATCGAATATTGCCTGTCGGATGTCTTGCGCTATCCGTGTTGCACTACCTGCAAACAGGGTGGAATCGGAAACATCCAAGAAGGCTTCATCTAAAGACAGGGGTTCAACGATGTCAGTGTAACGCTTAAATATCGCTTTTATTTTGCGTGACTCTTCCACATACACATCCATGCGCCCCGGCACCAATGTCAGGTGCGGACATAGCTTCATAGCGTGCGCAGTCGCCATGGCAGAGCGAACCCCGAATTTTCTGGCCGGATAATTACAGGTGGATATCACCCCTCTGCGATCAGAGCTCCCCCCGATGGCAATCGGAATTCCACGCAACGCTGGATTGTCTCGCATCTCCACGGCAGCATAGAAGCAGTCCATATCGATGTGAATGAATTTACGCAAAACACACTAAAATACTGTTTATTTGAACAGTATTCTAGTGGATTTTTAAGCGAATTAATACGGTTTTTAGCTGGTGGGATTATGTTGTAGTAGTGATGTTGATTTGCGGAACCTGCAGACCGTCACTGAGA
Source organism: Planctobacterium sp. R6 (assembly GCF_055755215.1). Classification (NCBI taxonomy): domain Bacteria; kingdom Pseudomonadati; phylum Pseudomonadota; class Gammaproteobacteria; order Alteromonadales; family Alteromonadaceae; genus Planctobacterium; species Planctobacterium sp. R6. The sequence continues at coordinate 133,963 of NZ_JBVTQY010000007.1, forward strand.
GTGTATCCCTGCATTTGCAATGACCTGGGCAACATCCGTGTTGCCTAACTTGAGTTTTTTCCTGGCCATTCGACGTGTTGCACGAAAGGCCCTGATTCTCATGAACTTCGAACACAATCACGGCGGACCTGTAAAAGAACACAGGCAACGCGCCGACAATAGTGCCATTAAAGCAATGTTTAAATTAACCTCCGTCTTGCTGGAAAGCTCCGGCCAGGCAGACTAAACCTTGAACTGTTTCAGCACTTCGTCCAGATTACTGGCCAGACGCTTAAGCTCTGAGATGTTTTTCTCAACGTCTTTACTTTCCATGACAGTTTCATCGGCCAGTTCAGTAATGTGGCTGACGTTTCTGGCAATTTCTTCAGCTGTATATGATTGCTGCGTGTTGGCAGCTACGATACTTTGCATTTGCTGTTGGATTTGCTCTACACCAGAGAACGCCTGATCTAACACGGTTTGCAAATCAGCCACCCGTTGCACACCAGACTCCGCCTGAGAATTACTGGCGGTCATGGCCTGACTGGCTTGTTTTGCCGTAGTTTGCAGAGCGCCGATGATTTCCTGGATATGGCGGGTGGATTCCTGGGTACGGCTGGCCAGGGTTCTGACTTCATCCGCGACCACAGCAAAACCACGTCCCATTTCACCAGCGCGGGCCGCTTCAATAGCCGCGTTGAGGGCTAACAAATTGGTTTGTTCGGTAATGGCAGAGATAACGTCCAGCACTTCACCAATTTTATCGGTTTCCGCTTCCAGCGCGGCAACAACCGTCGCGGCTTCGCCAATCTGCGTCGACAAAGAGTTGATATCACCAACAGCCGATTTTACTACGGCGCTGCCTTTGTCCATTTCAGCTTTTACATTGTCCGCCACTTCCATAGCACCACTGGTATTGCGGGAAACATCTTTACTGGTTTCGGCCATTTCATAACTGGCGCTGGCAACCGATTCAATTTCGCTCTTTTCGTTATTCACCAGATCCAGGTTGTGTTGCGTGATCTCACTAACGCTTTTGGTTGTACGGTTAACCTCGGTAGTAATATCCATGGTCTGTTTTACCAGGGCCTGGATCTTGTCCATAAAGCGATTGAATTCGCTGGCCAGCTGACCAATTTCATCTTCGCGCTTTAAATCAATGCGTTTAGTCAGGTCGCCATCGCCGCGGGAAATGTCTTTCATGGCGTGTACCATGCTGTTCAGCGGATTAAGCATCGGACGCACAATCATAAACACCATCACTGCAATAATGGCCAACATAATAATCATCAGGAAAGTGACCTGCCATACGGCACTGGTCACCGGCGCACTAATTGCTTCGTCCGGCACCATAAAGCCCAGTTTCCAGTTAAAGTAAGGGTATTCACCGGCGACTTTGTCGAAGATGACTTTATAGTGTTCATCTTTCCAGTACACTTCGGTGATACCGCTGTCCTGGCGGGTAACCATATTTTTCAACTGGGCAAAACCTTCAGTATCACTAAAAATACTGTCAACCTTGCTCATATCCGACCCCGGAGGGAAGCGTTCATTAAAGCCGGGAAAATATACCAACACCCCTTTGTCGGTTACCAGAAACGCATTGCCCATGCCCTGATATTTGATTTTACTCAGCAGCTCTTCGCCAATGGTGGAAATCAGAATGTCCATACCGCCGATACCCAGAAAACGCCCGTTGCGGTTCACCACGGTTTTAATGGTGGCTGAAATTGAACCGTCGTTTGCATCCACTGCCGGATCTGACAGGTATAAGCGCCCCTTATCCTGGGCTTCAAACCACCAGGGGCGTTTATTGGTGTAATAATTCGGGTCGCCGTCGTAACGGCCATTTAAATCGAAATATTCAAAAGTATTGGCAGAGCCAAAGAAGACACTTTTTATCGCCGCGTCTTTATCGGAGAAAAACTTAAAAAAGTCCCAAACCTTGCGATAATCTTCATCATTGGAAATATCACTGCGGCGGTCGTCGTAATTTTCAAACCAATCCAATACCAGCGGATTAGCAAATACACTGTGGATCACCTGCCCTTTGGCATAGAAAAACCCGGCAATTTCTGTGGCTTTTTGGGATACGATGTTTTGAATATCGCCGTTGACGCGTTCAATAGTGCTGGATTTCACTTGTTGCACCTGCCAAATTCCATATAGCAAAAACAAACAAGCAATTCCCGAAACACAAATAGCGATCAGTCTTTGACTAATAGACTTCTGAAACCACATATTGCAACCTTATTGATTTAATTTTTATTGTACTTACGCCTAACCTTAACGGCCGCGCTCAAAATTTGTTGAGTCGGATTCAACCTGAGCCTGCAGAGCTGTGCTACACAAGGCTACTGACAAGATGAATGAGCTCTGAGATGACTGGATACAGTGATGGATGTCATCTAAAACGATGCTTATTGTCTGAATTTAAGCCAGATATGTAAAGGATTGTAAGCGCTTTATTGCATCAATGACAGATGGAAAATAAACCGCATAGCGTGAAACAAAGTTTACTTTATGGAGTAAAGTCAGGCATCTGACTACCAGATGCCCGTAAATAACCGTAACGCTGACAATTAAACAATTTTATTGTTTTGCCATTCCTCAATCTTTTTTTGCCGGGCTTCTTCCCGTTCAATACGGGCCTTTTTACGATCACAGGGTTCAGGGCAGTCACATGCCTTGTCGATGCCCAATGCACCGAGCCCACCGCAGGAGCCTGAAATTGTTTTATTTTGTAAAATATAACCAATTGCCATTGCGGCAACGACTATTAAAAAGAACACGAATGCTAACAGAAAGGTACTCACTGCGTACTTACCCTTTTTTACTCATAAATGAATCAAAACCCGGCGTAGTATACTCTTTAAACTCGCCATTTTCTCGGGTAATCAACAAAACCGCCAGATCATTTTCCAATGCCATAGCCAGCCCCGCATCTTTACCCATTACTGCAATTGCCGTGGAATATCCGTCAGCGGTTAAACAGGAAGGATGCACCACAGTAACAGAGACCAGATTATGCTGAATTGGCTTTCCGGTTTTTGGATCAATGAGATGGGAGTAACGCATACCGTCTTCTTCATAATAATTGCGGTAGTCGCCTGATGTCGCGATAGCGTTATTACCAACAGTGATAATTTCCTGTATTGCCCGCTCAAGAGAAACCGGTTTTTCAATAGCAATTCGCCACGCCTGGCCATTGCGCTTAACACCTGCCACACGCATTTCTCCGCCTATCTCTACCAGATAATTGTCAATGCCAAAAGACGCGACTATCTCCGCCACCTGGTCAACACCATAGCCTTTTGCCACGGTGGACAAATCTACGTACATATCCGGATGAGCCCGGCTTAAACTGTTACCGCTTACAGATAGTTTATCAATGCCCACTCTGGCTCTGGCAGCATCAATATCCACATCGGAGGGGATCACTTCCGGTCTGGCCTGGGGACCAAATCCCCAGAGGTTTACCAAAGGTCCGACGGTGATATCCAGATACTGATTGCTCAGTTTGCCAATACGTAAAGCTTCTTCAACCACCACCAATGTTTCAGAGGACAGTGGGTAGGGTTCGGTACTTTTTGTCTGATTCAGCATCGACAACTCAGACGCAGGGTCGTAAGTAGACATCAGCTTGTTGATATGTACCAACTCATCATCAATGCGTTGCTGCAGCAATGTGCTGTCAGTTGTATGTTCTGACCAGTATTTAATATTGTAGGTCGTGCCCATCGTCGGGCCAGACAGATGGACTTCCGCTGGAGGTTGCTGGCACCCTGCCAGCAACATTAAGCAAAGGGCTATCAGGGTAAATAGGTAGACGCGAAGAGATAATATATTCATTTAGAAAACTTCAATTCGTTGCTAAAAAAGGCTTATTAAAAAAGGGGCCTTAGCCCCTTTTTTCAAATGTTTACGGTATTAACCGCCAAAGTCATCCAGCATAATGTTATCGTCTTCTACGCCCAGGTCTTTGAGCATATTGATAACCGCTGCGTTCATCATAGGTGGTCCACACATATAGAACTCACAGTCTTCCGGCGCCGGGTGATCCTTCAGGTAGTTTTCTAACAATACCTGGTGGATAAAGCCGGTATAGCCTTCCCAGTTATCTTCTGGCTGTGGATCAGACAATGCAACATGCCACTGGAAGTTATCGTTTTCATCCTGCAGCATATCGAAATCTTCTACATAGAACATTTCGCGCAGTGAACGGGCACCGTACCAGAAAGAAATCTTGCGGTCTGATTTAAGACGACGCAGCTGATCGAAGATGTGCGAACGCATCGGCGCCATACCTGCACCACCGCCGACAAACACCATTTCAGCCTGGGTTTCTTTCGCAAAGAATTCACCAAATGGACCAGAAATAGTGGCTTTGTCACCTTCTTTCAGACTCCAGATGTAAGAAGACATCTTACCGGCCGGCAGGCTCAGGTTATTAGGTGGCGGCGTAGCGATACGCACGTTCAACATAATAATGCCTTCTTCTTCCGGATAGTTAGCCATGGAATAAGCACGGATGGTTTCATCATCCACTTTAGATTCGATATCAAAGAAACCAAAACGCTCCCAGTCAGGACGATATTCCGCCGGGATATCGAAGTCCTTGTATTTAACGTGGTGAGCAGGGGCTTCGATCTGAATATAACCACCTGCACGAAAAGGTACACTCTCCCCGTTTGGAATCTTCAGCTTAAGCTCTTTAATGAAAGTGGCCTTGTTGTCGTTAGAAATAACTTCACAATCCCACTTCTTGATACCGAAAATTTCTTCCGGTAATTCAATGTCCATATCTTGCTTAATAGCAACCTGGCAGGACAAACGGCAACCTTCACGGGCCTCGCGCTTGGTAATGTGATCCAGCTCAGTGGGCAGGATTTCACCACCACCGGCTTTGATATCGACACGGCACTGGCCGCAAGAGCCACCACCACCGCAAGCAGAGCTTACGAAAATACCATTTTCCGCCAGGGCACCCAGCAGCTTGCCACCCGGTGATGCGGTGATCGCTTTATCAGGATCACCATTAATCAGAATTTTAACATCGCCGGTGGGAACCAGCTTCGATTTAGCGAACATGATGATAAACACCAATGCCAAAACGATAGCGATAAACATACCTACGCCGAGGTAAATATCAGTTGGATTCATAATCTTTTATTCCTCTCCTGACGCCGCTTAGATTGATACACCGGAGAAGGACTGGAAGCCCAACGCCATCAAACCAGCAATAATAAATACAGACCCCAGGCCACGAACACCTTCAGGCATGTCTGCATACTTCAGCTTTTCACGAATACCGGCTAACAGGACAATGGCAATCGCCCAGCCCGCACCACTACCTACACCGAAAAAGATGCTTTCGGTAAAGGTGTATTCTTTCTGGATAGCAAAGGCCACACCACCAAAGATGGCGCAGTTAACCGTGATCAAAGGTAAGAAGATCCCCAGTGCGTTGTACAATGCCGGGAAAAACTTATCTAAGGTCATTTCCAGAATCTGAACCAGTGCAGCAATAACACCGATAAAGGTCAGGAAGCTCAAAAAGCTCAGGTCAGCCTCAGGGAAACCGGCCCATTCAAGCGCACCAGGAGCCAGAACGTTTGAATACACCAATTGGTTTACCGGCACTGAAATACCCAGTACTACGATTACCGCAACACCCAGACCCATTGCCGTTTTGACCTTTTTCGATACCGCCAAAAAGGTACACATACCGAAAAAGTAGAAAAGTGCCATGTTCTCAAGGAAGATTGAGCGCACTAACAAGCTAATATAATGTTCCACTTTATTTACTCCTTAGGCTCAACTTGTTCCGGACGAATGGTACGGATGAACCAAATCAAGCCACCAATCAGGAAGAACGAACTAAACGGCAGAATCAGCAGGCCATTACCCTGATACCAGCCACCGTTTTGTACCAATGGCAGAATCTCATATCCTAATAACGTACCGAAACCACCCAATTCTTTGATCGTACCAATAACGATCAAGACAAATGAGTAACCCAGGCCGTTACCGATACCATCGAGGAAGCTCATGGTAGGTGGACTCTTCATAGCGTAAGCCTCAGCACGCCCCATAACGATACAGTTGGTGATAATCAGTCCAACGAATACCGAGAGCTGTTTTGACACTTCATAGGAATAGGCTTTTAACACCTGGTCAACCAGAATTACCAGTGAGGCGATAATGGTCATCTGAATGATGATACGCACGCTGGAAGGGATCTGATTGCGAATTAACGAGATAAATAAATTAGAAAACGCCGTTACAAAGGTCAGTGCCGCTGACATGACCAGTGCGGTTTCCAGTTTTGTAGTTACTGCCAATGCTGAGCAAATACCCAGGATTTGCAGTGCAATTGGGTTACTGTCCAGGATGGGCCCGAACAATACCTTTTTCATTTCTTTTGCATTGCTAGACATTGTGCCTCTCCTTATGACTTAAGCCATGGCTTATTAGCCAGAAAGTTACCCAACGCGCGATCACTTAACCAATAGTCTAGTGACGCCTGAACACCGTTGGAGGTCAAAGTTGCACCTGAAAGTGCATCCACTGTGTGCGGATTATCGGCGCTGGCATTTTTCTTCAGTTGAATAGCAACGTCACCATCTTTAAACAGCTTTTTACCATCCCAAAGTGCCTTCCAGGCCGGGTTCTGAACCTCACCACCCAATCCAGGAGTTTCTTTCTGATCATAATAGATCAGGCTACGCACTGTATTGCCATCAGCATCAACCGCCAGCAATCCATACATCAGGTTCCAAAGACCGCTGCCGTACACTTCCAAAACCAGTCGGGTTACGTCTCCGGTTTCGTTTTTAATATGGTACACGCTGACCACTTTCGAATGACGGAACACCTTTGCCGTATCTGGCTTAGGGCGAACCTGATATTCGTCGTCTTTGGCGTATTTGAACATGTCGAAATCTTCCGGTACTTCAACGTACTGGCCAGATTCTAAATCCACATAACGCTCTTCAACGAATTCGTCATAAGTACCGGCAATGTCGCCAGCGGCTTTATCTAACAGACCTGCCGCTTCTAATACGTTGGTTTGTTTATCCAACTGGGCATTAGCCGTTTGCAGACTTCTAAGGCCTACCGCTGCTGTAGAAACAACAATAGAGCAGGCAAGACATACAGCGACAACGATGCCAACTGTTCTTCCAAGAGTTTCTTTACGCGCTGACACGTGCCATCCTCCGTTTAATATTGCTCTGAGCCACGAAATAATCAAACAGCGGCGCCCACAAGTTAGCAAACAGAATTGCCAACATCATGCCTTCCGGGAAGGCCGGGTTCAGGACTCTGACCAGCACGCACATTGCGCCAATCAATAAACCATACGCCCACTTACCTTGATTGGTGAAAGATGCAGAAACCGGATCAGTTGCCATAAAGAACATACCAAAGGCAAAACCACCGGTAACCAGATGCCAATACCAGGGCATTGCCATCATTGGGTTGGTATCACTGCCAATCAGGTTTAACAATGTCGCGAAGATAGCGGCACCGAGTAACACACCTAAAACGATGCGCCACGAAGCGATCCGCAAATAAATAATAAATAACCCGCCCAGTGCCAACATCAGTGTAGACACTTCACCTGCTGAGCCCTGGATGTTGCCGTAGAAGGCATCCCACCACAACGCAACGTTGCTGTAATCCAGCGCACCAGAAGCCGCCTGACTTAACATAGTTGCACCTGAGTAGCCGTCGGCCGCCGTCCAGATAGCATCACCGGAGATTTGCGCCGGATAAGCAAAATACAGGAAAGCACGACCCGATAGCGCCGGGTTAAGGAAGTTACGACCAGTACCACCAAAGACTTCTTTGGCAATAACCACACCGAAAGTAATACCCAGTGCAACTTGCCACAAAGGAATCGTTGCCGGTAAGGTCAGAGCGAACAGTACCGAAGTCACGAAGAAGCCTTCGTTAACTTCGTGTTTGCGGATAGAGGCAAACAGCACTTCCCAGAAACCACCTACAATGAAGGTCACGGCATAGATTGGCAGGAAGAAACAGGCACCATAGCCCATCATGCCCAACCAGGACACGCCGTCTACGCCCAGTTGTCCACCGAATGCGGTAAACAGGGCAGCTTGCCATACATCTGGTAAAGCCACCGCACCTGCGCCATTCAAAATGGCAAGGTGAGCTTGCTGACCAATGTTGAACATGCCGTAAAACATCGCCGGGAAAGTAGCCATCCACACCAAAATCATGATGCGTTTCAGGTCAATACTGTCTTTAACGTGAGTAGACCCTTTGGTTACCTTGCCAGGTGTATAGAAAATGGTAGCTGCGGCTTCGTAAAGCGCATACCACTTCTCGTGTTTGCCACCCGGTTCGAAATCGGGTTCAATCTTTTCGAGATACTCTTTTAAACTCATGATTAGCCCTCTTTCTCAATCTTATCCAGACAATCCCGCAGCACGGAACCGTAATCGTATTTGCCTGGGCATACATAGGTACACAACGCCAGATCTTCTTCGTCCAGTTCCAGACAGCCCATAGTCTGAGCGCTGTCAGTGTCACCGGCCAGCAGATCGCGTAAAAGCAGTGTGGGTAATACATCCAATGGCATTACGCGTTCATAGTTGCCGATTGGCACCATGGCACGATCTGAACCATTGGTCGTTGAAGTCATATTGAATAATTTGCCTGGGTTCAGGTGACCCAGATAGGCTTTAGTGATCGAGTGCTTATCAGAGCCTGGAGTAATCCAGCCGAACAGCTTTTTCTCCCGGTCTTCAGCAACAACGGAAAGCTGTGTCGCATAACGTCCTAAATAAGCGTGGACACCGTGAGCGTGTAAGCCATGTAATACTGAACCAGAAATGACTCTGGGTTCGTCACAGTTAAGCTCATCAGCGGTTAATTCCACCGTGTTGGCACCCACCAGAGTACGCACCAGTCTGGGGTTCGATACGACAGGACCGGCTAACGCAACAATGCGTGAGGAATCAATCTGCCCGGTGGTAAACAGTTTACCAATGGCGATGACGTCCTGATAGCCCACATGCCAGACGAACTTGTTTGCACCTGCTGAGTCAAGGAAGTGGATATGCGTACCCACCAGACCCGCAGGGTGCGGACCAGAGAACTCTTCAGTAGTTACTGCAGCATTACCCGTGCTGACAGAGGCACCAGAAGCCTTAGTCACCCAGGTTTTCCCCTGAGTTAACTTGCTGACAACCTGCAAACCGTTTTCAAAATCTGCCTGACTCTGCGCAATTATAACTGCAGGGTCTGCTGCTAATGGATTGGTATCCATCGCATTGACAAAAATTGCAGTTGGCGTGGAATCAATAGCAGGAATTTTACTGTAAGGGCGGGTACGTAGCGCTGTCCATAATCCGGAATCAACAAGCTGAGATACGATGTTCTCTCTGTCTAAACCGGCTAATTCCGACGCTTCATATTTGTTAAACTCTACCTGCTCATCACCGGCAATCTTGATCACAACCGATTGCAAAACACGTTTTGCACCACGGTTGATTTCAATGATTTCACCAGCAGAAGGGGCAGTGAATTTAACGCCAGGATTCTTTTTGTCTTCAAAAAGAATCTGCCCTTTTTTCACGACATCGCCCACCTGACAATGCATAGTGGGACGCATGCCGATGTATTCTTCACCCAAAACAGCAACGCGCGTAATCGGCGCACCGTCGTGGATTTCTTGAGTTGGCGCTCCCGATATAGGGAGGTTGAGGCCTTTCTTTATTTTAATCATACTTACATGCACTAGTTAAGGATTAATACTTATCAGGGTTGTGCTCACGAGCAAACCCAATCCTGATAAGTATTTTGAATTCCATACAAAAACCTGAAAAGGTCTTAAGAACCGTTTATCAATCCGCTTCGCGCCACTGTCTTACAAAATAAAATTTGTAACCACATGAAACGTCGCTTAACAAACTGCCGAATTCTAGCACTACATGACCAATTTGCGCTACGCCTATGTGCCCAGGCTGGTTTTTTTGCTTTATTTTTAGCCATAAGCTGTACAGATTTTATTCATTACACTAGCAATAGATTGTGTTTTGTCAACGAAGCTGGCTTTTTATCCGATACGGTTTTTCGCCCAAATTGTTCTGAGTAAAAACACAAAACACCGCCTTGGCGGTGTTTTGTCTGAAACATCGGTGTAAATTTATAGTTACCAGTCGGCTAAAGGACTGACATCCTGTTGATAATCTACCGCGTCGAATCCAAAACCAAACAAGTGTAAAAACTCGCGGTGATATCCCTGATAGTCACTCAACTGATGGAAGTTTTCCTGAGTCACCTGATCCCACAACGCTTTTATTTTGGCCTGAGTGGCATCATTGGTTTCTTTACCATCCATGCGCAAACGCCCGGCTTCATCCACTTGTGGCGCTTCCTGTTGTAACAATCGGAATAAACCATCGATTTGCTCAATACAACCTTCGTGGGTGCCCTCTTCTTTCATCACCTTATATATCAGGGAAATATACAATGGCATAACCGGAATTGCAGATGATGCCTGAGTTACCAGTGCTTTTAATGAAGACACATAGGCTTTGACGTTTAACGCCGCTTGCTTGCTCTCGATGGCCTGCACAGCGCGATCCAGGTCTTCTTTCGCTTTACCAATCGTAGCATGACCGTAAATAGGCCAGGTTAATTCTTTGCCAATGTAGGTGTAAGCAGTCGTTTTGCAGTTTTGCGCTAATACCCCGGCTTCGCCTAACGCATCTAACCACAATTCCCAATCTTCGCCGCCCATCACCTTAACGGTATTTTGAATATCATCGTCAGAAGCTGGCTCCAGTGATACCTCGTGTACCAGGTCCTTATCTGTGTCATACGTTTTGGTGGTATAGCTTTTTCCAACAGGCTTGAGTACCGACTTATAGACTTCACCGGTTTCAGGGTCAGTGCGACGCGGCGATGCCAGACTGTAGATCACTAAATCCACCTGCCCCATATCCTGCTTAATCGCGTCAATCACCTGTGCTTTGATCTCTTTAGAAAACGCATCCCCATTCAGGGTTTTGTGGTACAGCCCGGCTTCCTCAGCCTGCTGATGAAACGCGGCGGTATTGTACCAGCCAGCGGTGCCGGTTTTCTTTTCTGACGGTGCCTTTTCGAAACACACCCCCAGAGTTTTAGCACCGTAACCAAATGCCGACACAATACGCGACGCCAGGCCATACCCAGTCGAACAGCCTAAAACCAGTACATTTTTCGGGCCATCTTCTGAATGGGATTGCGCTTTTACATAATCAATCTGACTGCTGACATTATGCGCACATCCAACCGGATGAGCATTAGTACAAATAAATCCGCGAATTTTTGGTTGAATAACCATAGCTGAGGACATTCCTTATTGTGTTAAATGGTGACAGCCAAACACAGTAACGGTTCAGCTGTTTAATTGCTGCCTATTGTAACCAGCGCACAGGATTCAACAACTCTGAACAGCTGTGTATCTCTGTTATGGCAATGCAAAATCATACTGTCGATCCGGCTCAGTCACCCTGAAGTTCAATCCATCAGGGCGTGTTATTGCCGGCTCTGGTACAGTCTGGCCTCAGTAATACCATGGAAGTTAGCCACTTCTTGCTGGAACTTTTTATAGTGTTGATAAATTTTGGCAAATTGCGGATCTGCCGCCGATTGCTCTGCTAACACTTCGTCGGTGGCCGCTTTGAGTGCCTGTATCACATCGTCCGGTAGTTGTTTTAACGCTACCTCATGAGTATTCAACAGGGTTTGTAACGCGGCATTATTGCGCGCCGTGTATTCATCTAACATGTCCTGGTTTACCGCTCTGGCGGCAACTTCCACTATCTTTTGCAAATCCGCAGGTAATGCTTTGTAAGCCTGTTCGTTGACGATAAATTCCAGCGTGGTGCCGGTTTCATGCCAGCCAAATGCATAATAGTAATCGGCGGCTTTATGTAACCCAAACGCCAAATCATTGTAAGGCCCCACCCATTCAGTGGCATCAATCGCACCGGTTTGCAATGAAGTAAACAGCTCGCCACCGGTGAGTGACACTGGCACGCCACCCAGGCGTTTTAACACTTCAGCGCCAAGGCCTGGTATGCGCATTTTCAGACCTTTAATATCCTCAACACTGTTGATTTCTTTTTTAAACCAACCCGCCATCTGAGTACCGGTATTACCGCCCGCAAAGGGAATTAGCCCAAATGGCTTATACAATTCCTGCCACAGCGCCAGACCACCACCGTAATGCAGCCAGCCGTTCATTTCCTGGGCATTCATACCAAAGGGGACTCCGGTGAATATTTGTGCTGCAGGTGCCTTGCCTTTCCAGTAATAGGGGCCGGAATGACCAATCTGAGCGGTCCCCTGCGCTACAGCGTCAAACACTTCAAACCCCGGTACTATCTCACCGGCGCCATAAACTCTGACATTAAGACGCCCGGCTGACATCTGATTAACCATTTCAGCAAAGGTTTCCGGCCCTTTGCCCAGCCCCGGAAAATTCTTCGGCCAACTGGTGACCAGTTTCCATTCGAATGATTGCTGCGCAACAGCACCATCAGCCTGCGCCGGTGAATCTGACGCTGAATCCGTACAACTCATCAACAGCGTCACAGACGCCACTAAAAACCATTTTTTGAATACCAACATAGGTTTCCTATCCGTATATTTTCTCTGGGAGCCAGGTAATCAATTCAGGCCATATAGCCATCATGATCAATAGGCCCAATTGTATTACCACAAATGGAGCAACACCTTTATAGATTTCAACCGTTTGCACCTGTGGTGGTGCCACGCCACGTAAATAAAATAACGCAAAACCAAACGGTGGCGTTAAGAATGACGTTTGTAAATTCACGGCAATCATGATCCCCAACCACACAGGATCAACGCCCATCATAAACAAAACAGGCGCCACTAAAGGTACGACAACAAAGGTTATTTCAATAAAATCCAGAATAAAGCCGAGGAAAAAGATGATCACCATTACCATCAGGACAGCGCCAAACTCCCCACCTGGCAGTCTTTCGAAAAAGCCGTGAATCATTTCTTCGCCACCAAAGCCCCGAAATATCAGTGAAAATATGGAAGCGCCAATGAGGATCATAAAGATCATGGCGGTAACTTTGGTGGTATCCATGGCCGCGGCTTTGAGACGACTCCAGTCCATTTTCTGTTGCGCAAACGCTAACAATATTGCGCCGGTAGCCCCAACACCTGCAGCCTCTGTGGGTGTCGCAAAGCCAGCCAGAATCGATCCCAACACCAGAATAATTAACATCAAAGGTGGGAATAAGGCGCCAAAAACACTGCCCTGAAAGGTGTCCTCGCTGGCACTGTCATTGTTTTTCGCGACGATTGGCGTCACGATCAAAACATACAACGCATACAGGGCCACCAACATTAATCCAGGGACAATAGCGCCCACAAACAAATCACCGACGGACACAGAATCAGGCGAAAAATTCCCCATATTTAACTGAGCCTGTTGATAAGCCCCGGAGAGCACATCGCCTAACAACACCAGTGCAATAGACGGAGGAATGATTTGCCCTAATGTGCCGGTAGCACAAATGCTGCCGCAGGCCAGTGATTGCGGATAACCTTTGTTGAGCATTGCCGGTAGCGATAACAGCCCCATGGTAACCACAGTTGCACCAACTATGCCGGTACTGGCTGCCAACAGCATCCCCACTAAAATTACCGATAACACCAGACCAGACTGAAAATTACCGAATAACTTTGCCATAGCGTTTAGCAGATCTTCTGCTACTTTGGATTTTTCCAGCACAATCCCCATCAGCACAAACAATGGTACCGCTAATAAGGTTTGATTGTTAATAATGCCAAACAACCGGCTGGGCAACGCATTGAGATAGGAGGTTTCGAAGGTGCCGGTAACTATGCCCAAACCGGCAAAAAGCAACGAGGTGCCCGCCAGGGTAAATGCCACCGGATAACCCAGTAATAACGCACCACAGACACAAACAAACAACAATAGCGCCATGATTTCCATTTACTGATCTCCTGAAAAAGCCAGTTGGGCATTCTTTGCAATTTCAGAAATTCCCTGTAAAAACAAGGTAGCCGCAAACAACAGGATAAAGGTTTTCAACAGGAACAAGGTCGGTAAACCACCGGCGGCCTGCGAGGCCTCCATCAATGACCATGACTTGGCCACATAATCCCAGCTCATGAAAAAGATAAAACTGGTGAGCGGCAGTAAAAATACCAGGCCTCCCCAGAAATTTACCCGGGCTTTTTTCCTGGGACAAAAATTGCGATAAAACACATCAACCCGCACATGCTCATCCAGTTTTAGCGTATGTGCCGCACCCAACATAAATATCGCAGCATGCAAATACATCACTGACTCCTGCATGGCGACCCACCCCATGTCAAATCCATAGCGCAACACCACAATAAGAAAGGTCAATGCCGTCATCAGCAGGGTGAACAAACTAACCATAAAGCAAAGCTTTTCATGAACAACATCAATAAGTTGACTAAGTTTTTGCGACATGAAATTCCAAAGATTTTGATTGAGACGATGTGTTTAATCTCAGAACCTGTGTTTTTAATGCAACGTCCAACAGGTTCTAAATGATTGATAGAAGAGCTTTTTATCAAAATTTCGCAAAAATGGGAATGTTAAACTCTTGTAAATTCCCTGGCTGCGCGATTTTTGTCCGGCTATATAGCAAAAAAGACGTCACAATGACGTCTTTTTAACACTTCGCTCTGTACCGGGTTCAGGAAGCTTTGCGACCTGAGCCACCGAGACAGGCAGGAGAATCCGGTGCGTCTCCATACAGGCGCTCCCATTCCTGAGCAGTGTATGTATGCAGTGCAAGGGCATGAATGTGGTTTTCTATTTCATCTTTGAGCACGCGGTTAACATCTTTGTGACGATGCAACAAACGCTGCCCCTGGAAACGCGGTGTTACCAGTACCACCTTAAAGTGTGTTTCCGACCCAATAGGTACATTGTGATTAGAACTCTCGTTGATGACCTCCAGAAAAGCGGGCTCAAAGTGGGCCGTTAACTTATCTTCAATCGAATTTTGAATGTTCACTTGTGAATGCCTCCATAATCAAATCTGACGCTAACACAGATAAGAGCTTATTTGCCTTTGTAGAGGAGCCAGAACATTGCCTACCTCAAATACGTGCTTTGTACTTTTAAGATGTAAATCCGATGCCGACTTACACTGAAAAACACAAAACACTTAACTAAATTTAGCCTGTGTTTTTAATTTTAAATACTGAAATAAGCAGAAAAAGCGCTTGCTTTTTGATAACTGATTGAGTGCCAAACTTATATTTTTATTTTTGGATTTTATCAGATTCTATAACCGATGTTCTCTTGCCTTTGATACGCCTGAAGGTCAGGTTAATTCGCTCTGCAACGGGTCGCTTTATTCGGGCAATACCGTGTTGCCAATGCTGCTGAGTGGTTCCCTGCATAACCAGTAAACTGCCTGATGGCAGGTCCAGTTGCAGCTTAACAGCCTGCTTTTTGTGGATCAGATCAAATCGACGGGTCGCGCCCAAAGTCAGTGACGCTATCACCGGATTGTGCCCCAGTTCAGGCTCATCATCACTGTGAAAGCCCATACAATCCTGTCCATCGCGGTAGAGATTAGCCAGCACACTATTAAACTCGACTCCGGCAAAACGACTACACAAGGCGCTTAAGTGCGCCAATTCTTCCGTGAGCGGCAACGGCACCATGTACTTTCCGGAATATTGATAGCCGGCATCAGGTAAACCATACCAGGCCTGTAATCTCGGTATCACATGCCATTTGCCATAAACTTTTATTTTGTCTGACTGCCATTGCAAGGAAGTCCGCAAAGCAGTAAACAACTTCGCGCTATCCCGCTTCGCCACAAAATCGGGCACATAGCGAAGCGTCCCATCAAAAAACCCATCAATGCCCGGTAACAAAGCACGTTTCGAGGAGCCTGTTGCAGGTTTGCGGGTGGCGTGGCCAGGATTTGTGATAGACTGCCCTGACGATGCCTGCCCACCGGGCAGGTTGGTGAGTAAGTCAATTTGTTTCATAGCAACAGCATAGCGTCCCGACCGGCAATATTTAAGAAAACCTGATGAAAACAGAACTCAGTATACAGGATAACACCTGGCAGCTTTACCGATATCCCCCGGAAAAACAACACACCAGCCTGCAGGCGTGGGATTCTGCCGATGAATATCTGATAAACTATCTGCAGGAACAGCAATTACTCAGCAGCCGTTCAATACTGGTATTAAATGACGATTTTGGCGCACTGGCCTGTGTATTAGGCGATGCTGTTACCAGCTGGTACTCGGATTCCAAAGTTGCGCAACTGGCCTTGCAGCAAAACTGGCAACGCAACACTGACATAGCACTGCCGTTTGATATCACCAATAGCCTGGGCCAGTTACCCGACACCGCAAATATTGCCATTATCAAACTCCCGAAAAACAATGGTTTTCTGGTGGAGCAGCTGATCCGGTTGCGGCAAGTGCTTCCCGACGGAGCCACAGTTATCACTGCCGGAAAAGCGAATCAAATTCAAAAAAGTACCCTGGCCCTGTATGAAAAACACCTGGGCAGCACGCATACCTCACTGGCCGTAAAAAAGTCCCGGCTTATCTTCAGCCAGGTAAATAAACAACGACAAAGCCAGTCCAAATATCCTGTCTGTTGGGACACAGAATCACCCCAATTAACAATTTACAACAAGGCCAATGTCTTTTCTGGCGCCTCATTAGATATCGGTGCCCGCTTTATGATGGACCACCTGCCAGATTGTCGGGATAAAAACGTACTGGATTTAGGTTGCGGAAACGGTGTTTTGTCTGCGGCCATTGCCAGGCACAAGCCAAATCACCTCTATTGTGTGGATGAATCAGCCAGTGCAATAGCGTCCGCATCCCTGACCCTCAGGCACAATGCGCCAGATATCCCGGTGACGTTTTTTCATTCTAACTGCCTGGAGCAGGCCGCAGTATCGGCATTGGATCTGATTGTTTGCAATCCGCCTTTCCATCAACAAAATACCATCACGGATCACATTGCCTGGCAAATGTTCAGCGATGCCCAACATGCCCTGCGAAAAGGCGGTGAACTGCGCATTGTGGGGAACCGACATCTGGGTTACCACGAAAAATTAAAGCGCCTTTTCGGCGGTTGTAAAGTGGTTGCAAGTAATCGCAAATTCGTTATTTTAAGCAGCACTAAACGTTAACAGGAGTCTTCATGCGTTTTTTAATTACCGTTTTTTTCATGGCTTTTATGCTCATTCCTTGTGCATCCCAGGCCGCCAAGGACGGTTCCCATATCCAACCCAACAACCTGTATCCCCGTGTCAAAGTTGAAACCGACTATGGCGATATGGTGGTAGAGCTCGATCGTCGTCGCGCACCGATTACCGTGAACAACTTTTTGCGTTATGTGGAAAAAGGCAGTTACGACAACACCGTATTCCACCGTATTGTCCCGGGTTTTGTGGTGCAAGGCGGAGGCTACGATAAAGAATTCAATGAATTACCTTCATTCGGTAAGATTTTTAATGAGTCTGGTAATGGCCTAAAAAATGATATCTATACCGTCGCCATGGCGCGTGAAGATGATCCTCACAGTGCCCGCCGGCAGTTCTTTTTTAATGTTGCAGACAATGATTACCTGAATCCGGGCCGCAACTGGGGTTATGCGGTATTCGGTTTGGTTCTGGAAGGTGCAGAAGTGGTGGACCAATTGTCACAGCTGGAAACTGCCTACAATGTTGAACTGGGTTGGCGAGATGTACCTGTAGAAAACGTGATGCTAAAGAAAGTCACCCTGCTACCGGAACCCGTTATTAACCCGCAATAAGCTTACTGCGAAACTCAAATAAGGGCTGCCAGACCATGATTACACCTTTTGGTAATCATCATCCATTACAGCCCCTTTTCTTTTTTCACCAGCTCATAAGCCGCCTGAATATCCTGGGCTTTTTGCTTGGCAATGTCCAACGCCTGAGGCGGCAAGCCTTTAGACACCAGTTTATCAGGGTGATGTTCGTTCATGAGTTTCCGGTAGGACTTTTTAATCGCTTTAGGATCGGTATTGGCGTTTACCCCTAATATCCTATAAGCATCATTCAGTCGATCGGCCTGTGAGTAGGTTTGCCGGGATTGTTGACCACCCTGATAGGTCCCATCCCGCTGCTGATAATGTTTGCGCGAATATTGCTCTCGTTGACGCCGGTAATAGGCTTCTTCATCAAAACTGTCGTCGCTCTCATCTGCCCGCTCGTCTCTGGAGCGTTTTTGCTCTGCCTTACTGCGCGGGCGCCAGCCGGGTCCTTTGGCAGCCTGCTCCTGTTGCCAGGCTTGCTGTTGCTGACTGGCCCGGCGAAAACGCAGTTCCGCTTCAAACGCAGAAATCAAATACAGCAACTCTTGTTTCTGGAACTTCAGGGTCTGTGCTACTTCCAGCAGGATTTTTTGCTCTTTGGCATCCATGCGGCCATCGGCGTAAGCGGCCTGAATCAAAATTTCCAGATAGATTTGCAAAATATCCCGGCGGCCATAACATGACTCGTAAAATTCTTTCAGGATATCTTTAACCGGAAAATCGGCCGCCTTGCCCTCACGAAACGCCTGCTGTGCTTCTTTGCGGGTGTCACCGGTGAGATTCATATCATTCATCAATTGAGTAGCAACCTGGATTTCAGCTTCAGTAACCCGACCATCAGCCTTTGCCACATGGCCCAGAACAGAAAACAAGGCATGAAAGAAAACAGCCTGATTTTTGACCGAGTCCTTATCCACAAAAAAGCGACCAAAACCGCCCATCTGATTAAAGTCCTGACTGTATCCCCTATCGAACATATGGCCGACGATAAAACCGAGGATTGCCCCCGGGATTTTGGCGAACATGGCGCCAAACAGCGTCCCTAATACTTTTCCCCAGATATTCACGCTTGCAGTTCCTCTTCTAATTGCGCCAGTCTTTCAGGTGTTCCTACATCACACCACTTACCCCTGTGCCATTCGCCCTGCACCTGACCGGTAGCAATGTGTTTGCGAATTAGCGGTGCCAGGCGCATTTTTTCAGGACGCAGCCCGGCAAAAAAATCGGGGTGATACAGCGCAATACCAGAGAAAGTGAAACTGTTTAACTGGGGTTGTTTTTCCCGCAGCTTCCCGTCTACCAGGGAAAAATCGCCCTCAGGATGATGTTCAGGATTCGTCACCAGCAGCAATTTGGCCAATGCCTGCAACGGCGAATGCAGCAAGGGTGCAAAGTCGACATCCGCATAGACATCACCATTGACCACCAAAAACGGAGCATCCCCCAGCAGAGGCAATGCCTTAACAATGCCACCAGCGGTTTCCAATGCTTCGGTTTCAGCACTGTAGTGAATATCAAAGCCAAATTGCCTGCCATCCCCAAATGCCGCTTCAATTTTATGACCCAACCAGGCGTGATTGATAATCACTCGCTTGATCCCGGTGTTTTGCAGCTTCTCCAGATGATATTGCATCAGTGGCTTACCATTGAGCGGCAGTAAGGGTTTAGGCAAGATATCAGTCAAAGGACGCATACGCTCCCCTCGACCTGCAGCCAGAATCATGACACTTTCAATATTCACTGTTCAGGCCGCTTTTTTCGCCTGTACGGCAGGAATGATCACCTCGCGAAGCAAAGCCGCAAACGCCTGAGTCTGCGGATAGCGTTCGCCAAAAGTAACGATGTATTGCAGAGTTCTGGGTACATCTGCCAGATAGCCTTGCTTGCCATCGCGGTGACACAAACGACAGAAAATCCCGCTGGCTTTGATATGTCGTTGCATACCAACAAAATCAAACCACAGACGAAACGTCTCAGCATCAAACTGGGGATAATATTCTGCCTGCCACTGCGCCAGCAGCCTGTCTACCATGGACTCCGGCCACACTACATAACAGTCCCGCAATAAGGACACCGCATCATAAGTAACCGGACCGACTACCGCATCCTGAAAATCGATGATCCCCACTGCGTCATTATCTAAAATCATTAAATTGCGCGAGTGATAATCGCGATGCACCCCAACCTGTGGCTGGGATTTAAACACCGTTCTGATAGCGTCCTGTGCCTGTTGGATAACGCTTTTCTGGCTGGTCGTTAACGGCAGGTCCAGATGCACCTGTAACAGCCAGTGATTAAACAGATAAAATTCATTGTCCAGCAAAGTATCATCGAACGGCGGTAAGGCCCCCACTTCGGTGTCGGTGACCTTGTGTATCGCCGGTAACACGGCCAGTGCGGACTGGTACAGGGATTCAATATTGTCCTGCGTAAAAAAATCAGACAGCAATTTATTGCCAAAATCCTGAAGTACCCAAAAACCCTGAGTCAGGTCTACCGCTTCAATATTTGGCACCTGAACACCTGCCGCTAAATAGCGTCGGGCAATGTGATAAAACGCCGGATTGTTTTCTTTGTCAGGTGGGGCATCAACAGCAATGTAAGCCTGTTGTTGCCAGGTAAAACGGAAGTAACGACGGAAACTGGCATCCCCGGAAACAATGTCCAGAGACGGAGTTTGGAAACGGGTCTCCGAGTTTATCCAGGCTAACAGGGCTGCCGCTCTGGCTTGTTGGGCATCTTTTTCAATAATGGCCATGAGGAACTCTTTTTGTAGCGCAAGTAAGTCGAACAAATTCTCTTGGGAAAAGTTAATTTGCTGAACGTTAACTTTTTTGTTTTTATGGTTGTCAGTTTATCAGGTTCAACGTAGTGTGTGAGCCAAATCTGAACGCTATTTAGTATTTTTTTAACGATACGCTGGTAAAAAACAACGAAACCTTTAGAATTCAGCCGTGATTCTCACTGTTTCTGGTCAATTAAGGCATCACAATACCTTTTTTTATGCAAATCAAGCAACATTACTTTCTCCCGTTTGCTGTCGTGTTCAGCAGTATGTCACTGGCAGACGAACAATGTCTGGTGCCGGTGCCATCCATTGATAAGCAAGCTTTGGCGGCTAAGGGTGAAATTGTGGTAAAAGCCAATTCTGTATCCATGATTCAGGACCAGTTAGCTGACTTCAGTGGCAATGTAGAAATTGCCAGTCAAAAAGCCCAAATCAAAGCGCAAAACGCCCGAATTGACAAAAATACCCGAAAACTGACTGCTTCCGGTGATATTCAATTTCAGGACAGGCAAATGCAGGTACAAAGCGAGGATCTGTTACTGGATCTCGATTCCAACAAAATGGAAATGAACAGTACCGGTTATCGGATGTTGCAATTTCAGGGCCGTGGTGCCGCGCAAAAAATCCAGCTCAATCAAACTCAGGGAATTGCGTTACAAGACGTTAGTTTCAGCACCTGTCCGGAAGACATGGAAGACTGGAAAATTGTCGCCAGTGAAATTGAACTCAAACCCAATGAGCTATGGGGAACCGTAAAACATGCGCGTTTTTACATCAAAGATGTACCGGTGTTTTATTTACCTTACTTTTCTTTTCCGGTAACCACGCAGCGCCAAAGCGGTTTGCTGTTACCCAAAATTAACAGCTCCGATACCTTTGGTTTGTCGTATCAACAACCAATTTACTGGAATATCGCACCGAATTACGACGCCACCATTACGCCCCGGGTGATGACCGATCGGGGATTCCAGTTAAAAAACGAATTCCGCTACTTAACCGAGCAACACACCGGCGCGGTTCACCTGGAATACATGGCCAAAGATACCGATACGCCGGATAACGATTCCCGCTATTTCTATCGCCTTACCCACCAGGGCGAAATAACCGAAAACTGGTTTATCAATGCCGAATGGAATCAGTTAAGCGACGATAACTATATCGTCGACCTGGGTTCTGACTTTTATAACCGGGCGGATACACACCTGTTCAAAACTGTGTCATTGGCGTATGACAGCCATAACCTGGATATTAATGCCAGCTTCAGAGATTTCGAAGTTATTGGTGATCACCCCAGTACCTATCGCGCACTACCGGAGATCAAACTGGATTACGACATCTGGCAGGGAGAGTACCTCAATTTAGACGTGCATTCTGAGTTAGCCCTGTTTGATAACCGCGAAGGGGGCTTGCCCAAGGCCGCCAGGTTACACATCGCCCCCAAATTATCACTGCCCTGGTATACGCCCTGGGCGGAGTTTTTAGCTGAAACCAGCATCCTGCACACCAGCTATCGTCAGAAAAATACCGAAGATACCAACCTGGATAAAAATGTCAGTCGTACCCTGGGACAGGTGCGGCTCTACGGCACTATGGCATTCGAACGAGACACCCAGTGGTTTGGCAAAAACCTCACCCAAACCCTTGAGCCCAAAGCCCAATATCTTTACACCAGTTACAAAAACCAGGACAACATCGGACTTTACGATACTACGCGTTTGTTGAATGACTTTGATGGCTTGTTCCGCGGACAGGAGTTTACCGGACTGGACCGCATCAGTGATAAAAATCAGATAACGCTGGGTGTAACCACCCGACTAATTGATGACGCAGGCAGAGAACACCTGAAATTTAGTCTCGGCCAAATCTTTTATTTAAGTGACAACCGGGTACTTGAAGCTGAACGTCAAAACAGCAACCGTTCCGCACTGGCCACCGAGCTTGACTGGAACATCACGTCACGCTGGACAGCCTCACTGGATGCACAAGTTTCCTCACAAAATGAACGAGTTGAAAGAAGCAGTGTCTCACTGGAGTATCGTTTTGATAACAACAATTTGATTCAGGTTGGGCATCGCTATGTCAGGGATTTATCCGGCGTTGAAATCAGCCAGGCGGGGGTTACAGCCAGTTGGTCGATTACTGAAAATTGGCAATGGGTGGGCCGCTACTATCGGGATTTAGATCTGAACAGAAGCACAGAAAGTTATACCGGTTTCCAGTATGACTCCTGTTGCTGGTCGTTACAAATTGTATGGGAAAGGCATCTTACGAATCGCTTCGATGCCCTTGGAAATCAGAGCCTGGACGAATATGATTCAGGTATAGGTTTAAAATTCGCTTTCAAAGGAATGGGTCAGGGCAGTAGCCAGAGATCATTGTTAAACGATGGTTTATATGGTTACCAGCAACCTTATGTAATAGGTCATTAAAACTAGTTATGAAACTTAAAATCATCTTTTCAATATTATTACTATCGTGTGCGCAGTTAGTGAGCGCTCAGCAACAAGAATTAGACAGTGTCGCGGTTATCGTTGATCAAACCGTGGTACTGGAAAGTGAAATTGAGGAGCTAATTGCCACGGTTAAATCCAATGCCTTGCGCAACGGACAAAACCTGCCCAACGACAGAGTTTTGCGCACCCAGGCGATTGAGCGATTGATCACCGAAGCGCTGCAAATGCAAATGGCACAGCGAATGGGGATGCAGGTCAGCGATCCACAACTGGAAGACACTATCAAAAACTTTGCCTCTGCTGAGGGCATGTCTGCAGAGCAGCTACGCAACAAAGTTGAATCAGAAGGCATGAATTGGGAGCAATACCGGGAGCGCATTCGCAAAGAACTGATCACCGGTGAAGTAACCCGCGCCAATGTGCGCCGCCGGGTTTATATCACGCCGCAGGAAATTACCAACATGGTACGCCTGATTGACGAACAGGGTGCCAACGAAGTGGAATATCGCATGGGCCACATTTTGGTGGGTTTTCCCTCAGGTGCTTCACAGGATGATATCGACGACGCCAAATCTCGTTCTGAAAAGGTGATGGAGCTCTTACAAAAAGACGATGCTGATTTTGCCAAAATTGCCACTACCGCCTCGTCCGGCCCAAGAGCCCTGGAAGGCGGTGATTTAGGCTGGATGAATGTTAACACCATGCCGACGTTGTTTGCTGAAGTGGTTGGCGACGCCAGCAAAGATGAATTAATTGGGCCAATCAGAAGTGGTGCAGGTTTTCACATTCTCAAAATTATTGATATTCGCGGTAAAGAAGTGGCCGAAATTGAAGAAGTTAACGCCCGCCACATTTTGATTCAGCCTTCGGTTATTTTAAGTGAAGAACGCGCCGAGCAAATGCTCAAAGACTTTAAGGCACAAGTGCTTGCCGGTGACGCCGATTTTGCCGAACTGGCCAGGGAACATTCAAAAGATCCAGGTAGTGCTGCTCGCGGTGGTGAACTGGGCTGGAACGATCCGTCCATTTATGTGCCAGCCTTTAAGAATGCCCTTGCCAATCTGAATCAACCTGACGAACTTTCAGACCCTTTCAGATCATCACACGGTTGGCATTTAGTACAATTGATCGGTAAACGCGTCGGTGACGTAACCGACAAATTGAAACAGGAAAAAGCTTATCAATTATTATTCCAGCGCAAATTTGGTGAAGAAAGAGAAGCCTGGGTTAGAGAGATGCGTGATCAGGCTTATATCGAAGTACTGGAATAATTCTTTCGGAGACAAACATGCCATTAAAACTGGCTATCACACCCGGTGAACCCGCCGGAATAGGACCAGATCTGGTGATACAGATGGCACAGCTCGAATGGGATGTGCAACTGGTGGCCTTTGCGGACCCCGATATGATGCAGCAACGGGCAGCCCGCCTTGGGTTACCCCTGACACTGGTTGAATATCAGCAGCAGGATGATCGCATTCTGGCCCCCGGGCAGTTGTTTATTGTCCCCATCAAAGCTGCGGCCACTGTAGAAGTGGGCCAGCTCAATGAAGAAAACGGTCACTACGTGGTTGAAACTCTGCGTCAGGCTGGTGAAGCCAATCTACGCGGTGAATTTGACGCCGTCGTTACCGGCCCGGTGAATAAAAGTATTATTAATAAGGCCGGGATATCCTTCTCCGGACATACTGAATTTTTTGCCCAGCAAAGTAATACCTCTGACGTGGTGATGTTACTTTCCACACCGGGCTTACGCGTTGCACTGGTAACCACCCATATACCGCTGGCCTATGTCAGTAAAGCCATTACGCCGGAGCGACTGGACAAAGTGATCAGTATTTTGCACCACGACCTGATCACTAAATTTAAAATTCCGCAGCCCAAAATCTATGTCTGCGGACTCAATCCGCACGCCGGTGAAAATGGCCATATTGGCAAAGAAGAACAACTGGTGATCAACCCCACTTTGGATATTTTAAGGGCGCGGGGCATCAATTTAATTGGCCCCCTGCCTGCCGATACCATTTTTCAGGAAAAATACCTGAAAGAAGCCGATGTAGTCTTGTCCATGTACCACGACCAGGGCCTGCCTGTGCTGAAATACAAAGGATTTGGTGCATCGGTCAATGTTACGCTAGGCTTACCAATTGTCAGAACCTCGGTAGATCACGGCACCGCCCTAGATTTAGCCGGAACCGGCAACATCGACAATGGCAGCTTTAAAGTTGCTATCCACAAAGCAATAAAACTGGCGACAAATATTAATGAGTAAAGCCCATTTAGGCCATGTAGCCCGAAAACGTTTTGGTCAGAACTTTTTACACGATGAGCAAGTGATTGCTGACATCGTCAGCGCCATCGGACCTCGCGTAGGCGACAATTTAGTGGAAATTGGACCAGGTCTGGGCGCACTCACCGAACCGGTTTGCGCTCAGGTA
Organism: Planctobacterium sp. R6; assembly: GCF_055755215.1. Taxonomy (NCBI): domain Bacteria; kingdom Pseudomonadati; phylum Pseudomonadota; class Gammaproteobacteria; order Alteromonadales; family Alteromonadaceae; genus Planctobacterium; species Planctobacterium sp. R6. The sequence continues at coordinate 159,508 of NZ_JBVTQY010000007.1, forward strand.
GACAAACTCACGGTAGTGGAGTTGGACCGGGATCTGGCCAAACGCCTGCGTTCACACCCCTTTATTCGCGATAAGCTCACCATAATCGAAACCGATGCACTGAGCTACGATTTTGCACAACTGGCGCAAGACAAACCCTTGCGCATTTTCGGCAACCTGCCCTACAACATCTCTACGCCCCTGATGTTCCACCTGTTCGAATTCACCGGTATGGTGAGCGATATGCACTTTATGCTGCAAAAAGAGGTTGTGAATCGTCTGGCGGCTTATCCGGGACACAAAAACTATGGCCGGTTATCAGTCATGGCACAATATTATTGCCAGGTGATCCCGGTACTGGAAGTCCCTCCACACGCTTTTCAGCCACCCCCCAAAGTAGATTCAGCGGTGGTCAGATTAATTCCACATGCTGCGCCTCCGGTGGCCGTTAAGAGTAAAAAAGCACTGGACCAGGTGTGTGCCGTCGCGTTTAATCAGCGGCGCAAAACCATACGCAATGGCCTTAAAGAGTTGTTGTCAGAGGCAGAAATAGAAGCGGTAGGCATCAACCCCGCTGCCAGAGCAGAAACCTTGTCTCTACAGGACTTTGCCAACCTGGCAAACACATTACCTACGCAGGAATAGCTATGGATAAGGACAGCGACATTGCAGATTTGATCAACATCGAGGTGGAAACCGCCTGGTTACCGGAACAAATCAGTAAAGAGCAAAAAAAATACGCCTTCTCCTATCACATCACCATCACCAATGGTGCCACTGTGCCGGTGCAACTGTTAAATCGTTATTGGTTGATAACCGATGGCGACGGCAAACAATCGGAGGTGGCTGGCCCAGGTGTGGTAGGCCAAACCCCGGTGATACAACCGGGAGAGAAATTCGCCTATAAATCCGGCGCCATTCTGGACACTCCCATTGGCTTCATGCAGGGCCACTATGAGTTTAGCTGTGGCGACAGCCAGCTGTTTAAAGCGCCTATCGATGTTTTCACACTGAGCGTTCCCAATACACTGAATTAATCTCGAGGTACAGGCATGGCTGTATACGTGGTAGGCGACATTCAGGCTTGCTATTCCGGTCTTAAAAAGCTGTTACTAAAAGCCAAATTTAAACCCGAAAGAGATACTTTATGGGCGGTGGGAGACCTGATTGGACGGGGACCCCAGGCACTGGAAACCATCGAGTTTTTAATGTCATTAGGGGACAGCTTCAACACCGTATTGGGTAATCACGACCTGCACTTTCTGGCGGTCAGTCAGGGTATCAGGGAAAATCGCGATAAAGAAGGATTTGGCGCCATCCTGCAAAACAGCCATAAAAACCGCATTGTGAACTGGTTACGCAATAAGCCATTGGCCGCGTCGCCGGCACCGGGATTTTTTCTCAGCCATGCTGGTCTGTATCCTTTATGGTCTGAGCGCAAAGCCTTTAAGCTGGCACAGGCAACCTGTCACTATTTGAACAGCCCGCAGTGGCTGAAATTGCTGGAATACATGTACGGCAATGAAGAAGTGCGTTGGAACGACAGTTTAACTGGCCTCGCCAGACACAAGTTTGTCATTGATGCCTTTACCCGAATGCGATTTGTGGACCAAAACGCCGTGCTAAACCTGAACCTCAAAACCGGGCCACAGGACGCGCCTGAGGGTATTTTCCCTTGGTTTGAACACCCGCGACTGAAACATGATGATCATTTGCTGTTCGGTCATTGGGCAGCGCTGGATGGCTATTGTCCGAATAAACGGGTACATGCTCTGGATACGGGTTATATCTGGGGTGGAAAACTCACGCTGATGAACCTGTCCACCCTGGAAACTCTGTCCGTCAAATCCCGCACACTGTAATTTAATCCCTGTGTCTTTGCAGTGTAACGAATTGATAGTTATAGGGGTTTTTATCGTCTGGTGAATGGCTTTGTTTCTCAACTTCGCACCAGGTTGCCACCTGCTGATAATCAGGGAATTGCGTGTCGCCTGCAACGTCAAGATCAATAAAGGTCAGATACAAGCAGTCAGCCTGCTCTAAGAACAAATCATAGATAACCCCACCACCGATAATCATCACTTCCTCAGCGGCGTCAGCAGCTTCCAAAGCCAGCTGTGGTGTGGTCACGACAGTAACGCCCTCCGCCGCAAAGCCTGATCGGCTGATCACTATATTGAGCCGTCCGGGTAAAGGTCTGCCGATGGACTCAAAAGTTTTACGTCCCATGATCACGGGTTTGCCTAAGGTCACAGCCTTAAAGTGCTTCAGGTCGGCAGGGAGATGCCAGGGCATCTGATTCTCCGCACCAATTACCCGGTTATGGGCCATTGCTGCAATCATGGAAATTTTCATAGAATTCATGCTCGTAGGTCACTTCAGCAATAATTACCCGATTCGGTAATAGCTTGCCTGAAAAAACAAAGTCCGACATTGTCGAACTTCAGGTGACGGTATTGTACTGAACCAACGGCAAAAGTCTAAGTGATAGCGATTTCTTTTCCGAGTTTTAAGGCCTGCGCTTTTTCCTGCAAACTCAGGCCCTTATGGCTATTCGCTGACTTTCTCCAGCCAGTGAACAGTTTCGCCCTTTATGGCATTTTGAATCGCATAGTGGCTCATGCTTTTTGATTCGGTGGCGCCGTGCCAATGCTTGACGAGTGGCGGAGTCCATACAACATTACCGGCTTTTATCAGCTGCTTTTCACCATTCCATTCCTGCACCCAACCTTCGCCCTGGGTAACGATTAGGTATTGCCCCGCAGGATGACTGTGCCAGTTAGAATGCGCCCCCGGTGCAAACTCCACCAGGCCGACACTGGCCTGAGTTTCACCGTCAGCGGAATACAACATATCGACCACCACATGGCCACTGAATTTTTCTGCTGAGCCAACGATTTTGACACCCGGGCTACTGGTGTGTATGGCCTGCTCACTGTCAACGGCCACAGTATCTGAGGTATCCGCTACAGCTGACAGACAACAACTCAAAGCAATAGGAATAAATGCCCTGCTTATCACGCTTGATGTAACTTTCATAACTTATTTTCCTTCCGGTTTTCGGTACAAATCTTAAATAATGTTTAAAGAGGTACAGTGCCGCAACCTCAGTCAGGGCACCCCAAATTCGTTGCTATGGCTTAGTGCTGTTGTCCTTTATGTTCCTGAACTTATTGGTAACCGTTTCGGTTAAAAGGTAAAACATGGGCACAAACAGGATAGCCAGACACGTTGCCCCTACCATGCCACCAATCACCACAATACCGATGGCATTTTGGCTTTCAGATCCGGCGCCACTGGAAGTTGCTAAGGGTACGACCCCCATGGTAAAAGCGATGGAGGTCATAATGATTGGCCTGAAGCGCTGTTTTGCGGATATCGAAACGGCTTGCAACAGATCCATGCCCTGTTCGTGTAAGTGTTTTGCAAACTCAACAATAAGGATGGCATTTTTTGAAGCCAGTCCGACGGTTGTCAACAGTGCCACTTGCATAAAAATATCATTGGACAAATTAAAAACCCAGGCGGCCAAAACTGCGCCCAGTAGCCCCAATGGGACAACCAACAATACCGCAAATGGTACCGTCCAGCTTTCATACAATGCCGCCAATGACAGGAAAACAATCAGTATCGACAACACATACAACATACTGGAATCACTGCTGGTTTGCTGTTCTTCATACGAAATGCCGTACCAGGCTACCCCAAACCCTTCGCCCAATTGTGCTGCCAGTCGCTCTATTTCCTGCATCGCTTCACCGGAACTGGTTCCCGCTGCAGGTTGTCCGAGTATGTTCAATGACCCCCTGTGTCAGGATAGTTGTCGCCTCAGTTTTTCGTATTGTTAGACAGGGGGTGGATGACAGGTTTGAGTGAAA
>NZ_JBVTQY010000008.1:0-141543 GCF_055755215.1 Planctobacterium sp. R6
TGTTGTGGAACTTAATCCGGAGAGCAAAAAAGAAGCAGCTTAACGGCTTAGGCGACAACTACCTTGAAAAACGCCGTAAACGGCGTAGTGCTTCTACCTGAATTTGTCTGACCCTTTCACGGGTGAGTCCGATCTCAGCGCCGACATCTTCCAGGGTTGAAGGCTCGTAGCCCAGCAGACCAAATCGTCTGGCTAAGACTTCGCGTTGTTTCGGGTTAAGCTCACCCAACCATTCAACGATATTGCATCGGATATCATTATCCTGCACTTCGTCTTCAGGACCACTGCCGCGCTCGTCAGCAATAACATCCAGTAAGGCTTTGTCGTTTTCACTGCCGATAGGCGTGTCTACAGAAGTTATACGTTCATTCAAACGCAACATTTTTGCGACATCTTTTACCGGTTTTTGCAGCGCGTTTGCAATTTCTTCTGCTGTGGGTTCGTGATCAAGTTTTTGTGCCAGCTCTCTGGCTGCGCGCAGATAAACGTTCAGTTCTTTAACCACATGAATCGGCAAACGAATGGTTCGCGTTTGGTTCATGATGGCTCTTTCAATGGTCTGGCGAATCCACCAGGTGGCATAGGTTGAAAAACGGAAACCGCGTTCCGGGTCGAATTTTTCAACCGCGCGGATAAGTCCCAGATTGCCTTCTTCAATGAGATCCAGAAGCGCCAGGCCTCTGTTGTTATAGCGGCGAGCGATTTTAACCACCAAACGCAAATTACTGACGATCATGCGTTTTCTGGAGGCTTCGTCACCTTTGAGTGCGCGTCGCGCAAAAAATACTTCTTCTTCAGCGGTGAGTAGTGGTGAATATCCTATTTCACCCAAATAAAGTTGTGTAGCGTCAAGGTTTTTTTGAATTTCTTCCTGACTGGCAAGAATGTCTTCGAGTGCGTCACTTTGATCTACTTCCTCGACTTCCATTTCTGAAACATCATCATCCAGATTTTCTGAGGCAAGTTCAATGACTGAGGTACTATTATTGGCCATGAGTGAAGTTCTCCTGTCATGGATTATCAGTTATACCCTTCCCACGTCATCTTTTATTATTATTGTTTTTACATCATCTCTTTGGCAAGTAACGTAGTGGGTCCACCGATTTGCCTTTGTACCTGATTTCAAAATGCAGTAATACCTGGCCGGTGTCGTTACTTCCCATTCGGGCAATCTGCTCTCCAGCGGACACCCATTGTTGTTCCTTAACTAACAATGCATCGTTGTGAGCGTAAGCGCTTAAGTAAGAATCGGTATGTTTGATAATGATCAAATTACCGTATCCTCGCAACGCCTTGCCGGTATACACCACTTTACCGTCAGCCGCAGCCCTAATAATGGCTCCGCGCTTATCGCTGATATCGATGCCTTTGTTTCCTACTTCGCTAAGAGAGAATTTGCCTACCAAACGACCGTTTGTTGGCCAGACCCATTTGTTTACCCTCTGTGGAAACGTTTCGGTCTGTAACTTCTCCTTAACATATTGTCCACCATACGCCTGCTTTTTTGGGGGGTCAACTGGTTGATTTACTTGCTTTTTTGAGGTCGGACCAGTTGTTGTGGAAGATTTTTTCGCTTGTCGTGATTTTGGCGCAACCAGGGCTAATTGCTGTCCAGGGTAGATGCTATAAGGCGCGGAGATATTATTGATATGAGCCAGCTCGCGAAAATCTTTGCCCGCCTGGAAGGCAATTGAGTAAAGTGTGTCGCCTTTTTTGACTATATAATTTTTTGCTTTAAGGCTTCCCTTGTTTATAGCGCTATAATCTTTGTGCGTGTTGAGTTTAACAACCGGTGCCGGATTGCTATTTGAAGCACAACCTGACAGCCACCCAAGGCAAAATGAGAGGCAGAGGATCCAGTATTGACGAGACACTCTGCAACTCCTTTATCGCAGTATAAAATAGGCTAGCAGGGCGAGCAAAATAGTTGCCCAGCCAAGCGTATCGATATGCTGGCGTAACTTTTTCTCAAACGGCGCGCCGCCCCAGTACATGAGCCCGGCCACCAGAAAAAATCGCGCTCCCCGACCGATCGTAGACGCAATAATAAATGGGATAAATGCCATGTGCATAGCCCCGGCACTGATGGTAAATACCTTGTAGGGGATAGGCGTGAAACCGGCGAGAAACACCACCCAGATACCGTATTCAGAAAACCATTGCATGGCGTGTTCCAGCTTTGCCTGGTAGCCCCATTGTTCCACTAAAGGTTGAATGATGCCTTCAAAGGCAAACCAGCCCAGAATAAAACCCAATATCCCGCCTAATACTGAACCAACGGTAGTAACAAGAGCGTACCACCAGGCTTTATCAGGGCGGGACAATGACATTGGCGCCAGCATGACATCTGGTGGAATGGGAAAAAATACAGATTCTGCAAAACTCATGCTGCCCAGATACCACTGGGCATGGCGATGTCTGGCCCAGTGCATGGTCTTGTCATAACAAAATTCAAATATTCTCAAAGTAATTCACCTGGTACCAGGGGGACAAAACGCACGTTTTCAATCACCTGTTCGCTAATGCTTTCACCATCGCGGCGATACACTTTGAGTTGTTGCTGGTTGGTGCCTAAGGGGATAATCAGCTGGCCACCCGGTGCCAGTTGTTGCAACAGCGCTTGCGGCAGTGAGCTGGCGGCTGCCGTAACCATGATGGCGTCGTAAGGGCCTTTGCTGGCCCAGCCTTCCCAGCCATCACCGTGTTTCATTTTTATATTGTGTAAATCCAGTTTTTGCATGCGTCTCTTCGCCTGGAACTGTAAAGACTTAATGCGTTCTACGGAATACACTTCCTGAAACAATTGGGCCAGTATCGCGCACTGGTAACCAGATCCTGTGCCAATTTCCAGAATTTTTTGCGCAGGGGTTGGCCCGCTGAGTAAGATTTCTGTCATTTTGGCGACTATGTAGGGCTGAGAAATAGTTTGCCCCTGGCCAATGGGCAGCGCCGTGTTTTGATAAGCTTTATGCTGCAACGCTTCCGGTAAAAACAGCTCCCTGGGCGTGTTGGCAATGGCTTTCAGCACCATTGAATTGCGTATGCCGTCCTGAAACAGCAGTTGTGCCAGAGTTTCCCCCCGGCGATTAAGTGTTCGAGTTGCCTGTACCATTCTTAGAGTTTTTCTATCCAGTTTTTCATGTTGTCGAGGCTCTGGTAAGCCGTCATGTCCACACTGAGTGGTGTTACAGAGCAATAATTATTTGCTACTGCGTAAAAATCTGTACCTTCACCGGCATCCTGCTCCTGACCTACCGCGCCATACCAATATATCTCCCGGCCAAAAGCATCTTTCGATTTAACCATGGATTCTGACCGATGTCGTCTACCCTGGCGCGTCACCTGCAATCCCTTGAGTTCGGCATAGGGAATATCGGGCACATTGATGTTTAAAATCTGGTCCGGCGGTAAAGGATGCTCTGCCAGATGGTTGATGATTTGTAATACCACCAGGGCGGCAGTTTCAAAATGTTCTCCGTCCTTTTGCGCCAGCGATACAGCAATTGCCGGAAGCCCCATGTAACGACCTTCCGTTGCGGCTGCCACCGTGCCGGAATAAATCACATCATCGCCGAGATTGGCGCCGTGGTTGATGCCCGATACCACCAGTTGCGGATCTTCCTCTAAAAATTGATTAACTGCAAGATGCACACAGTCAGAAGGGGTACCGTTGACCATGAAAAATCCGTTGTCCATTTCCTGAATGCGCAAGGGCTGCAACAGCGACAGGGCATTACTGGCACCACTGCAGTTTCTGTCGGGAGCCACAACCACACAGTCGTGTTGCTGGCTCAGGTGTTCGTGCAGAACCCGCAATCCTTTGGCAAAAACGCTGTCATCGTTACTCAGCAGTATCCTCATTATGGCTCCGGTTTCTTTGTGTAATTAATTTAGGCGCAGCAATTCTCTAATGACTGACGTCGCAAAACAACCCGAAGGCAAGGAAAATTTCAGGGTGATTTGCTGCTGTGATTGCTGGCACTGCAATTGTTCCGGAAAAAGCAGTAATTTGCGTCTTTCCTGTTTCAGACCTAGCCCGGACAGGGTATCGCAAATTTCCGGGTACTGAGAGGCCAACTGGTTTTCCAGATCTAAAATCTGATTGCCGGAAGGCAGAGTTCCCTGGCCCCAAAGCGGGGCTGATAACTGAATATCCCGGCTTTGTAACCGCTGTTGCAGGGATTCATCAATGGCTTCGGCGAGAAAGAAACTATTGCTGCCCGTCAAGCTAAACACCTCACCATTTTGGGCTTCTATGCCGTAAGTATGTAAGCGTTCACTGACTGCCTGATTAAATAACCATGAACGTAGCGCGGAAATTGCCAGGTTGCGCTTTTCTCGTTTGCGAATAGTTTGTCCCTTTAGTAAAAACTCAGCCAGTACCAGATTACCCGCCACACCATCGGCGTTGAGATTGCCAAATCGCTGTGGCCCAAAATAGTTGGGCACACCGAGCTTTGCGATATTGGCCAGACGTTCATTGAGGTCGTCGGCTTCCTGAACATCAGTCAGTAGAATCGTAAATTCGTTATGAGACAGGTTACCGGGTCTGAGTTTTTTATGGTGCCATTGACGGTCGAGTACTTCACAACCTTCAAAGACAAAAGGCGTGTTCGCGACAGCTTTATCATGCGCTAACCAGACGCTAAACCACTGTGTTGTGACAGCGTGTTTATCTTTGCGACCGGCATAACCCACATCGCGCTCTTTGACCTTGTAATGACTGGCAAGTTGCTGGGCCACGAAACCGGTGTTCAATCCGGTTTTTCGGATTTGCAGAAACAGATGTTCACCCTCACCGGACGGGGCGAAGGGCAATACCTCATTCACCTGAAAATGTGCCGGTTCGGCTTTTAAAGTGGCACTGCCTGCTGGTGTGCCATGCAAATAATGCCAGTGGTGGATGTGGGGAAACTGATTCATGAAATTGGCGATAGTTGCGGGTTTTTGATTAACAATACGACTGCATGGCAGGCAATGCCTTCTTTGCGTCCGGTGTAACCTAACTTTTCAGTGGTAGTAGCTTTGACGTTAATCTGACTGATATCACAGGCAAGGTCTGCGGCCAGGTTGTGACGGATGGCCTCAATATGCGGTGCCATTTTGGGTGCCTGAGCTATGATGGTGCAGTCCAGATTGTTGATCTGGTAATCCGATGTTTGCGCCTGCTGAAACACAGATTTTAGTAGCGCACGACTATCAGCCCCTTTGTAGGCATCATCGGTATCCGGGAAGTGATGACCAATATCACCCAGTGCCAGGGCACCCAAAATTGCATCACTTATGGCGTGTAATAACACATCTCCGTCTGAATGTGCCAGCAAGCCTTGTTCATAAGGTATTTTTACGCCGCCAATAATAATGGGACCTTCGCCACCAAACTTATGGACATCAAAGCCATGGCCTATTCTGAGCATTGTTCACCTTTTGATTGTTGTTGCAGATAAAATTGTGCCAGTGCCAGGTCGCCCGGGTGGGTGATCTTGATATTGTCCTGAGCGCCTTCTACAAGGTGCACCTGAGCACCGGTGTTTTCCATTGCTGAAGCTTCATCGGTCACCGCAATATTATGTTGCTGGCACCATCTGAGCGCTTCGATTAATTGCTGACGGAGGAAGAACTGCGGTGTCAGGGCTTGCCAGATCAATGCTCTTGGCAAACTTTGTTTGACCCGGACTGAACCCGGATTATTGTTATCGGTAGCGAGTTTGATCGTATCCGTCGCTCTTTTGGCCAGAATTCCCCCTGACGAGCCATCCGCCAGTGCCAGCAAACGGCTGATATCCTCATGTCGCACACAAGGTCTTGCGGCATCGTGGACTAAAACCCAGTCATCCTGACAGGCGTCTAAGCCATTTGTTACCGAATCTGAGCGCTCAGTACCGCCGATGACTTTTTCAATCCAGGGCGCTTTGCTGATGGCCAGGGAGTCAAATTGTTGATCTTCTTGTCCCAGTACCAGCACGATGCGGTTGATATTGGGGTGCGAAATTAAGCGGTTCAGAGTCTGTTCCAACACTGTGCTGTTGCCCAGTGGCAGGTATTGTTTTGGAATTTCGGCGCCCATGCGGCTGCCCACACCGGCTGCGGGTACTACAGCGGTAAATTGCCGGGTTGCGCTGAGCGCGGATAAGGATGTAGCTGGCATCTTGCTCTTTCAGTTTTCAGGGTGCAATTCGTTTTAAAGGCGCAATTTTTTAAGAGCGCCGTAGCCGCGGATTAATCTGAAGGTAATATCCGGTAGAAGGTTTCACCGGGTTTAATTAAGCCCAGTTCATTTCTGGCTCGTTCTTCGATGGATTCAAGACCCATTTTAAGATCCTGAATATCCGCAATTAATAAACTGTTGCGCTGTCGCAAATTCTGATTATGCAACAATTGCTCTGCAAGCTCCTGTTCCATGTTTAAATAGTCGGGAATACTGTGCTTTCCAAACCATAAGCGGTATTGCAGAGCCAGTAGCAACACAAACAACAAGGTTGTAATGATTTTTCCCATTTTATCGGACTCGCAAAAACCTCGCTAAATGATAGCTAACCTGGATCTTCAGCGCAAAGGGTTTATTTTATCACTTCCTGGACGCCAATCCAGCCACCCAAACCCAGAAGTAGCGAGCCTGAGAACCTGTCCTGGTAATGTATAAATCGGGGATGTTGTTTCATAAAGTGACCCAACTTACCGGATAACGCTGCCACAAACAGGTCACAAAGCAGAGCTATAACAGCATAAGTACTGCCCAGTAAAATAAACTGCAAGGTGACATTACCATTTTCCGGTGACACAAACTGCGGTAAAAAAGCCAGAAAGAACAGCGCCGTTTTGGGGTTCGTAAGCTCTACAATAATGCTTTGATTAAATATGCTCGACAGAGAACGTTTGTCTATCTGGGTTACTTCATCTGGAGCAGCAGGTTTTGCCCTGAGGTAGCTGATCCCCAGATAAATCAGGTACAAAGCCCCGGCGATTTTCAATAAGGTATAGGCCAGTGGCGCATAGGTAAACACTGCTGCCAGTCCCAGAGCTGACAACAGCACATAAATAAATGAACCCATTGCCATGCCACTGGCGGCAACCGCACCTCCCATAAATCCCTGATGGATACTGCGGGCCATAATATAAAGATTGGATGGGCCAGGAGAAATGCTGAGTAAAAACGCGGCGAAACTAAAAGCGAGAAATGTTTCAACTGAAACCATGTGCAGCTCCGAAAGTATATGATTGCCGGATTTTAGCCCGAATAGCCATGTGATGAAAGGGCGGCAATAGTCGCGGCAATGTCGGTGGCGAGTGCACAGCACATTTACTTTTTAAATCTTAGGGTTAAGCTTAATGCAATGTATTAATCAAATGCGCACCCAACATGAATATATTTAAAAAAACGTTAATGACGACATTGGTTTCCCTGACGATAGGCAGCTCGCTGTCGGTTTCTGCCAATGGCCAAAGTGCTGTGATGCAATATCTGGAAGCCGTAACCTTGCCTGAAAATGGGATTGCTGCCAGAGAAGCCGGAACCGAGACCGAACAAAAAACCGCTGATTTTGTGGTAAAAACCTTTTCTGAGATGGGCTATAAGCCGGTGGTGCACGAATTTACTCACCCGGTACTCAATAAAAAGGGCGCTTTTTTGAAGTCCAGCAACATCATTGCAGATATCAAAGGGGCTTCAAACAACATGCTGGTACTGGGTGCTCACTTTGATTCTACCGGCTCCGACAAAGGCTCACAGGGAGCAATGGACAATGGCGCGGGGCTGGCGGTGATGTTGGCCGTAGCCAGTTACATTAGTCAGCAGGAGCAACTGCCCTACAGCATTCGCTTTATCGCTTTTGGCGCAGAGGAAATCGGGAAAGTGGGCTCCAGAGCTTACCTGGAGAGTTTGCAGGAAACACCTGAAGTTATCGCAAATATCATCGGCATGGTAAACCTGGATACGGTAGCCGGTGGCGATTATCTTTACGTACACAGCGCTCATACCACACCGTATAAATGTGGTGGAGATAACAGTAACTACAATGCTGAAACGTCCATGCGGCAGGCCGTGTTACAGGCGTCGCAAGAGCAATTGGGTGATGCTGCCCATAAGATTCACCCTGAGTTTCCCGGCTATCCGGAAGGGGTCACCGGAGACTGGTCTGATCATGAGTCGTTTTCCTGCAACGGTATTGCGATTGCCTACATAGAAACTACCAATTTTCAGATCAACGGCAAGGATGGCTACGACGGTTACTCACAATCAACGAATCCGGGACTGTGGGATTGTTTTGACCCGGATAAGGTGACAGCCTGTGACAGAGAGAGTGAGACGCAATGGGGGCGGATTTGGCATTCAGGTAACGATCAGCTCAAACATCTGGAGTCGGTATTTCCGGGGCGTGTGCAAAAGCAACTGGATGCCAATGTCAAAGTGCTGAATGCGTTTTTCAGCAATGCGGATAAGTATCTGAACTGAACAACGCTGCGTTACTTAAGAAGAGTAGCGTAGGAAGTAAGTGTAGGGAATTTTTTGGGGCCTCTTTACTGATGCTCTTCGCTTAATTTAGTTAGAGCAAGCAATGCTTGCTCTGCTTTGTCTTTAGGCACAAAAATATGGTCGTGGTGAAATGCCGCCACCACATTGGCACTGATACCCTGTTCCGTGAGGCGGTTACTGACAGCGGCAGTCAGACCGACTGCTTCAAGGCTGGAATAGACCAAAAGTTCAATCCGACAATATTGCCCGGCATTGTTAAAACCCAGCTGATCGGCATGCTCTGGCTGAGTGATGAGTGTTAAACCTTCCTGTTCTTTCACAATGGCAAAGCAGGATTCTGCTAACTCTGTTGTCAATTGTGATGGGGCGATACAACAAAACACCCAATTTTGTGGGTGTAACACTGGCTTCATACTTTTCAGCAACTCAGCAAGTTCTTTAATGGCGCTCATCGGTATGTTATCTCAGCGGTCAGTCAGTAAATGGTGATCTACCCAATGCTGTGCTCGTAATTTAGTAGCGATCGTAAAGCGAGTCTGAACGCTTTTTCCTGCGCAATACCAGGGTCAGGAATATACCTGCCAGTGCGCCACTGCCGGCCACCATTGCGCCGCGATAAAACATTTCTTTTTCAGCGTCAGTCGTTTGAGTTGATAGCTGTTGTTCTAACTGAGATGCTAACTGCATCTGTTCTTCCAGCTGTTGGCTCAGTTCTACTTTTTCCTGTTCTGCTGCCCGCAATTGACTCTCGAGGCGCAAAATCTCATCGGATTGGGTCTGTAGCTGAGGGCCGGTATCTTCCAACTGAACTTCCAGTTGCTGAATTTGCTGTCGAATAGATGTGTCGCTGACAAATTCAGACTTAATCCAGCCTGTTCTGTCGCGTTCATCACTGATCTCTGTGAAGCCGGTTTCGGTATCGGTGTTTAAGATCGAAATTGCGCTGCCTGCCGTCACCGAACCCAAAATACGGTAATTGGTGCCAGGACCGGAATGCATATAGATAAAAAGATCGTCGGACACAAACGCGTAGTTGGCGTCGCTTTCTGTGTTGTCCACACTACTCAAATCATCGTTTTCCTGAGCGATGAGTGCCTGGGAATTAATCAAAAATAGAAGAAAAAATAATCGTTTTATCATGTGCTTACACCGCTTCCTGTGTGATACAGAAATATTAGATTCTTGAAATAATATTGCAACCGTTATTCCACCCTTATTTGGCGTGAAACCCGGGTCAATTTAAAAAATGTTAACTGGTTATCACTAAAGCTCACTCTAATTCAAATTCGCGTCAGGTCAGCATGGCATAAGCTGGCAACAAGCAATGGTTTCCAGATTATCGTTTTAAAAAAAACACAAGAGTGCCATACTGCCGCTATCCAGTCTGAATATGCTTCTTAAAACAATGCGTTATATTTTCATTTTAGTCTCTTTTCTGTTTTGTCACTCTCTGGCCGTCGCGGGTTTATGGCCTGGGGCAAAATATGACGAGGAAACACCGACATTACAGTCTTTGTACGGTTACAAAGCAGGTGAAAAACTCAGCAATACGACACAAATAGAAGGTTATCTGACTGCACTGTCCAAAGCGCATCCGGATAAAATCCAGGTGCTGCCTTATGGTCAAAGTTGGCAGGGACGCACACTGAATTACGCTGTAATCAGTTCAGCAGCGAATCTTGCCAGACTGGACGAGATCCGGGCACAGTATCTGAAGTTTGCCGATCCCAGAAAAACCAATAAGCGGGCAATGCAGGCGCAACTGGCGCAACTACCTTCGATAGTCTGGCTGGGTTATGGTGTGCACGGCAACGAAGTTTCCTCCCCGGATGCGGCATTGCAAGTGGCTTATCACTTACTGGCGTCTGATGATGCCATGGTCAAAGAGATTTTAGACAATGTCATTGTATTGCTGGACCCGGTTCAAAATCCTGATGGCAGAGAAAAATTTATTCATCATTTTGAGAATAATACCGGGCCTGAAGCCAATGGCCATGCTTTTGCGACCGAGCGTCGCGAAGGCTGGAATACCGGCAGAACCAATCATTATATATTCGATTTAAACCGCGACTGGGCGGCAATTACTCAACCTGAAACCTTGGGAAGAGTAAAGTTACTATCTCAGTGGTTGCCCCTGATCGCGGTAGATTTGCACGAATTTGGTTCCGATTATACCTATTACTTCACTCCGGAAGCGGACCCGTTCAACCCCTATATCACCGAGGTACAAAAACAGGGCCTGGAGATCATTGGTAAAAACAACGCAAAGTACTTTGACCAACAAGGCTGGCGGTATTTTACCCGTGAAATTTACGATGCGTTTTTCCCCGGTTATGGTGCGGGATGGCCGGTGTTTTACGGCGCTTTAGGAATGACTTACGAGCAGGCATCTCCCAGGGGGCTAAAAGCCACCAACAAATTAGGAGAAACTTTCACCTACCGCGATGCTGTCGAACATCACTTTGTCGCCTCAGTGGCGACACTGGAAACAGCAGCAAAGCATCGGGCCTTGTTTCTGCAGCGCTTTTGGGAATATCGCGAAAGCGCGATCACAGAGGGAGATAAGGGCGACGTCAGACAAATTATCCTGGCCCGCAGTGATGACCCCTACAACACTGACCGGTTGGCAAAGCTGCTGAGCATTCAGGGTATTGAACTAAGCCAGGCGCAAAAAGCCTTTAAAGCCTGTGGCAACACGTTTGCCGCAGGGGACTATATTATTGATATGGCTCAGCCCAATTATCGCATGATCCGAAATTACCTGGATCAACATATTCCGATGGAAAAAGATTTTCTTGCCCTTCAGGAAGATTTGAGACGGCAGCATAAAAGTCACGTTTTGTACGATGTTACCGCCTGGTCAAAGCGGCTAACCCATAATGTCGCCGTGCACTATTGTAATGCATCGCCAGCGGCCACCAGTCTGCCTCTGGATGGCCAGGCAAAGAGCGAGGTGAAGCAAAGCGGGGATGGTGAACTGGCCTGGTTAATTGACTGGCAGCATACCGGCAGCGCATTGTTTTTAGTGGAAGCCTTGCAAAGCGATATTGAAATCTGGAGTAGCGATAAGTCCTTTACGCAGCACAACCGCACGTTTCCCAAAGGCTCTTTAATTATTTATAAAAAGGCTGTGTCGGAGTCGGGCAAGCGCAAACTGCAGGAGCTGGCCGCTAAATATCAGGTGGAGCTGGTGAACACGAATTCCGGGTGGGTGGATAAAGGCGTGAATTTTGGCAGCCAGCATGTGGTCAAAATGAAATCGCCGAATATTGCCTTGTTATGGGAGCGTCCGACTTCCTCCTACCTGGCGGGGGCAACACGTTATGTGTTTGAACAACAGCTGAATCATCCGGTTAATACCATAGCGGCCAGATACCTGAATAGTGTGGATCTGTTTGAGTTTGATGTGCTGATTTTACCTGGTGGTGGAAATTACGCTTCCTACATTAATAAGCGGGGGCTGGAAAAGCTGAATACCTGGTTGCGCCAGGGCGGGGTGATTGTTGCTCTGGATAGCAGTATCGCATTTTTAACAGACAACCAGTTGAGTCAATTACAGGTTGAAGAAAACCAAATTGATGCGCGTAAATCACAGCAAGAACCAGTCTCTGGCGTGATTGCTAACGCCAGCCAGTACGAAGCCTTGCAGGTGGATCCCAAACGGCCTATGGCATCGTCGCCAGGTAATATTTTAAAGGTGCAGCCCAATACTGATCACTGGATGATGGTGGGCATCAACCGCCCGGTTTACAGCTTTGCCTCGGGCAACGTTACCTATAAACCGCTGCATCGTGGAGAAGGTGTCAATGTCGCTCATTATGCCGATGCTGATTCGGTGTTAGCCAGTGGTTATCTCTGGCAGGATTACAACCAGCAACTGGCTTTTAAGCCGTTTATGACCCTGGAAGATTTTGGCGATGGTATGGTTATCAGTATGCCTGAAAGTCCCACATTCAGGGGGCAGCAGCCGGGCTTACACATGTTGTGGGTCAATGCGATTTGGCGAAGTGTTGCGCATACCAAGGCCAACATACGCAACGGCAAGTAAGGTCATTAATACCGGGGGCCAATGTCCCCTGAAATTTTATGAGTAATTTAACCGCAGTTCGGTTATATTAGGTGATACCACAACGAACCTTATTCTATGCAATAGGTTCGTTTTTTATTAGTAATAGAAACGGTGATTTTTCTCCTCCATGGACAGTGAAATAGAGCTGAAATTGCTGGTTTCTGCTGACGCAGAAAGCAAGATTCGCAAGCAATTTCTACCAGATTTAAATGCCGATATCGAACACCAATCGATTCAGCTGTTTAACTCGTATTATGATACGCCTGAGCAAATTTTGCGGCAGCATGGTATGGGATTGCGGGTTCGCGGGAACAATGGTGAATACGAACAAACCATTAAGTGCCGGGATGGCTCTGTTGGTGGGCTGCACAAGCGCGCCGAATACAATGTCTCTTTGCCGTCCAATCAATTGGATATCGCGCTCTTTCCCGAGGAAATCTGGCCTGCCAATGTTAATACCGAAGACCTGAAGTTTCGGCTTAGTTCGCTATTCAGTACGCATTTCAGACGGGAACAGTATCTGATTATAAGCGATCAGGATACGCAGGTGGAGATGGTGTTTGACAGCGGCGAAATAGAGACGGATAAATATCATTCGCCGGTGTGCGAGGTGGAGCTGGAACTGAAAAAAGGCGCCCCTGAGGCGATTTTTCAGTTAGCCCGAAAGCTGCTCGAAGCAGTACCCTTTCGACTGGGCTATAAAAGTAAAGCACAACGGGGCTATGAACTCTATGTCGGCGAGGATTTGGAAGTCCTTGCCAAAAAGCCTGAATTCCCTATTGCCAAACACACCAGTCTGCAGGATGCTTTTATCACACTGATGTCGGTATTAGTGGAGTTTTGGCAACGTCACGAGCAGCGCTTTGTGGAACATGGCAAGGTGCGGGATATCGTCGAGCTGGTGGCTATCATGCGCCTGATGAAACGCAATCTGAAGCTTTTCGAAAAGCAGTTGAGTTGCCCGGAATTCGCCTCTTTGTCAAAACAACTCAAAGTCCAGTTGCGGGAATGGCAGTGGGTGGATGAGTTATCGGACATTAAAGAACTGTTGTCCAAAAAGGGTTTTTACCGCAAGAAATTGCAAAAGCACGATGCAGTATTGCAGCATTTACAGGCGCGTCAGGTGGCGTTGCTAAAGGCCCATGAGCCCTTAAAACTGTTGCAACAAAAAGGCTATATATCGTTGCAGTTAGATATCCTGGAAATGCTGACCCATAAGCCCTGGACCAGTGATCCCAGTTGGCAGGAAGAATCCATTAATCGCTTTGCCAAAATAGCGATACGGGATGAGCTGAAAAGTATTTTTGAATTGTTTCAGTTCAAATCCAAAGAGTCAGTGGATGCTTATTTAAAGCATATCCCTGCCTTGCAAAGAGTGGTGCATATTCAAAAATTACTGGGCAATGCCGTGGGCAGTCGTACCGGCCAAAGTTTGGAGACCTGGACAGACTTGTTAGACGGTGCGGAAGAACTTAAGGTATTGCACACCCTGGAAGGAAACTTGCGTCAGTTATCCACCGAAGGGGACGATAATCTGGTGCAGTGGTGTGTCGCTAAACAAGACAGTTTGTTTGAAGTGATGGAATTAAGCCGTGAGGCAGCGCTTGTGGCGCAAAGCGAATAAGTTTAAGTAATCTGACCATTTTCCGATAACCTGGTTGCAGGCCCCAACCATCAATTAATAATTCTTCGCGGTGATTTGTGGTGTAAATCACCCCGCAGTATAAAAAGAGTGATTTAACAGCACCATGCTAAGCTTAGGATTTATACTCTGGCTCATCCCCCTGGTTCTTATCTGGGTAAGATATGATGTGATGCCCCATGCATCTCAGGTGTTGATGGCGATTTTAATATTACCCCTGGTTATGCTGGACGAAATACTGCGCTTTTCCGGTTGGTTGTCCGACTTTCCCTTTCTGATTGGGGTTTTTCAGTTTACGCCGGTATTGCTGGCTTCCCAGGTGTATCTGGCCATGCACCATATGCTGATTGAGAAACCCGTACACAATAAATGGTTTCATCAGGGCATTGCCTTTTTGTTTTTCTGTGCGCAAATCCCTTTTTTACTGTTACCCGATACTGCAAAAGTGACCATTTTTAGCAATCCACCTATTGGATCAATTGGCGATAACTGGCCGTTTTACGTGTTCTACATGCTATGCAATTTTGCCGTGCTCATCTATGCCTTAAAAATTGATGATATGGTTAAGGATTATGACTTTTATTTGTCGGATCAGGTGGTCGATATTACCCAATACGAATTGCCACAATCGATGAAGATGTTTACCGGCCTGGTGACGATTTCCTTTGGTGCAATACTGCTGGTGATTGTTACGGCACTGGAAGTTGTGCAATTTAGTTATTGGCAAGGCATTATCTCATTGCTTCACTTTGGTATTTTCTACGTCATTATTTTACTGATGTTACAACGTCGTCGTTATTCTCCCTGTCCGATTGATGCAGAGGATCTGGAAGATCGAAGTTACAGTGAAGAAGACATGCGAATGACCCTGGCAAAGGCTGAGCGGGCGATTATTCGCAACAAGCTATACAAGAGCATCGGTCTGCGCCTGAGAACGTTAGCGGATTTGGCAGAGATTGAGCCCAAACAACTGGCCGTCGCCACACGGGCTATGCTCAACCGTAATTTCCGGGCCTATATGTACCATTACCGGCTGGAATACGCGAAAAAGATCATCCTGCGATCTGATATTAAAATATCGTCTATTGCCAAACGACTGGGCTTCACCTCTGAAAGAGTATTAAGTGAAATGTTTGTCAAATATGTACAAAACATGGCATCGGATGACGGATTATCGCAGGAAGAGCACGAGCGCCTGTTGCAGCGCAAAGGTTAGCGCAGAGGATAATGCAGAGAATAGTGTAGAGGATAGTGCAGAGGATAGTGCAGTATTAAGATAAAGGCCGGTTTATAAAATCAATCGGGTAGCACAACCGGTTTCAGCTGAAATGGGAATCCAGGATTGCCTGAGTGAACTGTTTGCGCAAATAAAAACCTCTGGGCCGGGTTTGAATGGCATTGCCCTCCTGACCCACCGCCTGGGTAACAACGCTGCCATTGGCCGCTTTGGGTCTCAGTTGTAATACTTCGCCATGCCGGGCACTGAGTGAATCAATGTTGCCCAGAGTGATATTGTCCATGTGCTCTTCCCAATCCTGACGCAGCAAGTTTTCTTCATGTGCCGTGGGCTGCCACAAAAAACCAGTGCCGACAAGCCGATCTGATGGCGCTACAGTGCGCTCTCCTACTATGGGTAGCCACAATACCTGTCGCAGTTTGTTGCAGACATTACTGTCTTGCCAGTTTAGTCCCTGATTGCCGGTCAGATGGGCATAACACACGTAGGTGGTTTCCAGTACTTTGCCCTGAGTACTAACCGGCAAGGTTTTTAACTCCGTGCCCAATGCCACAAAATCCTGTTCGGGTCTGGAGCCCGCGTCGGCACCCAGCCACAGTTCAATCAGTTGGCCGGTCCAGCCTTTTTCCTTTTTAAAGTTTTGTGGCACGGCAATATGGGCGGCCTGTGCTAATTCTCCCAATGTCATTCCGGCGAGCAGCGCTACCCTGTCCATCAACTCCGGGATTGACGCAGGTGGTGTGGCAGGTGGTTCAGGCTGGGAATAAGTCATGGTTATCGGTCAGTAGCGAATATTGTCTAATTGTTATTTAGTGGGATTTAGGCACTAGGCAATTATGACACTTTGTGGAAGAATGGGGAATATAACAATATTTGTGCCCGGGAGTCTAAGTGATTGACACAGAAGGATTCCGCGCAAATGTGGGCATAGTGATTTGTAATCGCAACGGTCAGGTATTTTGGGCCAGAAGATTTGGGCAGCATTCCTGGCAATTTCCACAAGGCGGAATCGATCAAGGCGAATCGGCTGAAGAAGCCATGTTCAGAGAATTACATGAGGAGGTAGGTTTAAATCCCCAGCAAGTTAAAATTTTACGTGTTACTAAAAACTGGATCCGCTACCGATTGCCAAAGCGATTGATTCGTCAAGATTCTAATCCGGTGTGTATCGGGCAAAAGCAAAAGTGGTTTTTGTTACAGTTAACTTGTGCTGATGAAGATGTGAACCTGTTACATTCCGGTCATCCGGAATTTGATGACTGGCGATGGGTCAGCTATTGGTACCCTATACGCAATGTGGTGTCTTTTAAACGCGATGTTTATCGGAAAGTCATGAAGGAGTTTGTACCTGTGGCAATGAACCTGAACAAGCCCGCTTTTGATGGCAAACGCAAAAAAAGACGTCGCCGCTAAGAGAAACTATCCTCTATGCTGAGTACGCTAAGACAAATCGTTGAAGAAATTGGCCACATTCCGGTACTGGAAGAAGCCCTGCAACGCGTCAGCGAATTGTTAAAAGAAGCGATGCGGGTAGATTGTTGTACCATTTATCTGGCAGATACTGAAAACCAGTGTTTTGTCTTGGTGGCAACCGAAGGGCTGGCGAAAGAAGCCATTGGTGTGACCCGCATTGGTTTTTCTGAAGGCATTATTGGCTGGATTGGGCAGCGGGAAGAACCCATCAATATCGCTGATGCTCAGTCGCATCCCCGTTTTAAACATTACCCCGATGTTAAAGAAGAATCCTATCACGCCTTTTTAGGCACCCCAATTATTCATCAACGCAAGGTGCTGGGGGTGATTTCTGTGCAACAAAAATCCCGTCGCCGATTTGCAGAAGAAGAAGAATCCTTGCTGATCACGCTTGCTGCGCAAATGGCATTGGAAGTGGCAAATGCCGAAGCCAGGGGGGCGGTGAAACTGTCGGGCAGTGATGGTATTCAGCTCTGGCAAAAAGCCTTATACGGTCGTCCTGGCTCGTCAGGGTTGGCGGTCGGGGTTGGCTTTCAACCCAACAAAAAAGCCCGGCTTTCGGATTACATTGCAGCCAGAAGTCAAAAAGTTAATCAGGAAATTTCTCAGTATCGCCGCGCCGTAAAACGCACCAAGGCTGATATCCGTAAACTCACCAACCAGGTAGCCGAAAACGTCCCTAAAGATGTCGCAAATATATTTCAGACATACGACTTTCTGCTGGACGCTGCCAGTCTCGGGAAAGAAGTGGAAGAAAAAATCCGCGCGGGATGGAACGCTGCCACCTCGCTGAAACAAGTGGTTGGCAACTACGCCCGTCAGTTTTCGCAAATGCAGGATAGCTATATGCAGGAGCGGGCTGTTGATGTGGTGGACCTGGGGGATAGGGTATTTGGGCACCTGGTCAATGACAAACGTCGCGTAGCGGAAATCCCGGCCAAAGCGATTCTAGTGGCGGAAGAGATCACCGCGACCATGCTGGCTGAAATTCCCGCCAAAAAACTCAAAGGCATTATTGCCATGCGGGGCTCAGTAAATTCCCATGCCGCTATATTAGCGCGGGCCATGGGTATTCCCGCGGTACTGGGTGTTACAGAACTGCATGTCAGTCATCTGGCGGGCAAGGAATTGTTGCTGGATGGTTATTCCGGGGAGATAACCGTTGCCCCTGAGATGCAAAAGCGCATCAGTTTTGAAGCCCTGATTAAAGAAGAGAAAGAATTAAATAAACTGGTTTCCGCAGAACTGGAGCAGGAAGCCGTTACACTGGATGGTCAGCACATTGGCTTATTTCTGAATGTAGGCCTGTCACAGGAGCTGGAAGAAAAGTTCAGTGCCGATGCCGATGGCGTGGGATTATACCGGACCGAAATCCCCTTTATGTCGCACGATCGCTTTCCGGGCGAAGAAGAACAGCGGGTTTTGTATCGCTCCTTGTTGCAGAAATACCACGAACGCGCAGTTACTATGCGTACCCTGGATGTGGGCGGGGATAAACCCTTGCCTTATTTTCCGTTCCAGGAAGAAAATCCCTTTTTGGGCTGGCGGGGTATTCGCATGACGCTGGACCACCCGGAGATTTTTCTGGTTCAGGTGCGGGCGATGATAAAGGCCAGTGCCGGGTTACACAATTTACAAATTATGTTGCCGATGATCACCTCTGTTGAAGAAGTCAAAGAGGCCAAGCGCCTGATACGACAGGCGTTTTATGAGGTACGTGAAGAGGCTAATCGCGAAGGCGAAGAAGTGCATAAACCCCGGGTAGGCGTCATGCTGGAAGTGCCATCGGTGTTGTGGCAACTGGAGGAGTTAGCGTCGTTAGTGGACTTTTTCTCAGTGGGAAGCAACGATTTAACCCAATACCTGCTGGCAGTGGACAGAAACAACCCGCGAGTGTCTGAATTATATCAAAGTTATCACCCAGCGGTGCTCAGAGCGTTAAACCATATTGCTCAGGTATCCAAACGGCTGGATGTGCCTGTGACCGTCTGCGGTGAGCTTGCGGCAGAACCCGCCGGTGTTATGTTGCTGGTGGCGATGGGATATAACAAGTTGAGCATCAATGGTTACAGTATGGCCAGAGTCAAATGGGTTATTCGACGCCAGAGTCAGGAGAAGATGCAGGCTGTGCTACACAAGGCGCTATTGATGTCTGAAGCCTCCGAGATTCGGGATTTCCTCAACATGGAATTAGAATATCTTGGTTTGGGAGGATTGGTACGTGCCGGTAAATAAAGCGGATTCTCGTCGCTGGCTATTACAAATACCTGACCTTCCTGCTACCATGCGGCCTTCCAATCAGAACTCTTTGTTAAGCTAGTCTTTATGTCAGATAATTTTATCACTTTTCCTGCAATTGACCCGGTTATTTTTAGCGTTGGACCTTTGAGCCTGAGATGGTACGGTCTGATGTATCTGATCGGTTTTGTGGCTGCCTTTATACTGGCCAATAAGCGTCTGCATCGCACCAACTGGAGCAAAGAAGAACTCAGCGATATGCTGTTTTACGGCTTTTTAGGGGTGATCCTTGGGGGGCGTATCGGCTATGTGTTCTTTTACCAGTTCGATCTGTTTTTATCTGACCCGCTGTACCTGTTTAAAATCTGGACCGGTGGAATGTCGTTCCACGGTGGATTATTGGGCGTTGTCGCAGCCCTGTATTGGTTTGCCCGAAAAAAGCAAACTTCGTTGTTTTATGTCGGTGACTTTGTTGCGCCACTGGTGCCAATTGGATTAGGGGCGGGCAGAATCGGCAATTTTATCAATGCCGAGCTTTGGGGACGCACGACAGATGTGCCCTGGGGCGTTGTGTTTCCCAATGCCGGTCCATTGCCCAGACACCCATCACAACTGTATGAGTTTTTCTTAGAAGGCTTGGTACTGTTCCTGATATTGTGGATTTACTCTAAAAAAGAGCGCCCCGTTGGCGCCGTTGGTGGCTTGTTCTTAATCGGCTATGGCGCATTTCGTTTTATCATCGAATATTTCCGCGAGCCGGATGCGCATCTGGGCCTGTATGGCGGTATTATTTCACAAGGTCAGGTGTTGTCTTTGCCGATGGTCATTATCGGTGTATTCCTGATGATACGCGCCTACAAAAAGCAGTAAACTGGAGATGCAGTTCCGAGCCGCGACATTGCAGGATATCCCGCGCCTGGAAGAGTTAGAGCAGGCGGTCGTGGCTGCGGAGCGACCCTTTAATACACAGATCAGAGCCAATAATCCCAGGTATTATAATTTACCTGAGCTGATTAACAGTCCGGACAGTTATTTGCTGGTGGTGGAAGTGCAGGATGAAATTGTCGCCACCGGTTACGCTAAAATCAGAAATTCAAAAGCCGCTTTAAGCCACGCTAAAGACGCCTATCTGGGTTTTATGTTCGTGTCACCGGCATTTCGTGGACAAGGGCTCAACCAGAACGTGATAGCGAAATTGATGGCCTGGGCCAAAAATCGGAGCGTACATGACTTTTATCTGGATGTGTATGCCGACAATCAAGCTGCAATTCGCGCTTATGAAAAGTTGGGATTTGCCCCTTCGCTAGTTGAGATGAAGCTGCATACCGGGCCGACATAAAAAGTCAGGGCCTGCAAAAAGAGCACAGTAGGTGCTCTTAGCCCTGATATTGTCGGATTCTCTGGTAACCGGCTCCTCGCCAATCGTTCACACCAAAAAACTCACACCGAAAACGGATACTGAATAGCGGGGTGATACTGATAATCCTGCAGTTCAAAATCTTCCAGCGTTACCCAGGTTTCTATGTCCTGTAAGCTTTTAATATCCGGATTAATATTAAGCGTGGGGGCCGGATAGGGTTCCCTTTTTAATTGTATATCCCGCATTGGGGCTAACTGATCCTCATAAATGTGACAATTCACTAATTTATGATACGCCTTGCCGGGTTTTAAGCCGGTAATTTGCGCAACCAAAGCCAGTAATACATACACCTGTACCATATTAAAATTTAACCCCAGCGGCACGTCACAGGAGCGCTGAGTACTGTTCAGGTAAAGGGTGTCGCCCAGGATAGAGAAGTGGTGGCTGTACATGCACGGTCGCAAACAACCCATATGAAAGGCACCCGGGTGATAAAACGTCAGGATTTCACCGCGATTGTCCTCTCCGTTGCTCAGGTCATCGATAATCTGTTTGAGTAAATCAATACTGCCACCATCGGGCCTGGGGAAATTGCGCGCGACTTTTCCATAGATAAAGCCGCAGTCGTCCTCACCCTTGCGGTAGGGGTTATTCAGCCACGCCTGATTTTCATTGGCGTTGGCATCCCAGGTTTTAGTGCCTATTTTTCTGAAGTCTGCGGCATTGTCATAACCGCGCAAATAGCCAATGATTTCCGCAATGGCCGCTTTCCAGAAACTTTTCCTGGTGGTCACCAGCGGGAATTTGCCTGCGCCGACATCATAAGTCAGATCATGATTAATTACGGTCAGGCACCTTTTTCCGGTGCGTTTGTTATCTACCCATACTCCTTCGTCAAGAATGCGCTGACATAAATTAAGATATTGATCCACGATAACCCTTACTGAAGTGTTTTTTGCTATTTTAACAGGGCTGTCTCAAATCCCAATCCAAAATACACAGAAATTTATCGTATGAACATCGGCTGGCGGTAAAATCGAGACTGTTAATATTTTACAGTTGTTTGTATATTCACCAATTGTGGAAAAATTTATGTTTCACTTATACTTAAGTTTATATTGAGATATTCTTCAGCCTTCACTATGCTGGACACTATGGCTAGCCTCACTTTATGGTTGGGTAACTATTTATACCTGAGGCCACGAGATAAAAGAATAACAACCAATTCACGCACAGCGAATGCGCCGATTTTCAATTGGGCAGGTAGGGTATAAAGCAAGAATGACAACTCCCATTCTAATTTGTGACGATTCCGGATTTGCCAGGAAGCAAATGGCACGCTCCATCCCTGAACAATGGGATGTGAGTATTCAGTACGCCACAAACGGTCAGGAAGCGCTGGAGATCATCTGTTCCGGTGCGATTGAATTAATGTTTTTGGATTTGAACATGCCAGTGCTGGATGGCTATCAAACGATGTTGCAAATCCAACAACAACAATTACCGGTGAAAGTCATTGTGGTGTCGGGGGATGTGCAACCGGAAGCTCGCAAACGCATGATTGAAATGGGCGCGCTGGAGTTTATTCGCAAGCCCATCGATAACCTTAAACTGTACGAGATCTTATCCGGTTGTGGGATCTATTCCGGTAATGCATCTCCGTCAAAACCGGCTTCCATCACTACCCCTGAAAAATCCATTGATAAGTTGGATGCCTATCGCGAAATGGCAAACGTGGCAATGGGGCAGGCGGGTGAAAAGTTGGCGCAGCTTCTGGATGTATTTATTGAACTGCCCATCCCCAATGTCAACATTATCGAGTCCACTGAGTTGCATATGGCCATTGCTGAAATTCATCAGAGTGATTCCATCTCTGCAATTTCTCAGGGCTTTATCACCGCCGGTATCAATGGTGAGGCATTGCTGCTATTTAATGATTCAAACTTTGCCAATATGGTACGCCTGTTAAAATACGACCAGGCAGCCGTTACCGAACAGATAGAACTGGAAGCCCTAATGGATATTTCTAATATCCTGATTGGCGCTTGTTTGCACGCGTTGTCGGAGCAACTACACGTTAAGTTTGGTCAAAACCACCCGATGATCATGGGACGTCATTGTGATTTAGAAGGATTGTTATCCAATAGTGTTAGTCGCTGGAACAAGGTGGTGGCTATAGAGATAGCCTATTCGATAGAAAACCAGGACATCCACTTTGATCTGATGCTGTTGTTTCCGGATAAAGCGATGGAAATTATATTCAAAAAACTGGTTAATCTGGTGGAGTCCTGAGTCATGTCGAATGTATTAGCTGAATTAGAAGATTTACATTTAAAACATGATTTACTGGGTTCCATTGAAGTCGGGATAGCGGTGGTGAACCGCGATTTCGAAATCGAGATCTGGAACCAGTTCATGGAAAGCCACAGCGGGATGTCTCCGGCACGGGTACGAGGTAAATCCTTGTTCGAGATGTTTCCGGAGATTGATGCCGCCTGGTTCAGAAGAAAAACCGATCCGGTGTTTAAGTTAAAGAGTCCGGCGTTTATTATCTGGGAACAGCGACCCCATTTGTTTCAATTTGAAGCCTATCGCCCCATTACCTCAGCCACTGAATTGATGTATCAGAACATTACGATCTTCCCGTTGACCTCACTGTCAGGCGAAGTGAACCAGATATGCATCGTGGTCTATGACGTCACCGACGAAGCTATCAGTAAACTGCGGTTTGAAGCAGCCAATAAGCAACTGGAAAAAATAAGCCGAATTGATGGCTTAACCGGGTTGTATAACCGGCGCTATTGGGAAGAAATGTGTGATACCGAGTTTAAGCGTGCCATGCGTACCGGTGGTCCTGCCACTATGATGATTCTGGACATAGACCACTTTAAAAAGGTCAATGACAATTACGGTCACCCGGCGGGCGATAAAACCATTAAAATGTTGGCTAAAATTATTGCTAAAGCCATCAGAGAAACAGACATTGCCGGGCGATATGGCGGCGAAGAATTTACCATTATTTTACCGGATACCAATGTGAAAAGTGCTCAGATAGTTGCCGAGCGTATTCGCAAGTTAGCGGAACATTTACCGGTAGAATATGAAGAGCACACCATAGAGTTTACCGTCAGTATCGGTCTGGCTGAATTCCACACGTCTTTTGGTGAGTATATGGCCTGGGTGGAAAAAGCCGACCAGGGTCTGTATGAAGCCAAAGAGTCGGGTCGAAACCGGGTGGTGGTTAGTCAATAAATCAGGCTATCTGCTGTTGCGGCCATTTTCAGTCGCTGCAGCAGTTGCGGATCTGTTTGCTTATTCGCGGCGAGATACAAGGTTTTGCCCAACTGATGAAGACGGGTAACCGTGCTAAAATCACTGAGTGAACAATGCAATTCCTGACAAAACAGCTCCATCTGTTCCACACTGGCAGGGGTTACATCTGCGCGCCCCGCCAATAACATCTTTAAATTGTCTTTAGTATTGGTTTGCACGATATAGGTGGCATTTGGGGCCTCCTTGTAGAGTAAACGGGTGGTAATATCTTCGCGTTTTACCGCCACTACGTGGATTTTCTGTAATTGATTGAGTTCGCGAATTTCGATGGCTGGTCTGCTGGCCAATTGATACAGGTAGGTTTCAGTGGCGCCCAACGGCGCAATCCACTCCAACAGAGGCTCTCTTTCTGCGTTGCGCAACAGTGAAAAAATCAATGTGTCAGGGCGTTTGAGTGCCGTTTCATAGGCTCTTGCCCAGGGCATAATAATGATGTCGGCATCCACCCCAGATGCGGCCAATAATTTATTAACCTGCTCGGTCATGGTGCCTACCACCTCACCTTTTTCATTGAGATACTGATAAGGCGGGAGTGGCTCGGTTAAAATTAGGAGTTCTTCCGCGGCGACTGACAGGCTGTTAAATGTCAGCAGGCACATCACCACGCAGAGTTTTCGCGACAGTTTATTGATCAACAGGGCTTTGCTTATTTTATTATTATTG
The DNA here is from genome assembly GCF_055755215.1 of Planctobacterium sp. R6. Classification (NCBI taxonomy): domain Bacteria; kingdom Pseudomonadati; phylum Pseudomonadota; class Gammaproteobacteria; order Alteromonadales; family Alteromonadaceae; genus Planctobacterium; species Planctobacterium sp. R6. Next base: position 24,489 of record NZ_JBVTQY010000008.1, read on the forward strand.
GATAACTATAAGACTTATATTGTCTTTTACAATGTTTAAAGCCTGTCGGGTTGTTTTTTCTGCAACTGCGCTGGCGATTAAGGTTGCCCGGCGCTGTCACGCCTGGCTTCAAGCTGATTAATCTTATCCCGAATACTCCACAGGAAAATCAGGCTGGGAACCACCATAACCGCTGTCAGCACAAAAAACGCCGCCCAGTTGCCATCCATCGAGTCCACAATAAAACCGCTGGAAGAGGCCAGGAAAGTTCTGCCTAATACGCCAAGCGATGCCATCAACGCGTATTGAGTGGCGGAAAAGGTTTTATTACACATCAATGAGATAAAGGCCACCATCGCCACTGATGACCAGGCTGAAGTAAAGCCGTCTACGAATATAGCAGCCACAAACAGCGTTTTATCTGGCCCCACTACGGCAATTAAGGAAAACATCAGGTTACTGGCGGCCATGGTGATCCCGCTGATCATTAAGCCGCGATAGATGCCATAACGAATGTTTACCAGGCCTCCCAGTACCGCAAAAAACAGGGTAACCCACCAGTTCAGTAGTTTGGAATAGGTGCCAATATCGGTATTGCTGAAACCAATTTCCTTATAAAACACCACCGACATTCGACCTAAAAAGGCTTCACCCATTTTGAACAAAAAGATAAAGGCTAAAATCGACAAGGCAAAGCGAACCCCATTGCGGGCGAAAAACTCTCTGAAAGGTTCGACGATTGTCACCAATAACCAGATCCCCAGCTTTCTGAGGGCCTGTAATTGTTTACCCTGGATGCGTTGTTCGTAAAAACTAACGGCCAGTTGTTGCGAAGCCTGGCGGTTAATCTGAGGCTCCTGCGCCCAAAATACGGCAATGGATAACAACCCCATAATGCCGGCCAGAACAAAGTAAATGTCACCCCAGGTCCAGCCGGACCAGTCAGAGATAAAAAACGGTATCGCTCCCAGACCACCATATCCGGTCCACCAACCGGCCGTTGCCATAGCAGAGGCGGCAGATAATTTGTCTTTTTCCTGTTGTTCTATGATATCTATACGGTAGGCATCTATGGCTATATCCTGGGTTGCTGAAGCTATCGCAATCAGTAAGCCTGCCAATGCCATCAGATAGAGTTGTTCCTGAACCTGCAATTGCCCCAGAAAACAACAGGCGGCAATGATGCCTAGCTGCATAGTGAAGATCCAGCCACGCCGCAAACCCAGCCAGGGCAGCCTCAGTCTGTCTAACAGTGGTGACCACAAAAAATTAATGGAATAGGCTACAAAAATCACACTGAACAGACCTATCGCAGTGCGGGATAAACCTTCCTCTTTGAGCCAGGCAGTCATTGCCGAGCTGATCATGACCCAGGGGTAACCACTGGCGATACCAAATAAAAATACCGTCAGAATACGACGGTCATAGTAGGCTTTAAATTGCGACAGAAAATGCGACAAGGGGCTGCTTCTTGTTGTTTTTGTATGGCTATTGGATCATGCAATGGGACGCAAATCAATGCGCAGTAGGTAAAAAGTCGTTAATGGTTACAATTCTTCGACCTGTTGGTCTGGAGTCAGGGACGGACACCCACGCAATCCAGCGGAAACTGACCAGCGCCTTCGAGATAGTCGACACAGATTTTTAATTCAGAATGCAGGTAAGGGTCGGTGAGTAACTTGTCTTCGCTCCAGAAGTGTAATTGATGTAATAAGTGCCAAAATACCCGTTCTTTTTGACTGGCCGGTTCGTGGCTGCAGGCATCAATCTGAGACCACTCTTCCATGGTGTCCCAGAAATAAAGATCCACTTCCGAATAAGGGATGCGACGCTCCCAGAATGCTCTTACATAGTAGGCCAGTTGTGGTGCTTTAGCTTCGATAAAGTTGTCTACGTTGGTGGTCACTGCTTAATTGACATCTCTTTTTAATTCCCCATGAGTATAGTCGAATCAAAAATTTTTGCCTGTAGCGCTTTTAACCATTTGGTTATGTATTTGAAAACTCGTTTTTTTTTATTGTTTCACGAGGCTATTTAAGTCTTTACCAGCCCATATAGGTTAGCCAGCCATGTATTTCCCGGGCCAGGTAGTCATATTGTTGCTGGGAGAAGCGGGGACCGATAATTTCCCGCTGGCGATAATGTAGCTTCAGAGATTTAATGGCCTCCACTTTTCGTTCTTTGGCGGTGGTCAGTGTCCAGTCACTGTCGAATTGATTGTAGAGGTCTAAAACCGGTATCGGCGCGCGGGCCAATATTCGCGGCACCAGAATGTTCAGCTCGTGTTGTGGCCAGTTTACGCCAATCGTGACTATCGCATCCGGTTCCGGCAATTCCTGATCGCCGTACAGTTTGGCTAACCAGGCCGCGGACGTCCCCTGGGCAACCACCAGTGCGAAACCGGGGTAATTTTGTCGTTCCTGCTCTACCGCGTTCATCAGTAACTGAAAGTCCTGCTCCTGCTGAGTAAACAGGGACTCGCTGATAATCGGGGTACTTGAATAAGAAGGGATGCGTTGGTTTGCCAGTGGTAAATTATTGGGGTCAGTATTGGCGGCGTCTGATGCAGGCGTACTTTGTGCAGAAGTCCCCTGTGCAGAAGTCCCCTGTGCAGAAGTCCCTTGTGTAGAAGTGACCGGATTGCTGTCCTGATCCGTATCAAAATCCAGGCTGGGCGCTGTCACTAAAATGGTGGTCCAGCCGAAATCGTTAAGCAATGGGGCTAACGCAGCCAGTCCAGATTCACTGGCGCCGTTTTTGCCCGTCTCACCCACTAATATCGCCGCACCTTTGGACAAAGCCTGATTGGATTCCTGAATAACAACCACGGTTTCTTCTTCCCCCAGTAATAAGGTTCTGAAGGTTTCCGGGCGCAAGCCGCGTTCGACATCAAATTTTAATTTTTGCAGATCGTCAATATGCTCCTGACTCCAAGAGTCGGGAGAGCAAAGCAGGCTGTTCAGCAGCAACAAAACAAGAGGAAATAATCGCACTTAATTAAAATCGTTATGGCTATTGTTAGGTTATCCGCATTTTACGATAAGACTTAACTTTTTTTAACAGCCAGTTCGCGGGCAGAACCTACCCGAATGGATGTGCAGAGGTGAAGCTAATCGGTTGTTCTGTCACAGGATGGCAAATGGTCAGCTCACCAGCGTGAAGCTGTAATCTGGGGGCCATAGTCAGAGCCTGCTCATGGGCGTATAAACGGTCTCCCAGAATGGGGTGGCCGAGGCTCAACATGTGTACCCGTAGTTGGTGTGAACGACCGGTTACCGGTTTTAGTTCCACCAACGACCAGTCAGGTGCCCGATGTATGACCTGCCAATGGGTCAGGGCATTTTTGCCATTTTCGGTATCTACTTTTTGTTTCGGACGGTTCGGCCAGTCGCAGATCAGGGGCAAGTCAACGCTGCCTTGTTGCCTGGCTGGCGAGCCGTAAATACGTGCAAAATAACGTTTCTCTGTCTGTCGCCTTTCAAACTGCAAGCCAATATGCTTGTGCGCTGGTTTATTTAAGGCGAACAGCATAATACCGGAGGTAGCCATATCCAGTCGATGCACGACAGTGGCAGTAGGAAATACCCGCATAACCCGCAATTGCAGGCTGTCTTTGTGCTGGGGTTGTTTCCCCGGAACCGACAATAAGCCACTGGGCTTATCCAGTACCAGAATATCATCATCCCGGTACAGGATATTTAGCCAGGGGCTTTGCGGTGGATTGTAATGCAACAGTGCCAATGGTATCTCTTGTATCCAGTTATCTCTTGTGACTAGGGATTGTTGACAACAACCCGCACGGCCTCGAGACGCAACTGGGCATTTTCCGCAGCCTGCAACAGTCCGGCTCGCTGTTCTGTTAACCGGATGATTTCATCTTCCCGTACCGATGGATTAACCAACTGCAACGCTTTTAAGCGGGTAATTTCGTTATTCAAGCGGTTTTCGATGGCTGACAAGGTGTTGGCTTTAACCTTAGCCGCTTTCGTATTGCCGATTTTGTCCGCCATCAGCAGGGTTTTCTGAAACTGCCCGGACAGGGCTTTCAACAACTGGCTGCCAATTTTTCTGGGGACCTTATCCAGCAAGGGGAAGAACGTTTCTTCTTCTTGCGCTTTGGCGCTCACTGAAAAGCTGATAGGGGTGTCAGGAAAATACTGGTTTAGTTGCAGTTTTCGGTCGCCTTTGGCTGATAATACGTATAAACATTCGAGCCAGTAATACCCGGCAGGAAACTTTTTATCAGCGGTAAAGGCCATCGAGGATTTGCCATGTACGTCGGCCAACAACATGTCGATGGCATTGCGCACCAACGGGTGATCCCAACTGATAAAGTGAACATGCTCCAGGTGCGTGGCTGTGTCGCGTTCATAGGTGATGGTCATGCCTTCATCCTGTAAACCCGGTAAATGACTGACCATGGATTCTGTTGGCGTTAACAGGTAACAGTGATCGTCCTTTTCTTCCTGTAAAATGCCCAAAGTATCAAACAGTTGTGTCATAAAACGCTCAAGCGTCGGAGACTGATCTGAATCTTCCAGTTGTTCCACAAAGGCGTCAATTTTACCTATCCCTGAAGAGTTCAGTTCCAGCAGTTTATCGCGACCCTTTTCCAGTTTCGCCAGTAATTCGCTGCGAATTTGTTTGGTTTCGTTTAGCAGTTTTTCCTGCGATGCGGAGTCTTCCGGTTCAAATAAGCAGGTCTCTAACAGTTCGCATTGTTCATCATAGACGGTTGCACCAATCGGACAGGTGTGACTGAAGGCGTCCAGGCCTTCATCAAACCAGCGCAGTAAGACTTCTTGTGCGGAGCTGCTAAATACCGGTACATGTAGCTGGATATCGTGTTTCTGGCCAATGCGATCCAGACGACCAATGCGTTGTTCCAGTAAATCCGGATTAAGCGGCAAATCAAACAACACCAGATGATGAGCAAACTGGAAGTTCCGGCCTTCACTGCCTATTTCACTGGTGATCAGTACTTGTGCGCCATCTTCACTTTGCGCAAAATAATTGGCGGCTTTATCCCGCTCTACAATACTCATGCCCTCATGGAACACAGTGGCTCGCATGCCGGTTTTCACCCGTAGCGTTTCGGCCAGATCCAGTGCGGTAATCGCATTGGCACAAATGGTTAAAACTTTTTCACCTTTGAGGTTTTGTAGTGTGTCAAGAAACCAGTTTACCCGGGTATCAATGTCCGTCCACATATCTGTGCCGGCGTAATAGATTTCCGGAGTGATGTGGGCATTGAGTTTGGGAATGTCGCTGTTTTCTGCGTATTCAACCGGCTCATCCAGTTTGCTGGCGTTGAGATAACGGCCCGGAAATCCGGTGATGGTTTTACGGGAGTTTCTGAACAATACCCGGCCTGTGCCATGACGATCTAACAGATCCGTTACCAGTTGTTCACGCAGACTGTGATCGGCATTCAGCGTGTCAAGGTCGTATGCTAAATCTGTCAGCTTACTTTGCAATTGGCTGTAGTGGTTGTCGTTTAACAGGGCAGAACCCAGCAAGGCACTCACGGTTTCGGCGAGTTGCGCATATTCCTGTTCTTCTTTGAGGAATACCCCGTAATCATGGAAGCGATTTGGGTCTAACAGGCGCAATCGGGCAAAGTGACTCTCGTGGCCCAATTGGTCTGGGGTAGCTGTGAGCAGTAGCACGCCTTTGGTTTTTTGTGCCAGTTCATCAATGACCTGATATTCCTGAGAAGGGTTACCTGGTGACCATTTCAGGTGGTGTGCTTCATCGACAATGAGCAAATCCCATTCTGATTCAGAAGCCTGCTGGAAATATCGGGTGTTGTGAGTGAGGAAGTTTAAACTACACAATACCAACTGTTCCGATTCAAACGGATTGCCGCCTTCTTCAGCCAGAGATTCGCAGCGCTCCTCATCGAATATCGCAAAACTCAGATTAAATTTGCGCAACATTTCTACCAACCACTGATTTACCAGACTGTCAGGAACAACGATGAGTACCCGATGGGCACGTTCCGTCAGCAGCTGTTGATGAATGATCATCGCGGCTTCAATGGTTTTACCCAGGCCCACTTCATCGGCCAGCAGTACCCGCGGAGCTATGCGTTGTCCCACTTCTTTGGCAATGTGCAACTGGTGAGGGATCAAAGAGACCCGGGCACCTAAGAAGCCCAACAGCGGTGATGTCAGGTGAGTATGGCGGTGGACAATGGATTGTTTGCGCATATCAAACCAGCGCGGACCATCGTAATGGCCGTTAAGCAGCCGGTCCTGGGGTTCGGTCAGTACAAAATCATGGGATAAAAACGTTTCTTTCACGCTGACAGATTCGTCGCTGTCTGTCCGCGTTGCATGGTATTCAAGAATGCCGTTGGCTTCGCTGATACTCTCTACTTTAAAATGCCAGCCTTCGTGGTGCGTGGCAGTATCACCAATGGCAAACCGGACCCGGGTGATGGGCGCATTCTTTTGCGCATAATTGCGGCTCTCTCCGGAAGCCGGGAATAATAGGGAAACCGTTCTTTCGTCCAGGGCGACTACGGTGCCCAGACCCAGTTCGACTTCGGCGTTACTTAGCCAGCGTTGACCCAGCGCGGGTGGTTCTTGAATTGCCATGTAAATCTCTGTATTTCTCTTTATCAGGGGCCTGTTGACCTTTGCAGCATATTTTTACTGCGGCCTTTTATCATTTAGGCACGGCGGATGTTTGATGGTCTGGTGGACTAAATCGAAAACATCCATCAAAGCATAAATGATAAACAGGCATAGCCCAAGGAGTTCATCATAAACGCGTTTATGTAGAACAAAATTTATGCATCAAAGGCCAACAGACCCTAATTACTTCGTCAAGCGGGCGCGGGATTCTACAGGAAGTTCTGTCTGCTCACCAGTTTGGCTTTGCTGTAACTGGTTATTCTTTGAACGGACCGATTTTTAATTGTCAAAAACAGGTGAATGTCCGTCAAAAGTGTTCTATTGTGAGGATGTGATGCGTTGCGAATTTTAACTTTGTTAACGCAATGCTTCCGTGAACAGTGCTGCTTCCTGTGGTGCGTTCTATTGACCAGGCTGACTGCATTTAAACAACACTAAAAGGCAGTGAGTCATAGCCCATGGTTACATAAACGGAGTGGCGAATGCCTGAAAAAACAACCTCTGCTTCCAAGTTATACGTTTTAGATACCAACATTCTTCTGCACGAGCCCTTGGCTTTTCTCTCATTTAAAGAGCATGACGTCGTTATCCCTATGACGGTGCTTGAAGAGCTGGATTACATTAAAGACAGTAAAAAAGACGTCGCTCGCGACGCCAGGGTAAGTATTCGCGCAATGGAAGATATATTGCACGAAGCCTCGCCGGAAGATATGACCCATGGTGTGTCACTGGTAGGATTGACCGCTGGTGATGCCGCGCCGACCGGAAAACTCTCTATATTTGCCGACCATCAACTGCCCTCAGGCGATGAGCGTTTTACCAGTAAAGAGAACGATAACCGCATTATCAATGCGGCGCTGTATTTACAAAAACATATCCCTGAACGCACTGTGGTGCTGGTTACTAAAGACATCAATATGCGCCTGAAAGCCAAAGGTGCAGGACTGGCCAAGGTTGAAGATTATCGCACCGACCAACTGGTCAGTGATATTAAATACCTGAGCCGCGGGTACCATCGCTTTGAAGGCGACTTTTGGGATAAGGTGGAGTCTGTGGAGAGCCGCACCGAAGGTCGCGATACGATTCATTCCATCAGTAAGTCAGTATTGCCAGAAGCCTATGTGAACGAATTTTTGCTGGATGACACCGAGCACTTTGCAGGTATTGTGGAATCAGTCGGCGAAGAGATGCTGGATGTACTGGACATGGGCTATGAACGCCTGATGGGTAAAAGCGCCTGGGGGATCTCGCCAAAAAACATCGGGCAGGCGATGGCATTACATTCCTTGCTGGACCCACACATTGACCTGGTGATCTTAACCGGCCCTGCCGGATCGGGTAAAACCTTATTGGCCCTGGCCGCCGCGTTGGAAATGGTGGTGGAAAAAAACATGTACGATAAGATTATCGTAACCCGGAGCACACCTGAAATCGCGGAGTCTATCGGCTTTTTACCCGGCACCGAAGAAGAAAAAATGACGCCCTGGTTAGCGGCTATTACCGATAGCCTGGAAGTGCTGCATAAAAACGATGAAAACACTAAAGGCTCCATGAATTACATCATGGAAAAAGCCAATATTCAGTTCAAATCGGTGAACTTTATGCGGGGTCGAAGTATTCAGAATGCCATCGTGATTTTGGATGAATCGCAAAATCTGACAGCCTCACAACTGAAAACTATTATTACCCGTTGTGGCGAAGGTACAAAACTTATTTGTGGTGGTAACCTGGCACAAATTGACAGTAATTATCTGACCCCGGTGACTTCAGGATTAACCTATCTGGTGGAAAAATTTAAGAATTTTTCAGGAAGTGCTACAGTTAATCTGGATGGTGTTGTGCGCAGCCGCCTGGCGGAATTTGCTGAAGAACACCTGTAATTTAATGGCTCTAGGGCAGATATGTGACAACTGATTTAAGTAAACCAACCGTATTAATCGTTGATGATGACTTTATCAACAAAGAGATTTTGGCTCATGGCCTGCAGAATGATTACCGCATACTGCAGGCCAGCTCAGGCATAGAAGCGCTGGAAATCGCTGAAGCGGAGGTGCCTGATACGGTGCTGCTGGATATTGTTATGCCAGATATGGATGGTTATGAGGTTTGCCGTAAACTGAAAACCTCCCGGCGCACACAAAAAGTGCCCATTATTTTCTCCACCAGTAAATGCAGCGATGAAGATGAAGTCCTGGGGTTGACCATGGGCGCGTCTGACTACATCACTAAACCATTCAATATGGCGCTGGTGCGGGCGCGGGTGCGCAATCAGGTTTTGTTGAAGCAGAAAACCGATCTGTTAGAACAATTAGCCAGCATCGATGGCCTGACAGAAGTACCTAACCGACGCTATTTTGATGAGGTGTTTGAGCAGGAGTGGCGCCGTGCCATGCGCAGTGAATACCCCATAGCAGTGGCGATGGTGGACATTGATTGCTTTAAACAGTTCAACGACAACTACGGGCATACTGCTGGTGATGATTGTCTGACCACAGTCGCCAAAGCACTATCAAAAGCATCAACCCGCGCGGGGGATTTTGTGGCCAGATACGGCGGCGAAGAATTCGTATTTGTCTGGCCAAACTGTGAGAAAAGTCAGGCTGAGGCGATTGCCGAAAAAGCCCGCGAGGCGATAGCAAACCTGAAAATTCCCCATCTGTATTCCAGTGCCGCAGATATCGTTACCATCAGTGTTGGGGTTGCCAGTTTGGTGCCGGAGCAAAATCAGTCGCGTAAAGAACTCATCGACGATGCCGATGAGCGGTTATATCTGGCGAAACAGTCAGGTCGCAATATGGTATTTGCCGGTTAACAGCAATACACCGCCTAGTTTATCTGACCAGGTAACTTTTCCACTTTAAACATATCATTGTTGATGTACCTTGCTGTTTCGTCTGACACCTCGCCAACCTTCATCAACTGTGGCCCGGTTGGATCCAACAATAAATAATCAATCCCTCCTTCGGTGACTTTCTCTTCGCCGTCAAAGTGAGGCAAGTTGGCACCCAGCAGCGCGTGATTGGGTAAATAGACAATGGTCATGTGTAAATTGGGCAACAGTGAACGCAACAAGGCTGCGGTGAGTGTGGCTTTGCTGTCGCAGTCGCCTTTGTTGGTAAGCAAGACTTCCGATGGCGGTAAATAACCTGCGCCGTTAGAGGTCATGCGGTCTTGCAGATCGTTGTAGGGAATACTTTGTACCCAGCTGAGAATCATGTTCACGTAAGCTCTGGAGGTACTGTCATCGTCCATCAATTCATACAGCGCCTGGGAAGCCGGCAATAACGCAGTGACGGCCTCATTCACAAAACGAATATGGTCGGGCTTTACACCGGTCTGACCATAGGGACTGACATAACGACTGTAGTAGTTCATGGCCAGGTAGCGGTCGAATGCTGCTTCTCGTTCTGCCACCAGTTCGTTGGTCCACTTTTCTATCATTTGTTCGGAACGGCTTTTTACTTCAATTTGCAGTTCATTGTTGCGGGAGCGGAATTTCACCCGTGCTTCTTTGGGATTGATAGTTTGTGCTTTGCGTTGCAACTCCATGTAAACATAGCGTTGGGCTATTTCGGGGCGATAAGATTTGTTTTGTTTGTTCTGAGTGGCTATCTGGGCCTTGTCCAGTTCAAAACTGAGACTGCGATGGGTGCCAAAAAAATCCTGCCAGCGATATTTCAGGTGCACCTTATTTGGCGTTTCTTCTTTGTGAAAATAGGTTTGCGATGCATTTGCAAAAGCACACAGTAAACTCATCAGTGCCATAACACCGACAGTCGCTCTGATTTTGCGTGTACATGCAATGTGTATTTTCAATCAAAATACCTCGTGAAACTCTTCTATAGTATATCGGTTCCACGAGATTTAACTAAAGTTCAGTAAAATGAAGTATTGTGAAGGCGTAACAAAACGCTGACTACTAATACAAGAATTGCAAGGTACTTTGGATGGCAGCTTTCCATCCGGAAAGCAACTTAGTTCGGGTAGCCTTTGCCAGATTGGGGTTGAAAGCCTGCTCAATTTTGTGCATTTGAGTTAGTGCATCTGTGGAGCTGTAAATGCCAGCCTTTAATCCAGCCAGGTAAGCTGCACCCAGTGCCGTAGTTTCCATGATTTCCGGACGAGCCACTTCAATATTCAGAATGTCGCTAATAAACTGGCATACCCAATTGTTGGCCACCATACCGCCGTCTACGTTGATTGATGTGGCTGTGACGCCATCTTGGGACATCGCTTCCAGCAGATCAAAGGTTTGGTATGCCACGGACTCCAGTGCCGCCCGTGCAAAATGATTCGGTGATGTAGCTCTGGTCATGCCATAGATAGCCGCTCTGGCTAATGGGTCCCAGTATGGTGCACCCAACCCGGCAAACGCGGGCACCATATAAACTCCGTGTTCATAATCCAGCGTTTGTGCCATTTTTTCTGTTTCACTGGCATTTTCAATAACGCCGATACCGTCCCTGAGCCACTGTACGGCTGCGCCGGCAATAAAAATAGAACCTTCCAGAGCATAGTGCACCTTGCCGTTTATCTGGTAAGCCACGGTAGACAGCAGGTTGTTTTTCGAGTTCAACACCTTTTCACCGGTATTGAGCAATACGAAACAACCGGTGCCGTAGGTACTTTTGATGGCGCCGGTTTCAAAACAACATTGTCCGACACTGGCGGCCTGTTGGTCGCCGGCAACCCCATTGATGGGAATGGCCTTGCCAAACAGTGCAGGGTCCGTGACACCAAAATCGTCAGCGCACTCTTTAACATCCGGTAGCATGACGGCAGGCACATGAAACAGAGACAGCAATTCATCATCCCATTGTAAGCTATGGATATTAAATAAATTGGTTCTGCTGGCATTGGTTACATCGGTAACGTGCTGTTTACCACCGGTCAGACGCCAGATTAAAAAGCTGTCAATGGTGCCAAAAGCCAGCTCGCCGGCTTCCGCCCGTTGTCTTGCTCCGGTGACATTATCCAGTATCCAGGCCGCTTTAGTGGCAGAAAAGTAGGGATCTAATAGCAGGCCGGATTTTGACTGCACTTGTTGTAAGGTGGCATCTGTACGCAGGTTGTCACAAATGGCCGCGGTGCGTCTGTCTTGCCAGACAATTGCGTTGTAAATGGGTTTTCCGGTTTGTTTGTCCCATACCAGAGTCGTTTCCCGCTGATTAGTGATGCCGATTGTGACTACGTTGGCGAGCTTTTGCTGCCCTTGTTGCAGCGCGGCCTTACAGACATTCAGCGTGGTTTGCCAGATTTCTTCAGGATCATGTTCCACCCAGCCATCGTTGGGGTAGTGTTGAGCGAACTCTTCCTGTGCGCTACAGAGAATTTTTCCTTTATCGCTAAAAATGATGGCCCGTGTTGATGTTGTGCCCTGGTCGATAGCTAAAATACAATTGTCAAAACTCATTTTCTTCTCACTCAACGTTTAAACGCCTGCTGCGGGTGGTTTGCTGTGTCAGACACAGCGGCCTTGGTTTATTTGATCTTATGTCTGATATAAGACTAGGTTACTTTATTTTTTTGCAGGTCACAATTTTTGCGTGATTCAGGCGCGGATAACAATGGAATTTTACTATCTCACCAGCAAATTAATTGCGCTTTTCAAAGATAGTGTAATTGAGCTCGCTTTTCTCATTAGCTGAACAAAAACTAATCAGTCGTCAAAATCTCAGTATTTTCAAGTACTTCACCAGATGCACTTATTCCCACTCTGAAATAGTGGGGAAAATAAGCGGAAATTGACTTGACAGGGGCATGGTGTGGTTTCTAAACTGTGAATTGTGGGTAAAAGTGGCATAAAGTGGATTTTTTAGTGTCTACCGTGCCTTTCTAAAAACAATAAAAACATATGGGCTAGGGGAATGTTCCGCGGCGCTAACGCAATCAATCTGGACACTAAAGGCCGGGTGACGATACCAACGAGGTATCGTCAGTCGCTTCTGGATGATTGTCAGGGACAATTAGTTTGTACAATAGACACTCAACAACCCTGCTTGCTGCTTTACCCACTTTCTGAATGGGAAGAAATCGAGTTGAAACTCAGTCGTCTGTCCAGCATGAATCCGCATGAACGTCGCTTACAGCGATTGTTGCTGGGTTATGCCAACGAAGGCGAAATGGATAAAAACGGTCGATTTTTACTTTCCGCTCCGCTCAGGCAACACGCCGACCTCACCAAAGAAATCATGTTGGTGGGACAACTTAATAAATTCGAAATTTGGAATACCAGTACCTGGGAGCAACAGATCCAGTCGGATATTGCGACCGAACAGGATGCCGGATTTGAACTTACCGAACGTTTACAGGACTTTTCTTTATAATGACCAGCACTTTTACCCACACATCAGTGCTGCTGCATGAATCTATTGATGCATTGGCCATTAAACAGGACGGTATCTATGTAGACGCGACGTTTGGTCGAGGTGGACATTCTCGTTTGATCCTGGAGCAACTGGGTGACAATGGTCGTTTGATTGCGTTTGACCGCGATCCCATGGCCATTGAAGCCGCAAAGGCATTTGCCGATGACAGCCGTTTTCAGATTGTGCATTCTGCTTTTTCTGACATGGTTTCTGCCCTTACGGAGCTCGGTTTGCTGGGCAGGATTGACGGTGTCCTTATGGATTTAGGGGTTTCTTCTCCGCAACTGGATGACGCAGGCCGCGGTTTCAGCTTCATGAAAGACGGCCCGCTGGATATGCGGATGGATACCAGCAAAGGGATCAGTGCCAGTGAATGGTTAAATTCAGCGGATGAAGCGGATATCACCCGGGTTATCAAAGAGTATGGTGAAGAGAAATTTGGCAAGCGCATTGCTCATGCCATTGTCACCACCCGCGATGAAAACCCACTCACCTCTACCTTACAGTTGGCAAAACTTATCGATCAGGCGGTGCCGGTAAAAGACAAGTTTAAGCATCCGGCCACCCGGGCTTTTCAGGGAATTCGCATTTTTATTAATGATGAACTGGGCGAAATCGAGCGCGGTTTAGCATCAGCTCTGCAGGTATTAGCAGCAGACGGGCGTCTGGCAGTAATCAGTTTTCATTCTCTGGAGGACAGATACGTAAAACGCTTTATGCGTGACTTAAGCCGTGGCATGCAGGTGCCGCATGGTTTACCTGTCAGGCAGGAAGAAATCAACGCCAGTAAGAAACTGCGTTTGATTGGCAAGGCGATAAAGCCCGATGAAAGTGAGATAAAACGCAACGTACGGGCCCGAAGCTCGGTTCTCAGGGTGGCGGAGAAGCTATGACAAATAACTTCAATCTGGTCACTATTATACTCACTGACATCACTCGTAACCTGTTGCGAGTGTTGTTGTTTACAGCGGTATTGATTAGCGCGATTGCAGTCATTCTCAGTTCTCACAACAATCGCCAGTTATTAATCGAAAAAGAGCAGGCTCTGCAGGAGCGGGATCGGCTTGACGTCGAATGGCGTAACCTGATTCTGGAGCAGGGAGCACTGACCGAGCACAACCGTATCGAGTCTTTGGTAAAAGAACAGTTGGATATGTATCGTCCTGATCCGGAAGAAGAAGTCGTGGTGAGGGTGAAATAATGGCTGCGGCAATTAAAAATAAAAAGATCCCTAAACCTACGACAGTACAGTGGCGTTTCATTACTGTATTAAGTCTGATCTGTCTGGTGTTTGTGGGCCTGGCAGTCAGAGCCGCCTACATTCAGGTGATTGATCCGGATATGTTGGTAAAAAAAGGAGATAGCCGAACAGAGCGGGTGCGCAAAACCCGAGTCCATCGTGGGCTTATCCTGGACCGCAATGGTGAAGAACTGGCGGTCAGTGTGCCGGTGCGTGCCATCTGGGCTGATCCTAAAACAATTCATGAAAACAATGCGCTGCAATCCAAAAGACGTTGGCAGGCGTTAGCCGATGTTATTGGTCAGGATGTGGAGCGCATCTTAAGACGGGTGAAAAATCCGGAAAAACGTTTTGTTTATATACAACGTCAGGTGTCCCCGGCTATGGCGGACTACGTGGGGAAACTCAATATTCCCGGTGTATACCTTCGGGAAGAATCCCGGCGTTATTACCCCGCCGGAGAAGTGTCGGCGCACCTTATCGGATTTACCGATGTGGACGACAAAGGCCTGGAGGGGATTGAGCGAATTTACAATGAAATTTTGAGTGGTACCCCGGACCGCAGAGAGGTCAGTATTGATGCCAAGGGGCGTCAGGTAGAACTGCATTCCGAAGAGTCCGGTAAAAAACCACAGAACATCCAGTTAACTATTGACCAGCGGATACAGGCTTTGGCTTACAAAGAAGTTAAGCGCGCAGTTAGCTTGTTGCAGGCTACATCCGGTTCCGCCGTTGTTGCAGACGTTCACACCGGAGAAATTCTCGCGCTGGTCAATAGCCCTTCTTTTAATCCGAACAATCGACAAGGCGTACCGGCACACCGTATTCGCAATCGCGCAGTGACGGACACCTTTGAACCAGGCTCTTCAGTGAAGCCCCTGGCGGTGGTCAGTGCGTTGGAGTTTGGCAGCGTAGAGCTGGACACCCAAATAGATACATCACCGGGCTGGATGCGGGTTGGTGGCGCTTATGTACGAGATCCTCGCAACTACGGCGTATTAAACCTTACCGAGATTGTGAAAAAGTCCAGTAATATGGGGACCTCTAAACTGGCCTTCTCAATACCCAGAAGACAATTTCTTGATACCTATTACGATGTGGGTTTGATAGGGGATACCGGCAGTAATCTGATTGGTGAAAGCGGCGGTATTTTCCATGAACGTTCCCGTTGGTCAGATCACGAAGTGGCCAGCTTGTCTTTTGGCTATGGTATTGCGGTGACCACACTGCAGTTAGCCCGTATGTATTCTACTCTCGCCAATGGTGGCGTAAGACGACCTTTAAGTATCATTAAAGCTGAGCAACTGGCACAAGGTGAAAGAGCTTTATCGGCTCAAACCGCCGGGGCTGTTATTGAAATGATGGAGCAGGTGGTATCGGACTCCGGGACGGGTAAAAAAGCTCAGGTGCCCGGCTATCGCGTCGCCGGTAAAACCGGCACCAGCCGCAAAGCCGTGCCTGGTGGTTATGGTGAAGAATACGTGAATATTTTTGCGGGGCTGGCCCCGGTATCAGATCCTCAGGTGGCTGTAGTGGTACTGATCAATGAACCCGGCGGCGACCTGTACCATTCCGGTGACACCGCAGCTCCGGTTTTTTCACGTGTGATGTCCGGTACTTTGCAAATGCTGAACGTACCGCCGGATGACAAGTCAGTATCATCACTGGCAGCGTTAAGGAGTAAGAACAATGACTCCTGAGTTCGGGCTGCGTAATATTCAACAACTGTTAAAGCCTTTTGGCATCGATGCGCCGGAACTGGAGGTTGACGATCTGGTACTGGACAGTCGTGAAGTGGCTATTCATAAAGGCTTCCTGGCCGTAGCAGGCCATAATCTTGATGGCCGGGACTTTATTCCTCAGGCGGTTAGTCTGGGCGCGAAGGTCATTCTGGCAGAAACGGATAGCGAATCTGAGCATGGCGCAATGTCGATGCGCGAGCATTCTCTCATTATCAGCTTTTATCAACTGTTCGAACAACTGTCTGCGCTGGCTGCAGTGTTCTTTGGCAATCCCACGGAGCATTTAAATACCGTTGCGGTAACCGGTACCAATGGTAAAACGTCAACAACCCATTTTATTAGTCAACTCAGTAATGCGTTGACAAAGCCCGCCTGGTTTGCCGGTACATTAGGGCAGGGAGCGTTGCAGGCGTTGCAATGTAGCAAAAATACCACACCTGATCCCATTTCGATTCAGCGCCTTGCCTGGCAGGCATTGCAAGCTGGCGCTTCTGATTTAGCCTTTGAGGCGTCCAGTCATGCCCTGGTACAGGGTCGAATCAAACAGGTGAATACCCGGGTTGCAGTATTTACCAATATGTCCCGGGATCACCTGGATTATCATGGCTCTATGGAAGAATATGCCAAAGCTAAACGTTTATTGATGCAGCAGCCGGGGTTGCAGACCCTGGTGCTAAATCAAAATGATGCAGAGCACGTTAATTGGTTGCGCTTTAAGCCCGCTGCCGTGTCGGTAATTTTGATTGGCCTGTCGGAGTTAACCAGTTTACCTCACGCTTATTGTTTTGCCGACAATATTACATACAGTGCTGAAGGTCTGGCGTTTCGCGTACACAGTAGTTGGGGAGAGGGCCAATTAAACCTGCCCATGTATGGCGAATTTAATATTCTGAACGTACTCAGTGCGATAGCAACTCAGGTGGCCTTAGGGCGAACTTTCCAGGACGTGCTGAAAGCCGCAAGGCAATTAATCCCGGTGGCCGGTCGGGCCGAGTTTTTCCGAGCGGAGGGCAAGCCGGATATCGTGGTGGATTACGCTCATACGCCGGATGCACTGCACAAAATACTGTCTTCAATGAGAGCCCACTGCGCAGGTCAGTTGTATTGCGTATTTGGGTGTGGTGGCGATCGCGACAAGGGTAAACGACCACAAATGGGGCGGGTAGCCTATCAGGATTCAGACTACGTTGTGTTAACCAATGATAATGTACGCAACGAAGATCCTCAGGATATCATAGGCGATATTCTGCAAGGCATGCCTGACCATCACAAAGTTTACGTTGAAACGGACAGGAAGATGGCCATTAAATGGGCAGTTTCTCAGGGCGACGCTGATGACCTGATTGTCCTGGCTGGTAAAGGACATGAAACATCACAGGTGATTGGCGATCTGGTTACTGATTACGACGAACGACTATTTATTAAATCACTCTACAAGGTGGCATCATGATTGAAGTATCTTTGTCCTGGGTTGCACAGCAAGTACAGGGAACATTGAATGGTCAGGATATCCTTATAGATAAGGTTAGCACCGATACCCGTAGTATCGAAGCTGGTAGCTTATTTATTGCATTAAAAGGGCCCAATTTTGACGCCCATGACTTTGTTGAATTAGCACAAAGTACTGGCGCTGCAGCGTTGCTGGTCAGCAAGCCGGTTGACACGACATTACCCTTTATTTTGGTGGAAGATACCAAGTTAGCATTGGGCGAGTTGGGCAAGGCGGTACGCAATGAAGTCGCACCAAAAACGGTGGGCATAACCGGCAGTTCCGGTAAAACCACAGTCAAGGAGATGGTGGCGTCTATTTTATCGCTGAAAGGCAATGTGTTGGCCACTAAAGGAAATTTCAATAATGACATTGGCGTGCCTCTGACTTTATTGCAGCTGGAAAAGTGTCACGAATATGCAGTGGTAGAAATGGGGGCCAATCATCTGGGCGAGATTAATTACACCTGCTCGCTGGCCCAGCCGGATGTTTCCACTATCGTCAATGCCTCAGCCGCTCATCTTGAGGGCTTTGGTTCTCTGTTTGGCGTTGCCAGAGCCAAGAGTGAAATTTTCAATGGTTTGCAAACCGATGGTTTGGCCATTCTCAATAAAGACAGTCAGTTTTTCGAATACTGGTCTGGCAAATTAAAAGACAAGCGCACTTCCACCTTTTCCATGACCGCTGACCAAGCGGATTTTTACCCTGAAGATGTGATTATTGGTCTCGATGGCTGTGCCCAGTTTGATTTATGTACGCCTGAAGGCAAAGTGGGGATCTGGTTAACCTTGCCAGGCATTCACAATGTGAATAATGCCCTGGTGGCCGCCGCCTTAGCCATGGAAGTTGGTGCCAGCCTGGAACAGGTGGCTACCGGCTTACGGCAGTTAAAGCAAGTGTCGGGGCGTCTGAATGTGAAAGAGTTGAGTAATCAAATTCGCATTCTGGATGATACTTACAATGCCAATGTCGCATCAGTGAATGCGGCGTTAGATGTGTTGAGTAGTTTTCCGGGCAGACAGATTGCCATCCTGGGCGATATGGGTGAATTAGGTGAAAAGGCCCGTTACTACCACGAAAAAGTGGGTGAGTACGCACAGCAAAAAGGCATCAATGACTTTTATTCGCTGGGTGTGCTCAGCCAAAGTGCCAGTGATGTATTTGGTCAGTCCGGGCATCACTTTTCAGAGGTAGCTGACCTGGTAGCCAGTCTTAATCAGGCACTGGCTCTGGAAAAGCAAGATATTACCATTCTCATCAAAGGCTCCCGCAGTGCCCGTATGGAGAATGTGGTAAAGGCCCTGGAGGAATCTCCTTTGGGAAAGTTTGAACGCGCCAGGGAGCGCATCGCATGTTAATTTGGTTAGCCGAATGGCTGCAGCAGTTTGATGCTGGTTTTAATGTATTTTCTTACTTAACGATGCGCGCCATCCTGAGCACGCTGACGGCGTTGCTGATTGCTGTGTTGCTGGGGCCCAAAATGATTCGTTGGTTGCAACGTTTACAAATTGGTCAAACGGTGCGCAGTGATGGTCCGCAATCTCATTTAAGTAAATCCGGCACTCCAACCATGGGGGGGCTTTTAATATTATCGGCTATTGTTCTGAGTGTTCTGTTATGGGCTGATTTGAGTAATCGTTATGTATGGGTGACCCTGGCGATTATCGTCGGTTACGGCATCATTGGCTTTGTGGATGATTACCGCAAAGTGGTGCGCAAAGATCCCAAAGGGCTGATAGCCAAGTGGAAGTATTTCTGGCAATCAGTTATCGCGATTGTCGTTGCGTTTTATCTCTACGCTAACAGTCAGTCTGCTGCTGAAACCGCATTGCTGGTCCCATTTTTCAAAGAAGTGATGCCGCAACTGGGATTGTTTTTTGTGGTCATGGCTTATTTTGTCATTGTGGGTACCAGTAATGCCGTCAATCTTACCGATGGCCTGGACGGCCTGGCCATCGTGCCTACCATTTTAGTGGCCGGGGCTTTGGCCATTTTTGCTTATGTCACCGGAAATGTGAATTTTTCTGAATATCTGCAATTACCCTATATTCCCCTCACCAGTGAACTGGTGGTGGTATGTACAGCTATTGTAGGGGCCGGTCTGGGTTTTCTGTGGTTTAACACCTATCCCGCGATGGTGTTTATGGGAGATGTAGGCTCGCTGGCGCTGGGCGGTGCATTGGGCATTCTGGCGGTATTGGTACGTCAGGAGTTAGTACTGGTGATAATGGGCGGTGTGTTTGTCATGGAAACTCTGTCGGTTATCTTGCAGGTTGGCTCTTATAAACTACGCGGTCAGCGCATTTTTCGCATGGCGCCTTTACATCACCATTATGAATTAAAAGGCTGGCCTGAACCCCGGGTTATTGTGCGTTTCTGGATCATTTCGTTGATTCTGGTGTTAATTGGCCTGGCTACGCTGAAACTGAGGTAAAAGTCCGAATGAATCTGTCGCAACTTAAAGACAAAAAAATCGCGATTGTGGGGATGGGCCTGTCCGGTCAGTCCTGCGCGCGCTTTTTGTTGCGACATGGTATTCAGGCCACGGGATTTGATACCCGAAGTCTGACGCAAAGTAACCTTGATATTCCTTGCCAATTTGGGGCGTTTGCGACACACCAGTTTGATGAATTTGATCTTATCGTACTCAGTCCTGGTATGGCGTTGAGTACGCCTGCCATTCAGTCGGCGATTGCCAATGGATGTCAGGTAGTTGGCGATATCGCACTGTTCGCGGCCAATTGCGACAAACCCATCATTGGGGTAACGGGCTCTAACGGCAAATCTACGGTTGTCAGCATGTTAGAAAAGATCTGGCTGACCGCAGGCAAAAAAGTGGCCTGTGGTGGCAACATCGGCTTGCCCGCCCTGGATTTGTTGCAGACTGATTTTGATATTGCGCTGTTAGAGCTATCCAGTTTTCAGTTGGAAACGGCTAAGGATATTCCTTTGAGTGCCGCGGCACTGTTGAACGTATCTGAAGACCACATGGACCGCTATCCGGATTTTGAGGCCTATTGTCAGGCTAAACATTCCATTTTTGACAATGCCGATTTTAAACTGGCGAATGCACAGGACCGCAATACCTACACAGACGATGTAAAGGTTGATGCTTTTATTACAGACGCTGCGGCTGAGTACGGTTTTGGTTTGCAAATGTCCCCGGCTGCCGTCACTTTAGACGGAAAGCCATATTTAATGGCGAACGAACTCAAAATAAGTGGGGTACACAATCTGCTCAATGCTCAGGCTGCAATGATCATTGCCAGGCATTCAGGCATTGCTGATGAGTTTATTCAACAGGCACTACGCGAATTTGACGGTTTACCACATCGCTGCCAGTTAGTGTCTGACCGAAATAACGTACGTTGGATTAATGATTCTAAGGCCACCAATGTCGGCGCCACTATTGCCGCCATTCACGGCTTGCGCCCTGTGGTGAGCGGTGATTTATGGTTGCTGGCAGGCGGTGATGCCAAACAGGCCGATGTCACCCCCCTGCAAAACCTGCTGCTCAATGACGTACAACATCTGATCACCTTTGGCAAAGACGGCGACAGCATTGCTGCCTTAAAAGACAACAGTATCCGTGTAGAGTCATTGCAAAAAGCGGTGCAGGTGGCAGCACAGGGAGCGCGCTCAGGAGACATGGTGCTGTTATCCCCCGCATGTGCCAGCCTGGATATGTTTGCCAATTATCAGCAACGCGGCGACGTCTTTGCGAAAGCTGTGGAGGCCTTATCATGATGCAGGTCTCTTCCAGTTATTTACCTGATTTGTTCGCCTGGCGACACGATAAAGGCGGTCCACAACGACCCTACGATATTGGTTTGTTGATGGCAGCGTTAGCCCTGATGGCGATTGGTCTGGTGATGGTCACATCGGCTTCCATGCCAGTGGCAGAGCGGTTGTTTAACAATCCGTTTCACTTTTCCATCAGGCACAGCATTTATTTGATTATCTCGGCGTTGGCTGCCATGGTCGCAATGATGATCCCCATGAGCTGGTGGCAAAAAACCAACGCCTATTTGTTATTCCTTGCCATTGGACTGCTGATTGTTGTTTTGTTTTTCGGACGCACCGTTAACGGCAGTACCCGTTGGCTGGCAATCGGCCCAATTACTATACAGGCGGCAGAGCCGGCGAAACTGTTTTTCTTTTGTTATCTGGCAGGTTACATGGTACGCCGCTATGGCGAAGTAACCGAAAACCTGAAGGGCTTTATTAAACCGTTAATTGTGTTTTTCGTGCTGGCACTGTTGTTACTGGCGCAACCTGATTTGGGCACTGTCATCGTGATGTTTGCCACGACCGTTGGTTTGTTGTTCCTGGCGGGCGCTAAATTATGGCAGTTCTTTGGTCTGGCGTTTACCGGTATTGCCGCCGTGGCTGCCTTGATTGTCGTTGAAGAGTACCGGATGCGCAGGGTAACCGCATTTCTTGACCCCTGGGCAGATCCTTTTGGTACCGGTTATCAGCTGACACAATCGTTAATGGCCTGGGGTCGTGGCAGTGTCTTTGGTGAAGGGTTGGGTAATAGTTTGCAAAAACTGGAGTTTTTACCTGAAGCCCACACTGACTTTATTATGTCGATTGTCGCTGAGGAGCTGGGCCTGACAGGTGTCCTACTCATTCTTGGTTTATTGTTATTTATTGTGGTTAAGGCGTTAAAGCTGGGTAGTCAGGCGTTACAAAAAGAAAGACCTTACGAAGGCTTTATGGCCTATGCAATTGGCATCTGGATCAGTTTTCAGACAGCGGTGAATGTAGGCGCCAGCTCAGGCGTTTTACCCACGAAAGGACTGACACTGCCTTTGGTCAGTGCCGGTGGCTCCAGTTTGATTATTATGTCGATTGCCGTAGCTATTCTGTTGCGTATCGACTTTGAATTAAAAACCGGAAAGTTACATGCCTTGAGTAAACCTTCTGTCAGGGCAAGAAAAACGGCAAGAACCAAAAAACGTCAGGAGCGCACCGCTGATGAGTAATCGTGTATTGGTTATGGCAGGAGGCACTGGCGGGCACGTCTTTCCTGGCCTGGCGGTAGCCCAGTTTTTAAAAGAAAAAGGCTGGCAAGTTGAATGGTTAGGAACGGCCGACCGTATGGAAGCTCAATTGGTGCCCAAACATGGTTTTGCCATTAATTTTATCAATATCTCGGGTGTGCGTGGTAATGGACTGGTGCGTTTGTGTAAAGCACCGTTTAAAATTCTGCACGCAACCTGGCAAGCCATCAAAATATTGCGCCAGGTTAAACCTGATGTGGTACTGGGGATGGGAGGTTATGCCAGTGGACCCGGCGGCATTGCCGCCTGGTTAAGTGGCATACCCTTGGTGTTGCACGAACAAAATGCCGCCCCCGGGTTGACCAACAAGCTACTGGCCCGAATAGCGAAAAAAGTACTAACCGCTTTTGATAACGCCAACTGGTTACAGGGCAACGCGAAAAAACAGCAGGTGGGTAACCCGGTACGTGCTGCCTTTGCTGAGATTAGTGAGAAGCGTGAATTACAGGATGAACTGCGGGTGCTGGTCAGCGGTGGTAGCCTGGGCGCTAAAGTGCTGAATCAGTGCGTGCCTGAGGCAGTAAAGCAACTGACACAGCGGAATGTTCAGATCTGGCATCAGGCCGGTAAGGGCAATAGCGAAGCGGTGTTAGCGGCCTACAAGGCTGGTCAGATTACCGGCGACAATCTCAAGGTCACCGACTTTATAGATGAAATGGTTGCAGCCTATGAGTGGGCTGATGTGGTGATATGTCGTGCCGGCGCACTGACCGTATCGGAGATCGCACTGGCCGGACGCTGTGGCATTTTTGTACCACTACCCCATGCTGTGGACGATCATCAGACTAAAAACGCCCAGTATTTGGTGACTCAGGGCGCTGGCATTTTATTGCCCCAGTCACAGTTGGAATCGGGACAGTTGGTAGCAATATTAGATAATTTAAATTCAGAAAGAGAACGTATTATTCAAATCTCAGACAAAGCCAGACAATGTGGCGAACGCAGTGCCACTGAAAAAGTCGCTAATGTATGTATTGAACAGGTGGGTGCCAGCCGATGAATCAGCCAGGTAGTACAACCTTTGCAAATCCGGTGATGGGGCGTATCCGCCGCATCCACCTCATCGGTATTGGTGGTGTGGGTATGGCAGGGATAGCTGAAGTATTGCTCAATGAAGGCTATGAGGTATCAGGATCTGATCTGAATGTCTCGAACTTAACACGGCACCTAACCAGTTGCGGCGCGAATGTGTTTTTGGGCCATGCAGAGTCTAATGTAATCGAAGCGGACGTTGTGGTGGTATCCAGCGCCATCAATCCGGAAAATCCGGAGATTAAAGCGGCGTTTGAGCGACGCATACCTATTATTCGCCGTGCCGAGATGTTGGCCGAGCTGATGCGCTTTCGACATGGTATCGCGATTTCCGGTACACATGGCAAAACTACCACCACCAGTCTGACCGCCACCATTTTTGCAGAAGGCCAACTGGACCCTACTTTTGTAATTGGGGGGCGACTCAACAGTGCCGGCAGCAATGCCCGACTGGGTAGCAGTCGCTATCTGATCGCTGAAGCGGATGAAAGTGACGCTTCGTTTTTGCACCTGCAACCCATGGTGGCAGTGGTAACTAATATTGAACCGGATCACATGGAAAACTACGGTGGTGATTTTGCGCGTATGCAGGATACTTACATCGAGTTTTTACACAACTTACCCTTTTATGGGCAGGCCGTTTTGTGCATTGATGATGATACTGTGCGGGAATTACTGCCCAGAATCAGTCGCCAGTACACGACCTATGGTTTCAGCGAAGATGCTGATGTGCGCGCCTGTGATTTTCAGTTGGGCTTAAATCAGTGTCGCTTTGTGGTGAAACGTCATCAATTGGCCGATTTGCAAATTCAACTGAATCTGGCGGGTAAACACAATATACAAAATGCCCTCGCTGCGATAGCTGTTGCTACGGCTGAAGGCGTCAGTGATCAGGCGATACAGTCTGCATTGCAGAGTTTTGCCGGGATCGGACGTCGCTTTGAAATATTGGGTAATTATCCGGTGAATGACGGCGAGGTTATCCTGGTGGATGATTATGGTCATCATCCCACAGAAGTGGCGGCGACGATTGAAGTGGCCCGCAACAACTGGCCAGATAAGCGACTGGTGATGATTTACCAGCCCCATAGATTCACCCGTACCCGGGATCTGTACGAGGATTTTGTGCGGGTTCTGTCAAAGGTCGATTTGTTGCTGTTGTTGGATGTTTATCCGGCGGGAGAGAAACCGATAGAAGGTGCTGACAGTCGTTCTCTATGTCGTTCAATTCGCAATCGGGGAGGGATTGATCCGGTGCATATTGAGTCACTGGCCGAACTGCCTAAAGTACTGGCGAATGTGCTTAAGGATGGTGATGTGTTAATGACACAAGGGGCGGGTAATATTGGTCAACTGGCTAAAAAGTTACAACAAACGCAGTTAGATTCAGCGCAATTATTGCAACTGGTGGTTTAAATAGTGAATATGAGTGATTTAGATAAAGTCGCGGTTTTATTAGGCGGAAACTCTGCAGAAAGAGCGGTATCATTGCGCTCCGGCGAAGCCGTGGCCCGGGCTCTGGAAGAAAGTGGTGTTGAGGTATTGCGATTTGATCCATCAGAGCGACCGGTTACCGATTTACTGACAGAAAAAGTGCAACGTGTGGTTATCATGTTGCACGGCCGTGGCGGCGAAGATGGCGCCATTCAGGGGGCATTACAAACGCTTGGCTTGCCCTACAGTGGAAGCGGGGTTCTGGGTTCCGCGCTGGCAATGGATAAAATCCGTAGCAAACGCATTTTTGAAGCTCAGGGCTTGCCAACGGCACCTTATTGCGTTGTCACAGCAGAGCAGTTACAGCACTTTGATGCTGAACAAATCATGACAAATTTAAATCATGAGATCATGGTTAAACCCGCACTGGAGGGTTCCAGCATTGGCATGTCTCGGGTTCAGTCCGCTGACCAATTGCAATCCGCCATTGAAAAGGCACTGGAATTTGATACTGAAGTGTTGGTGGAACAGTTTGTAAAGGGCCTGGAGTATACCGTTTCTGTACTGGCAGATGAGGCATTGCCTTCTATCCGAATGGAAACGCCGCGCAGTTTTTATGACTACGAGGCAAAGTATCACACCGATACGACCTCTTATCATTGCCCGTCAGGCTTGTCTGAACAGGACGAGCAAGACATCGCGAATATTGCTTTGGCGGCTTTCAAAGCTGTCGGGGCCAGCGGTTGGGGCAGGGTCGATATTATGCAGGATATGCAGGGCAACTATTACATCCTGGAAGTGAATACTGTGCCCGGTATGACCGAAAAGAGTTTAGTCCCTATGGCCGCCAAACAGGCCGGAATGTCGTTTTCTGATCTGGTGTTGGCGGTCGCAGAAACTTGTGAGTGTCGCCGTTGATATGTCTGAAGCAAATACAGAGAAATGGCGTTCTCCTGGGTTTATTGCAGGTGTAATTTTTCTGTGTGCTGTGTTGTTGGCATTAGCGTTTGCCGGACAAACAGTCATGAGATGGCTTCAGGACGAACAAAAAGTGCCTCTGAAGCAGGTGTTGGTATCAGGTGAATTGACTCAACTGAGCGCCAAAGAAATAGATAAAGCCGTGAGGAACGACACGGCTGTGAGTTTGTTTGCCATTGATGTGGATGATGCCCATCAGGCAATAGAGAGTTTACCTTGGGTGTATCAGGCATCGATAAGGAAGTCATGGCCTGATACCTTGAAAGTTTATGTGGTTGAGCAGGTAGCGGTAGCCCACTGGAACGAAGATATGCTGCTAAACCAATATGGCGGTGTATTCGACGCGTTTTGGCAAGGTGATGAGTTGCCATCGTTATACGGACCAGGAGGCAGTGAGTTAACTGTTTTGCAGGGCTTAAAGGCCATGCAGGGCTTGCTCAACGGCAGTGATTTGACCATTACTGAGGTGTCCTTAAGTGAACGCTATGCGTGGCATTTAAAACTCAGTAATGACATTCAGTTACGTTTAGGACGCACTGAGTTTATTGACAGGCTACAACGGTTTATCGATGTGTATCCGTTGTTACTGAAGAATGAAAAGGCAGTAGCCTATGTTGACCTCCGTTATGATACGGGACTGGCGGTAGGCTGGCGTGAAAAAACGCCATCTTAATTAATGAGTTGTGACAGGAAATAAGAGAATCGTGTCGAAAGTAACAGACAGAAATTTGGTGGTAGGTCTGGATATAGGTACCAGCAATATCAAAGCCGTAGTGGGCGAAGTGATGGAAGATGGCGCCATCAGTGTTGTTGGTGTTGGCTCAAATCCGTCTAAAGGCATGGACAAAGGTGGTGTAAACGACCTGGATATGGTGGTGCAGTCAGTCAAACGCGCCATCAATGAACTGGAATTGATGGCGGATTGTCAGGTGTCGTCGGTGTTAATGTCCATCTCAGGCCGGCATGTAAAATGCCAAAATGAAAGTGGCATGGTGCCCATCAATAATCAGGAAGTCACCCAGGATGACGTTGATAATGTTATTCACGCAGCCCGTTCTGTACCGATAGCTGCCGAGCGGAAGCTGCTGCACGTTTTACCGCAAGATTACACCATTGACGTTCAGGAAGGGATCAAGAATCCGGTGGGGATGTCCGGCGTCAGAATGGAAGCGCGTGCACACATTGTTACCTGTGCCGAAGATATGGCAAAAAATTTAGTAAAATGCGTAGAAAGATGTGAACTCAGGGCGGATCAGATGATATTCTCTGCTCTTGCTTCCAGCTACGCGGTACTGACCGAAGATGAAAAAGAGCTGGGAGTCTGTGTGGTAGATATCGGTGGTGGTACCATCGATATGGTGATTTATTCCGATGGCGCGATTCGCCATACGGCGGTAATTCCGGTGGCGGGTAACCAGATCACCAATGATATTGCCAAGATCTTCCGAACACCTATCAGCCATGCTGAAGAAATAAAAGTGAACTATGCCTGTGCCTTAAAAGACATGGTCAGCATGGAAGAAACCATTGAAGTACCGAGTGTCGGTGGTCGTGCGGCTCGCACTATGTCCAGACACACGTTGGCTGAGGTGGTAGAGCCCAGATATCAGGAATTATTTGAATTAATTCACGAAGAAATCAAATCCAGTGGATTTGAAGAACAGATTGCTGCCGGTATCGTATTGACCGGCGGGACAGCCAAAATGGAAGGGGCTGTGGAGTTTGCTGAAGAGTTGTTCCAAATGCCAGTAAGAGTAGGAACGCCTTTGCAGGTTAAAGGATTGGCGGAATATGTAGATGATGCTACATATGCTACCGCCGTAGGATTATTACATTATGGTAGTGAACAAGTCACCACCAAAAAGAATAATAAAAACAGTGCCAACGAAAGCATATGGGAACGTGTACAAAGTTGGTTTAAAGGGGAATTTTAAGAGCGAACCAAATGCGCTAGGTTCGTTTTAAAGTGAAAGCTAAATCGGAGAGTAAATTATGTTCGAATTAATGGATACCCATAATGAAGAAGCTGTCATCAAGGTCATTGGTGTTGGCGGCGGCGGCAACAATGCTGTCGAACACATGGTGTCACAATCTATCGAAGGTGTTGAGTTTATCGCTATCAATACCGACGCACAGGTATTGAGAAATTCCAGTGCCAACCTTACCTTGCAAATTGGTTCCAATGTTACCAAAGGGTTGGGTGCCGGTGCGAATCCGGAAATGGGGCAAAAGGCCGCAGAAGAAGACAGAGAAACCATCAAACAGGCCATTGAAGGTGCTGATATGGTGTTTATTACTGCCGGAATGGGCGGTGGTACCGGAACCGGTGCTGCACCTGAAGTGGCAAAAATTGCCAAGGAAATGGGGATCCTGACGGTTGCGGTTGTGACCAAGCCATTTCCTTTTGAAGGCAAAAAGCGTAGCACTATTGCCGATGGTGGTATGGCGGAATTAGCCAAACACGTTGATTCACTGATCACTATCCCGAATGAAAAACTATTGAAAGTAATGGGTCGTGGCACGCCGTTGTTGCAGGCCTTCAGTGCGGCTAACGACGTATTGCGCGGCGCAGTACAGGGCATTGCTGAACTGATCACTCGCCCTGGTTTGATTAACGTGGATTTTGCTGACGTAAGAACTGTTATGTCTGAAATGGGCACGGCTATGATGGGTAGCGGAGTGGCTAAAGGCGAAGATCGCGCAGAAGAAGCGGCTGAAGCAGCTATCGCCTGTCCGTTACTTGAAGACATCGATTTGTCTGGTGCTCGCGGTATCCTGGTGAACATCACGGCAGGCCCGGATTTCGCTATTGATGAATTTGAAACTGTGGGTAACGCTGTAAAAGCGTTTGCGTCTGAAAACGCCACAGTAGTAGTTGGTACTGTTATTGATATGGATCTGGCCGATGAACTGCGCGTCACCGTGGTTGCTACCGGTATTGGCGCAGAGAAAAAGCCAGAGATTTCGATTGTTTCTAACCGAAGCAATCGCGTAAATGCAGAAGCCAGTGAATTTAAATTGCAGGCAAATGGAACTGACTCCATTGTTCCGATGTCTGAAACTGGAAAGGTCAGCACTATCGTTGATGAAAAAGCCGACAGCGGTGACCTGGAGTATCTGGATATTCCGGCGTTTTTACGCAAACAAGCTGACTAGTTTGGTTATAAAAGCTGGCGGTTTTATTACAATTATTTGACTTTATGGTCAATGAAAGGGTACACTGCGCGCCGCTTTTTTGTTAGCTGGCTAATTTATATACAAGGTTGGGCATGATCAAACAACGCACAATAAAACAAGCTGTATCAGCGACCGGTATCGGTCTGCACAAAGGGGAAAAGGTCACTATGACTCTCCGGCCTGCTCCTGCAAACTTTGGTGTTGTATACAGGCGTATTGATCTGGAACCTTATGTAGATATTCCGGCTAAAGCCAATGCCGTAGGTGACACTATGTTGTGCACCTGTCTGAGCAATGACGACGGTCACAGCATTTCAACGATTGAACACTTATCCTCTGCGTTAGCCGGACTGGGTATTGATAATTTGATCGTTGAAGTGGACAGCAACGAGTTGCCCATCATGGACGGCAGTGCCAGTCCATTTATTTTCCTGTTACAAACGGCGGGAATTGAAGAGCAAAGCGCGGCTAAACGCTTTATTAAAGTGACCAAAAAAGTCAGGGTAGAAGACGGTGACAAATGGGCCGAGTTTTTACCTTATGACGGCTTCAGAGTGGATTTTACCATCGACTTTGAGCACCCGGTGATCAAGCAAACAAACCAAAGAATGGTGATGGACTTCAGCAGTGAATCATACATTGATGACGTCAGCCGTGCGCGCACCTTTGGTTTTATGCGGGATCTGGAGTTTATGCACGCTAATAATCTGGCCCTGGGCGGCAGTATGGAAAATGCCGTGGCGCTGGATGATTATCGCGTTCTAAACCAGGAAGGTCTGCGCTATAAAGATGAATTTGTGAAGCACAAAATTCTGGACGCAGTAGGCGACCTTTATCTGGGTGGACACAGTATTATCGGTGAGTTAAAAGCCTTTAAATCGGGTCATGGCCTGAACAACAAACTACTTAATGCGTTAATGGCAAATCAGGATGCATGGGAGTTTGTCAGCTATGAGTCCAATCAGGATATGCCGATAAAATACGCCATGCCGGGATTATCCTTTTCTTAGTAAAC
Organism: Planctobacterium sp. R6; assembly: GCF_055755215.1. Taxonomy (NCBI): domain Bacteria; kingdom Pseudomonadati; phylum Pseudomonadota; class Gammaproteobacteria; order Alteromonadales; family Alteromonadaceae; genus Planctobacterium; species Planctobacterium sp. R6. The sequence goes on from NZ_JBVTQY010000008.1 coordinate 54,650, forward strand.
GCCAAAAGCCACGTCATATAACGTGGCTTTTTTGATTTTAGCCTGGGAAAACGGCAAATTGGCCGATAATACTTTGGTATAAAGCAATCTGACAGATTCGGAAGATTGACTTATTATTAATGTGTGTTTATCTTTCTCGCTTTATTGCTTAAAACAAGCATAGGTACAGATACGCTTTATTGATGTAAGCGGCTCTCATTTTAAAGAATTGATATCAAGCGTATATGAGTCTAACAATACTATATCGAAGTCGTCGAATTAAGCTGATTAAAACAGTCTCGCTGAACAGGCTCGCCTTGGGCGGTGTTTTAGGCGGTCTGTTACTGACGGCGATATTGGTATCAGAAAACGAGCCGGAGCTTAATTTTTCTGCACGGGTTGCGGTGACGCAAACCGGCCTGATTGAACAGCAGCAAGAGCTGCATCAGTTGCGCCAGTCCACAGAGCAAAAACTGACGGGCATGTTGCTGAAATTAGGGGAAATGCAGAGCGAATTACAACGTCTGAATGCCCTTGGAGAAAGACTGGCTGTCGAGTCTGATTTACACGTTGATGAATTTCAATTTGGGCAACCTATGCCGATTGGTGGTCCGAGTCATGATGTAGAAATGCCCTCTGTTGATTCGTCACTGGATGTCTTACATCAAATTGATGCCATGATGGCGCAACTGCAGAATAAATCGCAGCAGCTTCAGGCCCTTGAATCTGTATTAATGCAACACCATATACAAAACGAAAGCTTCATATCAGGCAGACCTATCGAGAGTGGCTGGTTGTCGTCTTATTATGGTATGCGTAAAGATCCGTTTTCGGGTTTGCCCGCAATGCACAAAGGCATCGACTTTGCCGGAAGCGAAGGTGCCCCGGTAGTGGTCACTGGCGCAGGCATGGTAGTGTGGTCGGGGCCCCGGTATGGTTATGGGAATTTAGTGGAAGTGGACCACGGCGACGGATTAGTCACTCGCTATGGGCACAACAAAAAGATCCATGTTAAAATCGGCGACGTTGTCACCAAAGGGCAAAAAATCGCCGATATGGGGCAAACCGGGCGCGCCACCGGTGCTCATGTCCATTATGAAGTGCTGCGAAACGGCAATCAGATGGACCCACTGCAGTTTGTTTATCGAAAAGCAGTGAACTGAAGCTTCACAAATAAATAAGGTTTTCAACAATCGGCTCTTTCGAGCCGATTGTTTTTATAAAGTAACGAATAATATTCAAAGGATGTCTGATTAAAGGCTCCGGATCAGGAAAATAAGAGTTAATGTTTGCAAATATCCTCACCAAAGTTTTTGGCAGCCGCAACGACAGAACGCTAAAAAAATTAAATAAAGCTGTTACTCAAATCAACACCTATGAGCTTGAGTACGAAGGTCTTACTGATGAGCAACTCAAGGAAAAAACTCAGGAGTTTAAAAATCGACTGAGTGAAGGGGCAACATTGGACGACCTGTTACCAGAAGCCTTTGCTGTGGTGAGAGAAGCCAGTAAACGGGTTTATGGCATGCGCCATTTTGACGTGCAAATGTTGGGGGGGATGGTACTGAATCAGGGAAAAATCGCTGAAATGCGTACCGGTGAAGGTAAAACCCTGACGGCGACATTACCCTCTTATTTGAACGCCGTATCAGGTAAAGGCGTGCACATAGTGACCGTTAACGACTATCTGGCACGACGTGACGCTGAGGGCAACCGCCCCTTGTTTGAGTTTTTGGGGTTAACTGTCGGCTGTAACGTGCCTGGCATGAACCATGATGAGAAGAAGCAAGCGTACGCTGCGGATATTACCTACGGTACCAATAACGAATTTGGTTTCGATTATTTGCGTGACAACATGGCTTTTAGCCCGCAAGAGCGCGTGCAGCGTCCACTCAACTTTGCGGTTATCGACGAAGTGGATTCTATCCTGATTGACGAAGCCCGAACGCCACTGATTATTTCCGGTCCGGCCGAAGACAGTTCTGAGCTGTACCGTCGCATCAATACCATTATTCCGGAACTGGTACAGCAGGATAAAGAAGACGAAGAAGGTCAGGAAGGCGATGGTGACTACACCATTGATGAGAAGGCAAAACAAATCCATCTGACAGAACGCGGTCAGATTCACGTAGAAGAAATTTTGCATCGCATCGGTATTTTGCCGGAAGAAGAATCTCTATATGGCGCTACCAACATTTCGTTGCTGCACCATGTCAATGCGGCATTACGCGCCCATAAACTGTTTCAAAAAGACGTTGATTACATTGTAAAAGACAATGACGTCGTTATCGTTGATGAACACACCGGACGAACTATGGAAGGCCGTCGCTGGTCCGATGGTTTACATCAGGCGGTAGAAGCGAAAGAAGGCGTTAAGATCCAGAATGAAAATCAGACATTAGCTTCTATTACATTCCAGAACTATTTCCGTCTGTACGACAAACTCTCCGGTATGACGGGGACAGCCGACACCGAAGCATTCGAATTTAATCATATCTATGGCCTGGAAACGGTGGTTATACCAACCAACAAACCTATGGTACGTAAGGATATGGCGGATTTGATCTACATGACTGCGGAAGAAAAATACGAAGCTATCGTGGAAGATATTCGCGACTGTGTAAAACGCGGTCAGCCAGCGTTAGTGGGCACGGTATCCATTGAAAACTCTGAGTTGTTGTCCCGTATACTGAAAAAAGAAAAGATCCCGCACAAGGTACTGAACGCGAAGTTCCACGCCCAGGAAGCTGAAATCGTGGCTCAGGCTGGTAAACCCGGAGCCATCACCATAGCCACCAACATGGCGGGCCGTGGTACTGATATTGTGCTGGGTGGTAACTGGCAGGCAGAAGTGGCCGCCATCAATGATCCTAAACCGCAAAAAGTCGAGAAGATCAAAGCCGAATGGAAAGTACTGCATGACAAAGTGCTGGAAGCCGGTGGTTTGCATATCATAGGTACTGAGCGTCACGAGTCACGTCGTATTGATAACCAGTTGCGTGGTCGTTCTGGTCGTCAGGGTGATCCGGGTTCATCGCGCTTTTATCTGTCATTAGAAGATCCTCTGATGCGCATATTTGCGTCAGACCGCATGGCTGGCATGATGAAGCGTCTGGGAATGGAACGGGGTGAAGCTATCGAGCACCCCTGGGTAACCAAAGCCATTGAAAACGCTCAGCGCAAAGTCGAAGGTCGCAACTTTGATATCCGTAAGCAGTTGTTAGAGTTTGATGATGTTGCTAATGACCAGCGTAAGGTGATTTACGAGCAGCGCAACGAATTGCTGGACGAAGGCGATATTAAAGAAACCATAGACGTTATCCGCAACGATGTGGTTGACGATATGATTAATCAGTATATTCCACCACAAAGCCTGGAAGAAATGTGGGATGTCAGTGGTCTTGAAGAGCGTCTTAAAGCCGATTTCCTGTTGGATTTGCCCATCGCCAGGTGGTTAGAAGATGACGACAAGCTTTATGAAGAATCATTGCGTGAAAAAATTCACCAGGCCATTGATTCAGCGTATGCCGAGAAAGAAGAGCAGGTTGGTGATTCAGTACTACGGCATTTTGAAAAGGCTATCATGCTGCAAAATCTGGATAGCCACTGGAAAGAACATTTAGCGGCTATGGATCATTTGCGTCAGGGCATTCACCTGCGTGGCTATGCACAAAAGAATCCCAAACAGGAATACAAGCGTGAGTCTTTCGAGTTATTCAGCCAGATGTTGGAAACCCTGAAAATCGAAGTGATCAGCATTCTGAGTAAAGTACAGGTACGTGCTCAGTCGGATGTAGATGCGGTAGAAGAAAAGCGCCGCCAGCAGGAACAGGCTGCACCAAAGAACTTTGAACATCAGTCTCCAAACCAGTCGGAAGATCAGGGGCAGCAACAGGTAGTGCGCAATCAACCCAAAGTTGGTCGCAACGATCCTTGTCCTTGTGGCTCTGGTAAGAAATACAAACAATGCCACGGTAAACTGAGCTGACATGACTAAAGTGGTAGAAGTGGCCGTTGGCGTGATTCTGCGAGACGAAGAGGTATTCCTCACTCGCAGAGCCAGCGATGCGCATCAGGGCGGTAAGTGGGAGTTCCCGGGTGGTAAACGCGAAGCCCATGAATCTATGACTGAGGCGCTGTCCAGAGAGCTTCAGGAAGAAGTGGGCATTGAGGTACTCAGTGCCAGCCCACTGATTCAAATTAATCACGATTATGGCGATAAAACCGTTTTACTGGACGTGTATACGGTCTCTGAATTTGCTAACGAACCCGAATCTAAAGAGGATTTGGAGTACCGCTGGGTCGCCATCAACCATCTTCCCGAAGTGGATTTTCCTGCGGCGAACGGCGTAATCGTTGACAAGTTACTAAGCCAGTTTGACAGCTAACGACGTCTGATCGCCAGTCGTTGTCGGGCTGAAAATTCCTCACAAAACCTTGTTTTCTTATCCCTAATCAGTGTCCTTTTGAAGCAATTCCACCAGTGCACTTTGATCTACGGTGATCAATCCGCGTTTAGGCCGGTCCAGGTCAATGATAATGAACACTATTAGGGTAATTAAGAACGAGATTAATGCTAAAGGCACAAAGACGCGTTTATTACTCAGCCCCGATGAGTAACCCATCATGCTGATAGAGGCCACAATCACAAAAAGTAATAACAACAATATTGGCTCGGGAACGTGAGCTTTTAACAGCGCACTGCGCTTACTTTGTCTGTCTATCAGTTCGTTTAACGAATTCAGGAATGCACCGGTTGTGGCGGGCCTCGCGTCAGCCTCAGAGGCGGCTATTGCCAGAGACCACAGTTCTGCCTGGATGGCTGCAATACGCTGGCTGTAGGCCTGCCGGTCTTCGGCGAGTGTCAGGTCTACACCAGACATTTCAATGCGGGCCTGTAGGTATTTTTGCATTACCGGTTTTATGGCGGCTTGTTGCTCAGCAGGCAATAGGTCCGCTCGTAGTATGGCGGTGCCAATGGCATTGGCTTCGTCGATTAACGCCATACTGCGGTTGTCGAAACGTTGCATTGACATACTAAAGGTAAAGCCTATTAACAGCGCCAGCAAACCAAGTATGCTCACCTGCACCGAGGCCGTTAAGGCTTTGACCTCGTCGTCAGTTCTCGCCTGCACCAGGACGCCAATGCGATAGCACAGCTCATTACAGAAGATGATAATCAAGAACAGTGCGCTGGCAATAGTTATACTGCTGAAACCAAATAAAAATGAAGTGTGCTCGTGGGACATAGCAAGACTAAGTTACTGGCTGAATACGCCTATTTTACGGACGGATTGGCCCTTTCACCAGTTAAACTCGGGACTTCGTGAATAATAAAACAAATGTATCACGATGTGCTCCATACCTGGGGTAAAAAATATCGCATTTTTTTTCCTTTTTCAGGGAATTAAAATCCTCTTTAGCCGTCTTTGTATATGTTCAATATCACTAACGGGTTATTTTAGTCACCTGGCGGTGACGCTAATCCTTAATCTTACATGGAGTGTTAAAGTGAAACGTGCGCTAATTTGTAGTCTTTTGTTGTTGTTGAATGCCTGTGGCTCAGGTGGAAGTAATCCGTCAGATGAAAATAGCCAGACCCCTGGTAACCCGACAGATATCTCTGCCTACCTGGACAATTTGGCCGCTGAGCAAAACTACCATAGTCTAACGTCAATCAACGAGTCAGTGCTGGCGGATTATCAGTTTTCAGGTGTTCCCGAGTACGTAGAAATCCGCATGTACCAGTCAGAGCATAGCCAGGACAGCAATCCCCGCTTTGAGGTGCGGCATGAATTGGATGGTGCGATAAAAACAACGCTTTCTGAAAATCAATTGTTTTATCTGAATGAAGCTTTCAGTGAGTATGGATATGACTATGGTTGCCTGCCTTCCTGGTGCGCAATTTATCTGGTGGCGCTTACGGGAGAACAGGTCACTGTCGTGGATAATCAGGAGGATTTACTTCTGTTTTTGGGAGATATAGATCGACCACATGAATTGCGCTTTATGTTTAACGGTGGAGAGTTCCCAGATTACTATAAAGCGGTAGATGACGGTTATTTGGTATTGACACAATGGTTTAATTGTAACGGTCGAAATGGTGCAAACCTGTGGCATGTTGATACCTGGGGAAATAAGACCTTGAGGGAAAATCTCATTGATCAGGAAGTTAACATGGTGTGTTAATACTGCGTTGATAAACTGAATGTCGCCGGCTAATTAAACCCGTTGAAACCAGGTATAAGCAAGCGGGTTTCGTTGCGTCTCGGGCAGCACGATTATACCATTATCAACAAGCCCATAAGCCCGGGTGTTCATTCAGGAATCCCTGGAGCCACAACCGCGGATTTTATTTTTAGTGCGACCTGTGTCGCACTTCGCTGTTTGTTATTCTGCGACATATGTCACACTGGGGTAAGATGAAACCAAACAGCACAGAACTTACCCTGCTAAAAATGCTCAGGGGACGTTGTCGTTAAAGCGACCTCCACAACATACATATATCTGGTGGGCAATGCTGATTTTGGCTCTTTTTCCGTTCATGCCGGTACCCTCCTGGATTGAATTCAGCGCCATACCGGGCACAGTAACACTGTCTGCTCTTGCCGCATTGATAATACCTGTAATCGCATCGGCAACGGCGGAAACAGAGTTAACAGCTACAACGCATAGTTCAACACATAGTTCAACAAATAGTTCGGTTTTGCTGCTATGGCGTATTTATGCCGGGGGCTGGTGGTGCAGCTTGGTCAGTTGTGTATTTAGTTCATCGGCTTACAGCGACTTTGTGATAAGGCGACTGACTGTCGCGTTGACCTGGTTTAACCCTTTTATTCGGTTAATGGAAATGGTACACAGGGCAGACTATCGGCCTGGTGGGTGCCACCGGCACGACCACCGGGCCTCATCTTCACCTGGAAATACGTAAAAATGCAGAACGCCCGGGTCCTATGGAAATGTTAGACGGTCTCCAGGCTTCAGTGCTGATTCTGTTGTTTAGCCAACATCTCTTCGATGTCTTCAGGATCAATACTGATTTCACTGGATTGCGTAATGGGGGTAGAAATGGTGTGGCTTTCGTCGGCCCATTCACCCAGGTCGATGAGTTGACAGCGTTTACTGCAAAATGGTCTGTGCTGGTTGTCTTTGGACCACACAATTTCAGTTTGACAGGTAGGGCAGTTTACTTTCATTAAATAGAATACCAGGTTAGAAGAGTGATGCCTGTTAACAACAGGCCAGTTTAAAGTTGATGGCTTTATCGACAGATACCTGTCCCAGTTCATCAGGTTCAAACAACATGAAGCGGATAGCATAGCGGTATTTATTGCCGCTTAGGGTCGGATAATAGTTGTCGTTAGCACCGCAGTGGATACGGATCAGGTCGTTTTTGTCATCCGCAACTCCCTGATAGAATCCTTTCATGGCCTCTACAGCTTCGAAGCGACCTCTTTCTCGTAAAAAGGACAAGGTGATCTCGATGGCTTGCTGGATCAGGCTAAATTCGCCAATCCAGCGCTCGATATCCGCTTTGATATTCGCTTCAGGTTGTTTTAACCAGTAGTGAAGATTGGGTAGATCAAAGCTGCAGGTCGCCCCGGGGATTGAAAAGCGCTGTTTGATTGAGAGCAAAAAGCGCTCACCGCGCAAACCCGAACCTACTTTGGCGCTGCTTTTCAGTTTAGCTTTTAACTCCAGAATGCGCTGCAGCGCCAACTCCAGCGCTTCTTTGTCGATTTTGGGATGCTGTGCCCAGAGGCGCAGATTTTTTTCATGACTATCGATATCTTTCAGAATATCGGTGCGCATGTCCAGCCGCTCTAACAATTCCAGCAGGGTAAAATAACAATCAAAAAAGTGAATAAACTGCCAGTCTTCTGAACACTCTCTGGCGGAATGCAACTGTTTGAAAAGCTGCTCCAGACGCAGATATGTGCGTACTTTTTCGTTGAGTGGAAACTCATAAACGGTGTTAGACATGCAAATGGCTCAATTCGGTTATTATTCGTTACTGCTTTGGGGCTGTGGCATTATGTGCCGCAGCCAAAGTTAAATATTGGCTATGTAATCTTGCTATCTGTGTCAGCAATTGTCCGGTATCGCTATCGTTAACAAGGACGTCATCGGCAACAGCCAGCCGTTCTTTTCTGCCAGCCTGTGCCTGCATTATACTTTTTATTTGCGCTTCTCCAACCCCGTCCCGTTGGCTGGCCCGTTGTAATTGTATTTCTTCCGGACAATCTACCACTAAAACGCGATTCGCCAGGGATTGCAATTGGTTCTCTACCAGCAAGGGGATCGATAAAATTACATAAGCAGACTTCGCCGCCAGACATTGAGATTGCATTTCTGCCCGGATCAGGGGATGCAAAAGCCCGTTAAGCCAGTTTTTATGTTCGGTATTGCTAAACACTTGCGCCCGCAGTTGCGCGCGATCCAGGTGACCCTCTTTGGTCAACACGGCATGGCCGAACTTTTCTGTGATCGCACTCAGGGCCGGGGTACCGGGTTGCACTACCTGCCGGGCAATGACATCGGCATCGACAACGTCAATGTTAAAGTGTTGTGAAAACAAGTCGGAAACTGTGGTTTTACCCGACCCTATGCCACCCGTCAGGCCAACAATAAAGTTGCTCATCAGAGTATCAGTTGCCAGTAAAAGTTAACGATAACGTCACCGTAGAAAAAGGTGATTAATCCGGCAATAGCCAGATAAGGCCCAAAGGGGATAGCCTGACCTTTTTCGGATTGCCGGGTCAGCATCATGGCAATGCCAATAAGTGCGCCGACAAACGACGATAAAATGATGATTACGGGTAAATAACTATATCCGGTCCAGGCGCCAAGCGCGGCCAGGAGTTTAAAATCACCATAACCCATTCCTTCCTTGCCGGTGAGCAATTTAAACGCCCAGTAGACGCTCCATAAACTCAAATAACCCAGCGCGGCCCCTAAAAGTGCGTCTGTGGTTGATACGAAGGTATTGTCAATACTGAGCAGCAGGCCCAGCCACAGTAAGGGCAGGGTAATTTGATCAGGTAACAGCATAGTGTCGATATCGATAAAGGTCAGCGTAATCAGACACCATAAAAATAGTAATGCAAACAACAACTGCACACCGGGTCCGAAGTACAGCGCAAAAGCCACTGATAACAGACCGGTGAGGGCTTCGATGGCCGGGTAGCGCACGGAAATGGGGGTCTGGCATTGACTGCATTTGGCTTTTAACGCAATCCAACTGAGTACCGGGATATTTTCCCATGCGCGAATCTTGTGGCCACAGGCAGGGCAGGTTGAAGCCGGTACCGCAAGATTAAATCTTTGCGGCAGTGCCGCTTTGTCAGACACGGCTATATCGGTTTGAAAATGTTCTTCGCAAGCGCACCTGAAGTCTCGTTCCATCATCACGGGTAAGCGATAAATCACCACATTGAGAAAACTGCCCACTGTCAGACCAACAAACAACACGACGACGCAAAACAGCCAGGGGTAGACATCAAATACGAGTAACAGATTTTCCATTATTATTTTTCTTCTTAGGCATGAAGGGCAGAGTTTACACCACCATACCCAGTTGGAATATAGGTAAATACATGGCAACGATGAGTCCACCGATGACCACACCAAGCACGGCCATGATGATGGGTTCTAATAAAGAGGTTAAACCGTCCACCATATCATCCACTTCACGCTCGTATATTGTGGCAATTTTACCCAGCATGGCATCCACAGAACCCGATTCTTCACCGATGGCCACCATTTGCACCACCATAGGCGGGAACACATTGGTTGAGCGCATGGCGATGTTCATTTGTTCACCGCCTGCGACCTCAGACTTCATGTAGCGAATGGCATCCCGATAAACTGCGTTGCCTGCGGCACCTGCGGCCGATTCCAGCGCTTCAATCAGTGGCACCCCTGCAGCAAACGTGGTGGATAGGGTTCTGGTAAAACGGGCGATGGATGCTTTTACTAATATTTCACCAATTACCGGTACCTTGAGTAATTTTGCATCTAAAGTGTCCCGCAGTTTTTGAGAGTTTTTGTAGGCGCGTTTAAAGGCAATAGCAAAGGCTATCATCCCTATGGCGATAAAGGGGCCATTGTTCTGTACGAAATTTGAAATATTCAATACGAACTGAGTAAAGGGGGGGAGTTCTGCGCCAAATCCGGCAAAAATCTCCTCAAACTGCGGTACCACGAAAACCAGTAATATGGTGGTCACGACAAATGCCACAACAACAACCGCAACCGGATAAAACATGGCCTTTTTGATTTTTGATTTCAGGGCTTCTGCTTTTTCCTTGTAAGTAGCAATGCGATCGTAAATGTCTTCCAGTGCACCGGATTGTTCTCCGGTTTTCACCAGGTCACAATACAGGTCATCAAAATAATCCGGGTATTTTCGCAATGAGGAAGACAGGGGGTTACCTGATTGTACTTCGGCGGTGATGTGCCCCAGCATCTTGCGCATTGGGGCTTTGTCGTGTCCCTGACCAATCATTTCCAGGGTTTGAATCAAGGTGACCCCGGCTGTCAACATGGTGGCTATTTGCCTGGATACGTTACATATATCGAGTGCTTCAATTTTGGCGCCGCCCAGTAGCGGTTTGGGTGCTTTTTTTATTTTTGAAATTGAAATGCCACGCCGGCGTAAAATAGATTTGGCTTCGTTGAGTGAGTCGGCGACAAATTCTCCCTTGATGGTTTGTCCTTTTTTGTTTTTCCCCGACCAGACGAATTCAATTTTACCTGCTTCTTTGGCTGCCATAATCTTAAGTGGAGTATCCTGTTACGAAATGAAGGTGCAATACGCTCTAACGTAAAAAGCCCAGTTTTCACCGGGCTTTTGTATCAATATCAGAGGCTTAGCATAAACCAGCAGCCTGACAACCACCGGACTGAGCCCAGGTTACTGCACCATTTGCAACGGTACCCGTCAGAACATAAGTTTCCGTTGCTGTAACACCTGAAACAACGCCCGCTGCCGGGGTGACGGTAATGGTGTAACCGTCAGCAGCACTACCACCAAAGGCGATGGTGTTAACCAGTGATGATGCTGTCCAGCCAGTCTGTACAGTGAGGTTTGAGCAGTCTGCAGGTGAGCCGGTTTGCACACAAACTTCAACCGCCGTTTTTGCCGGGCTGGCGGCGGATATGACTTCACTAAATGAAGCACGGGCAGAGTAGCTTTGATATGCAGGTAGTGCAATCGCTGCCAGGATACCGATAATTGCGACAACAATCATCAGTTCTATCAACGTAAAACCTTTTTGGTTGTTTTTAACTTGATTCATTTTCTATCTCCAGTTGCGCAATTATGCGGCATTGTTGTTAGCTGTCATATTATAGTTAAGTCGCTATTTATTGGATTTACAACAAAAAGCCGACTTTCCAAACTCAGTATAGAAGGCAATTTGCATTGGGCAAGTTCGCTTTCCGCTATTTAGTTTGTAATGACAAGATTAGACACAAAAAACCACTTGATAAAGCATGTATTTTGATAACTGATTCTCAAAGTTGGTTTTTTAGCCCGAAAATGCGGCAGGTATGTGAAACTGTTCACAACTATTTTGCGCTAATTTGAAGGAAAACAGTTAATTGTGGAGCCTCAGCGAAAGATCGATGGCGCGAATATTTTTGGTGATAGCACCTGAAGAGACAAAATCTACCCCGGTTTCGGCGATTTCAGTAAGACGGGATGCCTCAACATTGCCCGATACTTCTAATTTAGACTGTCCCTTGTTGATGGCCACAGCGGTAATTACGTCGCTTAAACTGAAGTTGTCCAACATGATAATGTCGGCACCGGCGTGCAGCGCTTCCTGCAACTCAGTTAACGATTCAACCTCCACTTCTACCAGTAAATCGCTGTGCATTTGACGGGCTTTTTGAATGGCGGCAGAAATGGAGCCACACCCCATAATGTGGTTTTCTTTGATGAGAAAGCGGTCATACAAACCAATTCGATGATTAGCACCGCCGCCGCAGGTAACGGCGTATTTTTGTCCATAGCGCAATCCGGGCAGGGTTTTTCGGGTATCCAGAATTTGGGTTTTATAGGCGTCCAGTATCCGGGCATAGTGATTGACGGTCGTGGCGGTCGCAGACAGGGTTTGCGCAAAATTTAGGGCTGTACGCTCTCCGGTCAAAATCGCCCGGGTATTACCCTGCAGGGAAAATAAGGTGTCGCCCGCCTGATGATGTTGTCCATCATGAGTATGCCAGGTCAGGGTTATATCATCTGCCAGCAGAGTAAAGGTGGTTTCGACCCATTGTTTTCCAACGAAAACACAAGCCTCTTTACAGATCACTGAAGCACTGTCGCGTTCATCTGGTTCAATCAGGTTGGCCGTTACATCTCGTTGCAACGCCGCCCGCAAGATTTTTTTGGCCTGCTCTGGCGCCGGTAGTCCCTGTTGAAAAAACTCAGACGCAAATATTCCTAGGTCCTGACATAAGCTGGTGATGACAGAATGATAAATTTCGTCGTTGAGTAAAGATTGTTGTTGGCTCATGCAAATACCGATAAATAGACTAGCAGAATGGGGTACATCAAAGTCAGCAAACAGATGAAAGCGACCTCATTAGTTTACTGAATTTGCAATTATAACGGACGAAGGGTCAGGATGTCTTCACGTTGTGTAAATTCTAACTGTTTAAGTACGCTCATACCCAATAAAATCTCAGGGCCTTCCATGCCGGGGTTGATATTACCCGACACGTTGTTCAGCAAAATGTTGCCGATCTGCAGCGAAGGGATTTGGGTGCGATACACGGTGACCGTGCCGTTAGCGGTTTGGCTTCTGGCTGGCGCACCGGGTTTCAGGTTGAGTTGTTCAGCGATATTTGCAGGAATTGAGACATTGGTAGCGCCGGTATCCACCAGAAACACCACTTCCTGCTGATTAATGAGACCCGTCGCCACATAGTGGCCATATCGGTTGCGTTTTAGTACCACTGTTGGTCTGCCGTTTTCGTAGCGAGATTCAGGTGCCTCATTCGGGTTGAATTGCGCCATTAATGACTCTTCAAACAGCACACTTACCAGGCCAAGACCCGCTATCCAGGCCAATATGAACATGGCTGTGCCAAATTTTGAGGTACTGTTGTGATTTTCGCTGGACAATCGCTTACTCCTGACACCCTTTGTTATGTCTCCGCAAGAAAACTATCAAAACCGGGCCTTTTTTCCAAAAAAAACGTGTAATAATTGTTGAGCATAACGTCTCGGAGTGAAAGTATTGAAAATATCTGATGGCTGGATTCAGCAGGTCAGCCACTATAAAACCGCTCATTGTGATCAAAGGCCTGATGGTATCAAGCCCACTTTGCTGGTGATCCACAATATCAGCCTTCCTCCGGGAGAGTTTGGCCAGGGGTATGTGGCGCCGTTTTTTATGGGGCAACTCAATCCTGAGCAACACGAGTTCTTTCGGGAGATTTACCAGATGCGGGTTTCTGCGCATTGTTTTATCGAACGCACCGGCCGAATCTGTCAGTTTGTGTCTTTTGATGAGCGCGCCTGGCATGCCGGCGTGTCGGTCTTTCAGGGACAACCTCGCTGTAACGATTTTAGCATTGGCGTGGAAATGGAAGGCACTGATCATCTCCCCTATACTGCAGCGCAATACGACGCCCTGGTGCAACTCACTAAAGCGCTAATGGTCCAATATCCAGAGATTAACTTAGCGCGTATAGTAGGGCATAATGATATTGCCTTTGGCCGGAAAACCGATCCCGGAGAAGCCTTTGATTGGGGCTACTACCGCCAGGCTTTGGAAAAATAACTAGAGAAACTTTATGACCCTGATCAGTTTACTGCTCGTGCTCGCATTGGACAGATTGACCACTAAATCTGATATCTGGCGCAGTGAAACCTATATGCTACCCTATCTGGATTTTATGAAATCCAGTCAATGGTTGTATTCACCGGATAAACCCTGGCAATCCTACCTCGCTGTTGCTATTCCTGCGTTGTTGGCCTGGGCACTGTTTCAGTATCTGGACAGTTCGTTACTAATTTTGCTGTGCAATCTGGCGATTTTGTTTGTCGCCGTGGGTTGTCCGCATATCCGCGATAAGTACAAAGGCTATTTGCAGGCGTCTAATCGTGGCGACTTTGCTGCCAGAGATTTGTTTGCTGATGAACTGAAATACCAGCCTGACACCGGGACTTCGTTTGGCCAGCACATGGTATGGATTAATTTTCGCTATTATTTTGCCATTGCAGTGTGGTTTTTAATCTTAGGGGGTACCGGGGCCGTGCTGTATTTGACAGCCCGTATAGTGGAAAGTCAGGCGCCGGATGAAGCTTCGCGACATTCTGCTGCGCGTGTACTGACTATATTAGACTGGATACCGGCGCGTCTGTCTGCCTGTGGCTTTTTACTGGTGGGGCATTTTACACAAGGCGTTAAAGCGTTTTCCAGATACCTGTTAGATGTCACCATTAGCGCTAAGGAGATCGTCACCCAGGTGGCAAAATCCAGTGAAGAAGTTGAGCCGGATAACCAGGATTGTACAGAAGAACCCTGTACCATGCTGCGCCTGGCAAAGCGCAATATGATGTTGTTGTTGGCCGTAACAGCGGTACTGACCTTAAGTGGCTGGATAAGTTGATTGAAAAATAACCATTGAATCGAGGTCAGACCAGCACTGATAACCTTAAAAAGGCCACGTAATACGTGGCCTTTTTAGCATTTAACGACTACAACTATGTAATCCGAAGGTGGTATTGGCTTTACCTGACGAGTCATATTCGATATCCTTCATAAATTGGTAAGACCAATTTACCTATTTATTAAGCTGAAAATTTCAGGTTGATTTAATTCGACCCAGCAGAAGCAGATGCAAAAAATTCAAAATAAAAAATTGTCTGACATTATTGTTGAACGATTAGAAGCCATGTTGTTGGAAGGTCAATTCCTGGCCGGTCAAAAACTGCCTCCTGAACGTCAACTGGCTGAAGAGTTTAATGTTTCCAGACCCTCACTGCGTGAGGCAATACAAAAGCTGGAAGCAAAAGGGTTGCTGTTGCGCAAACAAGGTGGCGGTACCTGGGTCAGTGATAAATTAGCACCAAAGGTGACTGATCCATTGATGCAACTTATTGCTACCTATCCGGAGAGTCAGTTTGACTTGCTGGAGTTTCGGCATGCGCTGGAAGGCATGGCCGCCTACTATGCTGCGTTGCGCGGTGATGAAGGTGACTTTCTGGCGTTGAATCAGGCGTTGACCCGCACTGAGGTGGCGTATAAAGACGATTGCGTTGAAAAGCAGGCTGAATCACTGGTGGAATTTTATCTGTGTATGGCTAAAGGTTCTCACAATGTCGTATTGCTGCACATCATGGGTAATTTACTGGATGTATTGAAAGACAACATAGAGGGCAACCTGGCGTTATTGCGCAAACGCCCTGATGAGTATCAGCAGATACATCAGCAACGAAAACAAATTGTGGCCGCGATTGTTTCCGGTAATCCGGAGCTGGCCAGACAAGCCAGTAATGAGCATCTGGCCTTTATTGAAAAAACGCTTCTGGAAATTAATTCAGAGGATACTCAAATGCAGCGCGCTTTGCGCCGTATTGAGGTTGGGGGCAAACGCTCACACTAGTTTACAGGATGAATTGTTAGCGGTTCATCCTTTTTATTATGGTAAGTACCAACTTAAATTGGCGCTTGCTCAGGTTAAAACGACAAACATAGGAACACAGCATGGCTGATACGATGCAACCAGACTTGGACCCACAAGAAACGCAAGAATGGTTAGACGCACTCAATGCAGTAATGGAAGAAGAAGGCGCAGATCGCGCTCATTTCCTGCTGGAATCTTTGATTGATAAAGCACGCCGCAGTGGCGTTCATTTACCTCATAAATCCACCACCGCGTATATTAATTCCATTCCCGCTGGTCAGGAACCCACAATGCCGGGTGACCAGACTATGGAAACTAAAATCCGAAACGTGATCCGCTGGAATGCCATGATGATGGTCTTGAGAGGGTCTAAAAAGGATTTGGAATTAGGTGGTCATATCTCCAGTTTCCAATCTTCAGCGATGCTTTATGATGTTGGTTTTAACCACTTCTTCCGTGCCCCGGGTGATAACGGCGGCGGCGATTACCTGTTTGTACAGGGCCACTCCGCACCTGGTATTTATGCCCGTTCTTACATCGAAGGTCGCTTATCTGAAGACCAGCTAAACAACTTCCGTCAGGAAGCGAATGGCGAAGGTTTGTCTTCTTATCCGCACCCGAAACTAATGCCAGACTATTGGCAGTTCCCCACAGTCTCTATGGGCCTTGGTCCGATGCAGGCCATTTATCTGGCACGATTCCTACAATATTTAACTGACCGTGGTTTGAAAGACTGTTCTGATCAGCGTGTATGGTGCTTTATGGGGGATGGTGAAGTTGATGAGCCTGAATCCCTGGGGGCGATTGGCCTGGCAGCGCGCGAAGGCCTGGATAACCTGACTTTTGTTATCAACTGTAACCTGCAGCGTCTGGATGGTCCGGTACGTGGTAATGGCAAGATCATTCAGGAACTGGAAGGTACATTCCGCGGTGCCGGCTGGGAAGTCATTAAAGTGATTTGGGGCCGTTACTGGGATCCACTGTTAGCGCGCGATACTTCCGGCAAATTGATGGATCTGATGATGGAAACCGTTGACGGTGAATATCAGAACTTCAAAGCCAAAGGTGGCGCCTACACCCGTGAGAAATTCTTCGGTAAATATCCCGAATTAAAAGAAATGGTCGCTAACATGTCAGATGACGACATCTGGCGTCTGAACCGCGGTGGTCACGATCCGGTGAAGGTATACGCTGCCTATGACAAGGCGACTAAGACCAAAGGCCGCCCTCAGGTGATCCTGGCTAAAACCGTAAAAGGTTACGGCATGGGTACTGCTGGTGAAGGTAAGAACATCGCCCACAACGTGAAGAAAATGGATACAGGAGCAATCAAAGAATACCGCGATCGCTTTAATATTCCTGTGGCTGATGAACAACTGGCTGATCTGCCTTACTATAAATTCGCAGAAGACAGCGAAGAAATGCGCTATCTGCGCGCTCGTCGCGAGTCGTTGAACGGCTACATGCCCAAGCGTTTGCCGCAAAGCTCTGAAACACTTGAAGCGCCGCCGTTGAGTGCTTTTGATGCCGTTCTTAAAGGCTCCAATGGTCGTGAAATCTCCACTACCATGGCGTTTGTACGAGTACTTACTGCCATGCTGAAAGACAAAAAAGTCGGCAAGCGTGTAGTACCTATTATTCCTGATGAAGCCCGTACTTTTGGTATGGAAGGTTTGTTCCGTCAGGTGGGTATTTATGCCCACGAAGGGCAGAAATACGAGCCCCAGGATTCTGATCAGGTCGCTTATTACCGCGAAGACAAAAAAGGCCAGGTGCTGCAGGAAGGTATCAATGAATTAGGCTCCATGGCTTCCTGGTTAGCCGCAGGTACGTCTTATTCTATCAACGACCTGCCAATGATCCCGGTTTATATTTACTACTCCATGTTCGGTTTCCAACGTATTGGTGATTTGGCATGGGCGGCTGGTGATTCACAGGCCCGTGGCTTCCTGGTAGGTGGCACGGCTGGGCGTACCACACTAAATGGTGAAGGTTTACAGCATCAGGATGGTCATTCCCATGTTCAGGCGAATACGATTCCCAACTGTATTACTTATGATCCTACCTATGGTTACGAAGTGGCTGTGGTGGTACAGGACGGTATGCGTCGCATGTTCCAGGAACAGGAAAACGTGTTCTATTACATTACGGTAATGAACGAAAACTATGTACAACCGGCAATGCCAGACGGTGTTGAAGAAGGCATAGTCAAAGGTATCTACAAGCTGGATACGGTGGAAGCTAAAAAGTCTAAATTGTCAGTGAAGCTGTTAGGTTGCGGTACTATCCTGGAGCAGGTGCGCGAAGCAGCCACTATGCTGGCAGAGGATTTTGGTGTTACCTCAGAAGTGTACAGTGTGACTTCTTTCAACAACCTGGGCCGCGACGGACAAGACGTTGAACGCCTGAACATGCTGAATCCAACGGCCGAAGCGAAAAAAGCGTACGTTACCGAAGTACTGGAAGCCGGTGTGAAAGGTCCGACTATCGCTGCAACGGACTACATGAAGTCCTTTGCCGAGCAAATTCGTGCCTATGTACCAGGTGCGTATAAAGTGTTGGGCACCGATGGTTTTGGTCGTTCAGACAGTCGTGCCAACCTGCGTAACCACTTTGAGGTAGACGCGAAATTCGTGGTGCTTGCAGCCTTATCTGAGTTGCTCAAAGCGGGCGACATCGACGCCAAAGTGGTCACCGGTGCTATCGACAAGTTTGGTATTTCCTCTGACAAAATTAATCCGCTGAACGCGTAAACAAACGGGAGAATAGCAATGAGCAATGATGTTTTAGTCCCGGATGTGGGCGGCGAAGAAGTCGAAGTTATTGAAGTCTGTGTCAGTGTTGGCGACAGTGTAGAAGCTGAAGATTCGCTGATCACTGTAGAAAGTGACAAAGCCAGCATGGATATTCCCGCGCCTTTTGCCGGTAAGATCACCGAAATTCTGGTGGCTGTAGGTGATAAGGTGGGTCAGGATAAGCTGATTATGAAAATGGAATCAGCGGATTCAGAAGATGCGAATACCGAAGACGCTAAATCAGAAGAATCTTCGGAGAAGGCTGAACAAGCACCGGCTCCAGCTCCTGCAGAAGCAGAACAAAGCGAAACTGAGGCAGCTAAACCTGCTTCTGGTGGCAGTGTTATTGAGGTAACAGTCCCTGATATTGGCGATGCTTCCGATGTTGATGTGATTGAAGTGTTGGTGAAAGCTGGCGACAGCGTGGAGGCCGAAGATGGCCTGATCACGCTGGAAACCGACAAAGCCACCATGGATGTTCCTGCACCTAAATCTGGTGTAGTGAAAGAACTTAAAATTAATGTGGGTGACAAAGTTTCTAAAGGCAGTCTGGTGCTGTTACTGGAGACCAGCGACGGTGGCTCTGCCAGTGAAGAGTCTGCTGCATCACCTGCACCTGAGGCGCAAGCAGAACCTGCGGCCGCAGCATCAGGCAGCAGCGTGATAGAAGTCTCTGTTCCTGATATTGGTGATGCAGCCGATGTTGACGTTATCGAAGTGCTGGTTAGTGTCGGAGACAGTATTGATGCCGAAACCGGCTTAATCACTCTGGAAACCGACAAAGCCACCATGGATGTGCCTTCGCCTAAAGCCGGTGTGGTAAAAGAAATGCTGGTGAAAACCGGTGATAAGGTGAGCAAAGGCTCACCGGTGATCATGCTGGAAGTGGCTGGCGAAACACCTGCTACAAAAAGTGAGTCTGCTCCTGCGGCAAAAGCCGAAGCTCCGGCTCCGTCACCAGCGGCTCCTGCGCCTAAAGCACCACCAGTGCCACATCATCCGTCTGCCGGCGAAAAGCCGAAGTCGGGTAGCGTCTATGCTTCGCCTTCTATTCGCCGCTTAGCGCGTGAATTTGGCGTAGACCTGACTCAGGTGTCAGGGTCAGGGCGCAAAGGTCGTATTCTGAAAGAAGACGTACAGTCTTATGTGAAGTATGAATTGTCTCGTCCTAAAGCTAATGCCGCCAGCTCGACGGCAGCAGGCGCAGGCGGTTTACAGGTACTGGCACAGCCTAAAGTCGACTTCAGCAAGTTTGGTGAAATCGAAGAGCAGGCATTAACCCGTATTCAGAAGCTTTCTGGTCCTAATCTGCACCGCAACTGGGTCACTATCCCGCATGTTACACAATTTGAAGATGCGGATATCACCGATCTGGAAGCTTTCCGCAAAGAGCAGAATGCCATCAATGAGAAAAGAAAGCTGGGCGTGAAAATCACCCCACTGGTTTTTATCATGAAAGCAGCTGCCAGTGCGTTGCTGGAATACCCAACCTTTAACTCCTCTTTGTCAGAGTCGGGTGAAGCCCTGATTCTGAAAAAGTATGTGCATATTGGTATTGCGGTAGACACGCCTAATGGTTTGGTGGTACCCGTTGTGCGTGATGTGGACAAAAAGGGCGTGATTGAAATTTCGCGTGAATTGATGGAAATCAGCCAAAAAGCCCGCGACGGTAAGTTGAAGGCGGCTGATATGCAGGGTGGATGTTTCACCATTTCCAGCTTAGGCGGGATTGGCGGTACCGCGTTTACGCCTATTGTAAATGCGCCAGAAGTCGCCATATTGGGTGTATCGAAAAGCGATATGAAACCCAAGTGGAATGGTAAAGAGTTTGAGCCAAGGTTAACCTTGCCGTTATCTTTGTCTTACGACCACCGGGTTATCGACGGTGCCCTGGCGGCCCGCTTTGCGGTGCACCTGTCTGAGGTACTTAGCGACATCCGTCGCCTGGTTATGTAAACAGAAATTGGCAGGAATCACTTCCTGCCTTTGCCTTTATGGCATTTGCTGTTTACACTTGCGGCGTTTGTACCCGAGTTATGGCTTAAGCCTCATTGAAAAAGGGTGAAAGGCCACAAGAACAATGAGTTATTTGCTGCCCTCAATTAATGCAGCAGAACAAGATAGAACAACCAAATACACAATTTTGAGGTCATCATGAGCGAAATTAAAACTCAGCTGGTAGTGCTGGGCGCCGGTCCAGGCGGTTACTCTGCGGCATTCCGTGCAGCAGACTTAGGCATCGAAACCATTCTTGTAGACGCGCGCGACACCCTGGGTGGTGTTTGTCTGAACGTGGGCTGTATCCCTTCTAAAGCCTTATTGCACGTTGCGAAAGTTATTGATGATGCCAAAGAAATGGCCGCTCATGGTGTGACTTTTGGCGAGCCTCAAATCGATCTGGATAAGGTTCGTGGCTGGAAAGACAGTGTTATCGGACAGCTCACTAAAGGCCTGTCTGGCATGTCGAAAATGCGTAAAGTTAAACATGTTCAGGGTTATGGCAAGTTTACTGGTAGCAACACCCTGGTGGTTGACGGCAAAGACGGTGTGACCACGATTAACTTCGACAACGCCATTATTGCCGCAGGTTCTGAGCCGGTTACTTTACCATTCATCCCACATGATGATCCTCGCGTCATTGATTCAACCGGTGCGTTGGAGATGCAAGACATCCCTGGCAAAATGCTGGTGTTAGGTGGTGGTATTATCGGTCTGGAAATGGGTACGGTATATCGCGCGCTGGGTAGCGAAATTGACGTGGTTGAGTTCCTTGACCAGCTTATCCCGGCGGCCGACAAAGATATTATCAAGGTTTATCAGAAGTACGTTAAAGATAAGTTCAACGTAATGCTGGAAACCAAAGTGACTGCTGTAGAAGCTAAAGATGACGGCTTATATGTTACCTTTGAAGGCAAGCAGGCACCTAAAGAGCCAGTGCGTTACGACAAAGTGTTGGTAGCGGTTGGCCGTCGTCCAAATGGCAAGCTGGTTGACGCTGATAAAGCCGGTGTAAACGTTGATGATCGTGGCTTTATTAACGTTGATAAGCAACTGCGTACTAACGTAAATAACATCTATGCCATTGGTGACCTGGTTGGCCAACCAATGCTGGCTCACAAAGCGGTGCATGAAGGCCATGTGGCTGCTGAAGTTATCTCTGGTATGAAGCATTACTTCGATCCGCGCTGCATTCCTTCAGTGGCTTACACTGATCCGGAAGTTGCCTGGGTAGGTGTTACCGAGAAAGAAGCGAAAGAACAGGGCTTAAAAGTAGAAACAGCGACATTCCCGTGGGCGGCTTCTGGTCGTGCGATTGCTTCTGGTCGTACCGAAGGTATGACTAAATTAATCTTCGACAAAGACACACATCGCGTATTAGGTGGTGCCATGATTGGTATCAACGCCGGTGAAATGCTGGGCGAAATCGGCCTTGCGGTTGAAATGGGTGCAGATGCGGAAGATATCGCATTGACTATCCATGCTCACCCAACGCTGAATGAGTCTATCGGCCTGGCGGCAGAAATGTACGAAGGTTCTATTACTGATTTGCCAAATCCAAAGGCAAAAAAGAAGAAGTAATTAACCACAGCGTGTTGAACTTTTAAAAGGTCGCGCAAGCGTAATGCCGATCAGTTAAGAAGTTGACATTCGGCAGAAGAGGATCAAAATCCGATGATCGTAAGGTCATCGGATTTTTTTGTGCATCTTGAAACAAATTTGGCTGAAACACTTAAAGCCTGCAATACATTTAACACTTTTGAAAAGTTCTCTGAGTTATTATCTCCCACCCTAATTGCGCAAGCACTGGAAAATGCCGGTGTCGCGACAGTAAGAAAAAGGCGTCTGCCTCTTGAAGTTGTATTGTGGTCAGTTATTGGCATGAGCCTTTTCCGGCAACAATCTGTATGGGATATTGCTAATCAATTGGACATTGCACTGCCGGGGAAAACCCCACTGGTTGCCCCAAGTGCTGTCGTGCAGGCCAGACAAAGATTGGGAGCGGATGCAGTTAAAGAAGTTTTTCGGTTGATGGCAGACAACAGTTATAAACAGAATAACTTTGAAACCTGGTGTGGGTTAAATTTGCTGGCTGTGGACGGTGTTGTATGGCGCACTCCGGATACACCTGAAAATGATCAACAGTTTGGTCGTCAGAGCAACCAATATGCAGAAGACGCCTTCCCCAAAATACGTATGGTTTGCCATATGGAAGTCACCAGCCATCAACTGATTAATAGTGTATTTTCCGGTTATCGTACGAATGAAATGGTTCTGGCAGAACAACTCATTGAAGATACTCCAGACCACTCCCGGACTCTGTTTGATAAGGGGTATTATTCATTAGGTTTACTCCATCGTTGGAATACTACTGGTGAACACCGGCACTGGCTTATTCCGGCTCGCAAAGACCTGCAATTTGAGGTGCTGCGAGAGTTAGGAAAGGGGGATCGCCTGGTTCGGCTGACATCAACGCCACAAGCTCGAAAGCGATTTGAAGATTTACCTGCAACAATCGAAGCCCGGTTGCTGAACAAGACAATCAAAGGGAAAGAATACTACATACTAACATCAATGATCGACAGTCTGAGGTTTCCAGGTAAGGAGATTGTTGAGTTGTACCAATACCGATGGGAAATCGAAATGGGGTATCGTGAAATGAAGCAATCGCTTCTGAACTCCGTTTATACTCTACGCAGTAAACGTCCAGACATGGTAGAGCAAGAGCTATGGGGTGTGTTGTTGTCCTACAACCTTATCAGGCATGCCATGACAATTGCAGCCAGGGAGAAAGGGGATATTTTACCAAACCAATTAAGCTTCACCAGTTGTTGTATGGCGGTAACTCAATACTTCGCATCGCTACCATTAAGAAGTGCAGGAAATCTCCCAAAACACTACAAAGCGTTAATTACTACGATGACTTATTTAATATTGCCTGAAAGAAGAGAAGGACGGAGTTATCCAAGGTGGATAAAGCCGAAAAAAGCGCGTTATCCGACTAAAAAAAGAAATGCCAGTCAGCTTAACTGACTGGCATTACGCGCAAGCGGCCTTTTTTGTTTAATGCAATCGGGTAGTTAAACGCTAATTTTTGGTGAATTCAGTTGCTACGTTGAGCTGCAAAACATCGGTGTGAATGGCATGTTGAATCCCGAAAAAATAATCTATATCAACTTCTTTAGCCTTCAGTTTCAGCCTGACGTTTTTGTTACTTAACGTCATTTCTTTTATTTCTTCACATGGGAACTTGCTCAAAAATGGAAAGTTATAGCAATACAATGAGCCGTCTTTAACTTTCAGTGCATATCTGCCTCTGAAATACACCATGGTCGTGATCGCAACAAAAATTAAGAAGTTAATGCTCAGGTTAATCGTACTTTCTTCAGAAAATGAGAAACGAGACAGCGGTAAATAGAACACTGTAATGCTGAATAAAAAATTATATAGGAAAAAATAATTCACACTGAACTCATGTGCCGTTGTTGCTAAACCTGGAGCAGATCATGCCCGAAGCCATACCTGAAGAAATCGGTGTCTCGCAAAACACCGCGCTCGTTATAAACAAACTACCGGATTAGTTACCCTGAATTGTAACGTCTTTCAGACTTTTGAAAATGGCACGGGCGTAACTGATGTAAAAATAAAGGCCAATTGTCAGGGCTGATGCAAATGTACTTAGTAACACAGATGTAGCGTTAAACTGAACAAAATCAGCAACGTTTATCCCCCAGATAAGCAAACCGGTAGCGATACCAAGCACAAAGGTAAGTATTACCATACATCCCAGTTCGAACGATAATTCATTGAGGCTTTCAGTGGCGGAGGGGGTTCTTTCCATAATAATACTGCATAAAGGACAAGAAAACGCATGTTCGCATAAATATATTACCTTTTAAATACTTATTCGTTGATCTCACATAAATGTCCGAAAAGTCTTACAGGCTATGGCTGCAATCGCTCACTCTGGTGGGGACTGAGCTTGCGGTATATTTTTAATATTGTAATCAACTTACCTAATCGATTGTGTTTCTGGATTTATCAAAAGGCTCACCCAGGTTCAGTGGTAAAACCCGCTGTACCCATTGCAACAAAAAAATGTTGCCCTCAGAGACGGGGTTATGCGAAACCTGCAGCGATAAACTGGATTCATTGTTTGGTACAGACGTCACCGATATGTATGGGCTGTTGAAAAAGCAACCGGATAAACCCTAATCCTGACCCTTTGCCTGTTCATCGTTACCATTCCAACTTAACTCTCCACAATGTTTCGACTTGTTAAGGGCACTCAACAAAATGTGAGTGATTGGTTTTGCCTTGTTGCCTGGCTGAAAGTACACTGAGTAATCGACAGAAAACAATAATTAAGGAACACCATGAAGAAGCTAAACATACTGGTTCTAAGTGTCGCGGTGGCACTGGGCCTCACTGCTGCGGGTTGCAGCAAAGCGCCACAGGAAACCGCCTCATCAGAACAGCCTCAGGCACAAAAAGCGACGGCAGAACAATCCTACAGCTCGGGTATTTACCTCGAGAACATGGATAC
The DNA here is from genome assembly GCF_055755215.1 of Planctobacterium sp. R6. Lineage (NCBI taxonomy): Bacteria > Pseudomonadati > Pseudomonadota > Gammaproteobacteria > Alteromonadales > Alteromonadaceae > Planctobacterium > Planctobacterium sp. R6. The sequence goes on from NZ_JBVTQY010000008.1 coordinate 79,610, forward strand.
CAGTGTCAGGCCCGGCAATGATTTTTTCCGCTACGTCAATGGCAGCTGGTATGACAAAACAGAAATCCCGGCTGACAAAGCCAGTTATGGTGGTTTCGGTATTTTGCGTGATGAAGCCCAGGAAAAGGTATTGGAAATTATCAATGCCTCGGCTGAAGGGGATTTTGCGCAAGGAACTGACGAGCAAAAAGTAGGAGATTTGTATAATTCCTATATGGATATGGAGAAGCGTAACGCGCTGGGCGTAACGCCATTAGCCGGTGAACTGGCTGTCATTGACGCCATTGAATCTCAAGAAGACCTGGCCAGGTATTTTGCGCGTGCCAGCAAGTATGGTTTTGGTGCTCCTTTTGTCATTGGGCAATATGTGGATTTCAAAAATCCGGAAACCTATATGATTTACAGCTGGCAGGCTGGCCTGGGATTGCCGGATCGCGAGTACTATTTTAAAGCGGACGAAGCCAGTCAGGAAATCCGCAGTAAATATCTGGCCCATATCGCAAAGATGTTTGAGTTAACCGGCTTAGGTGATGGCGAAGCGAACGCCAATACCATTATGGCGCTGGAAACCAGGCTTGCTGGTCACCACATGAAAAAAGAAGAAACCCGCAATATGGTGGCTTTGTACAACAAGGTGATGTTGCCAGAACTGACCACTGTGATGCCTGACTTCCCCTGGAATGTGTTTTTCGAAGAGGCGCAATTATCCAATCTGGATGGTCTGGTGGTGACCCAGATGGATTATATGCAGCAGCTCAACGACATTATCCAGCAAACACCGATGGCAGACTGGAAGACGTTCCTGAAGTGGGGATTGGTCAATGCCACGGCTTCTCGCCTGAATGAAGAGATTGATGCTCAAAACTTCGAGTTTTACAGTAAAACCTTGTACGGCGTAGAAGAGCCTCGCCCTCTCTGGCGACGTGGCGTTTCCTTGTTGAATGATCATGTCGGCGAAATCATTGGTAAGGTTTACGTTAAGCAGCATTTTCCGCCGGAAGCAAAAGCGCGCATGGAAAAGCTGGTAGAGAATCTGCTGCTGGCTTATGAAGACAGCATTAAAAACCTCACCTGGATGACAGAAGACACCAAAAAAGAAGCGCTGGATAAACTGTCCAAGTTTACCCCTAAAATTGGTTATCCCGACAAGTGGCGTGATTATTCATTGCTGAAAGTGGATGCTAACGATCTATACGGCAATCTGATGCGTTCGTCCGAAGCGCAGTACCAGCAAATGTTGGAAAAACAGAGTGGGCCAGTACAAAAACATGAATGGGCCATGACCCCGCAAACCGTCAATGCCTATTACAATCCGCCTATGAACGAAATCGTTTTCCCGGCGGCAATACTGCAACCGCCATTTTTCAATATGGAAGCTGAAGATGCTGTTAACTACGGTGGTATTGGCGCTGTTATTGGACATGAAATTGGCCACGGTTTTGATGATTCCGGTAGCACTTTTGACGGTGATGGCGTGTTGCGCAACTGGTGGACTGATGTGGACAAACAGGAGTTTGAGAATCGCACGGCGCAATTAATCGAGCAGTACAATCAGTTTGAAGCGCTGCCGGGTGTTTTCGTAAATGGCGAATTTACGTTGGGAGAAAATATCGGTGATCTTGGCGGTATCAGTATCGCGCTTAAAGCTTATCAACTCTCTCTGGACGGTAAAGAAGCACCGGTAATGGATGGCTTCACCGGTGAACAAAGAGTTTTCCTGGGTTTTGGCCAGGTGTGGGCTAACAAGTATCGCGATGAGGCGCTGCGCAATCAGATTGATACCGACCCCCATTCACCCAGCCACTTCAGAGCGAATGGTGCGGTGCGCAATGTGCCCGAGTTCTACCAGGCCTTTGATATCAGTCCGGAAGATGCCCTGTATCTGGCGCCGGAAGACAGAGTTAAAATCTGGTAACTAACTTGTATGTTTGGTAAGAAACGGGTCGCAATTGCGGCCCTTTTTTGATTGCCAGCTTAAAACACAGTAGCCTACTGTAGCCGTATTTGATCAGGCTTATTTTGGGTGTCTCTGGGCGAAAACCTGTACTTCGGTACAGTTTTATTTTTGATTTCAGGCTGTAGGATATAGCTGTTCAGTAGTAATGCAGAGCAGCAGAAATTAACCACAAAAAAGCAATCTCACCGCTCACTGATGAAGATGTTGAAGCCATCAGTGGTGGAGTGGCTCCGGTGCTTGGCGCACTGATGTGGGGTTTTGGTTATATTGGTGCACTTCAGACTGCGGCTGATTTTGGTGCAGGTTTGGGCCGTGGCTTATACGATTCTATTCACAGACGTCAATAATTAGGGCGCGTCCTGATGGACGCGTTATTACACTATGAAAAACATAAAATTGTTCGGCAACATTATTGTTGGTTTTAATCTTGTTTATTGTTTCTTTATGGCTGCGTTTGATGCGCTAAATAACAACCTTTATATCTTCCTTTCTGATTATTTTATTGCGGCGGCATTGCTTGGTATTTTAGCGTTAAATTATGAGATATATGGGCTGGTAAAGAAGCAAAAACTGGCTGACGAGGAATAGCTACCGCCATTCTTCCGGTTGCGCTACAACTCTTCAATAAAATTAGCAGTGTCAGTGGCATAGAGACTCAACTGTTGTAAAAAACAGTGGGGTTTGTAATACCAAAGCACTGCCACCGGAGCCTGCAGAACTTCCTGATTCCGCGGGGCGGTTACAATTGCAAAACGATGAAAATATAAGGCCAGGGTCAACAACGGCTGGTTAAATGGGGGGTATGTACAGCATAACTTTTGCTACCACTGTGCATTTATACACCTTGTGCAAATATCATAATCCCTCTATAACACAGCTATGGAGCAACTGGAATTTTTCGAGATCCCCAGCCCTTGTATTGGCGTGTGTCAGGTTAATAATAAGGGTTACTGCAAGGGCTGTTTTCGCAGCAGGGATGAGCGTGTCTATTGGCATCAGGTAGATAATGCTGTTAAGCAACAAATTATCGCCGCGTGTAAATTGCGTAAAAAACGCGTGATGTATCGACAAAATCAGGCGCAAAAAAATGCGCCTTCGGTTGCCAGCCAGTCATCTTTGTTTGATGCTGACGATGAAAAATAACCTCAGACTTAGTTAAATATTCCTATTCCCCTGATCACCTTCTACACTGTTAATTATGGTAATTAATGGACACACTGCATGATTCACCCTGAACTTAATCTGACACTGATCACCGGCGCTTCAGAAGGTATCGGCAAGTGTTTCGCTGAGGAGTTTGCGCGTCAGGGACATGATCTGGTGTTGGTTGCCCGGTCGGAAGATAAACTCAATCAACTGGCCGAAGTTTTACGCCGGGAATATGCAGCCAAGATCACTGTGCTTGCCCAGGACCTTACTCAGCAGGATGCAGCCGTGTCATTGGCGCAACAGCTGGTGGATAAAGAATTGCAGGTGGATATTCTGATTAATAATGCCGGTCAGATGTATGTGGAAGACTTTTGCAACAGTGATCCTGACAAGATTGAACAGTTGCTGGCACTTAATATCAATGCGCTGGTTCGTCTGACTCGGCAGTTTCTGCCGCAGATGTTAGCCAGAGACAATGGTAAAATTGTCAATGTCGCGTCGATTGCCAGCTTTGTGCCGACCCCAAAATTTGCCGTTTATGGGGCATCAAAAGCGTTTGTTTTGTCTTTCACCGAGGCGCTGAGTGAAGAAATTAAATACAGCCATGTCAGTACGCATTGTGTTTGTCCCGGGTTTACTAATACCAATATGATGCTGGCGGGCAACGGGCTGGAAAATATCGTTCCGGGTTTTCTGAAAGTATCCCCGGAATCACTGGTGAAAGATGCCTATCAGGCTGTGATGAAAGGGGACACCATTTATGTGCATAAATTTCACAACAAGGCGTTGGTGCAATGGTCCCGCTTGTATCCAAAGTGGTTTGTTCGTGGAGTGAGTGGCTTTTTCAGCCGGTTTTGAGCCAATATTAAATAGATATTATTTTATAAAAGCTCGGAATGCTCCGCTGCTGGTAACAGCCTGGGGTGATAAATCGGGCTTTGATTGATCTGTTTCGCTGTCAGGTTTACCAGTACTTTTTGACTGGGCCAGTGAATGGTTTCCAGCGCTGTAGGTTTGAGCAAAATGGGGTTTTCATGGCCTAGCAATTTGTTCATGACGATTGCCAGAAAAGCAATATCCCAGTTATTCGAATCGAGCACAAAATCTTTGATATGGCCATGCTTGTTATCATCAGACTGTAATTCGTAATCTTCTACAAAATTGGCTGAATGCACGTGGTTTTTTTCAGAGGCAGGCTCCTTCGGCGACCCCACCAGTTTTACCTGTTCCGGATGTACTCCGGTTAAATAGGTATCCAGAGGCTCCGGGCCCACATGCCAGGTGGCATATTCGAAATAGCACATGTAGGTTTTTTCATAGGCACGGGCAATGGGGTCGTTGCTGAGCAAAGACGGGCTGTCTTTAAGTTCCGGTTTGCTAAGTTGCAGTGAAATCTGCTTGCGACTGTTGTCGATTGCGTCAATCAGTCGCGTATGCACCAGTGCTTTTTTGCCGCCGGGCAACCACTTACGGGTGTCGATCAACATATAATGCACATTCCAACTTTCGTCGTTAAACAGAAAGTCTTTGCAGTAACCCAGCTCGGCATCACTACCGATAATCTTATATCCTTCAAGTGAATTTAGACTATGTAACATAGCACCCCCGCTTGAGATTCAGACAACTACCATTATAGGGTAAACCGTAGCATTATGGAGTACACCGCAGGGGATAAAAAGTCAATCTGCTGATCAGTCCTCCCGGCTATGATTATGCTGACTTACGATATCTCCTGCTAACCAACGCGGGGCCTCATTGGTATTCAGAGGTTGCCACTCTTGCAAACTTCGACAGCCTGCATTGGCGGCCAGTCGGTGAGCGATAAGCCATATGACGCCCGGATGGTGACCCAGCCCTAAATGACTTCCTTTGACCTCAATATTTTCAAAGTGCTTCTCGTGGCCGAGTTGCTGACATCCCTGCCAATGGCTTATGCCGTCAGAGCGGGAATAAATCGATGTGCAGGGAACCGGCGGCGCTTGTGCCAATTCGGGTGGAATGATGTAGTCATCCCCCATGCGTTTTTGATTGAATCGTTTAAAAATTCGTGATGCCATGGGAGCAGAGGCTTCTGGCGTATTAAACGGGCTGCCGAGACTGATCACCGAGGCCACCATATCAGGCATCAGCCGGGCAATTTCCCGGGCCAGAATACCCCCCAGGCTCCAGCCAATAAGGTGCACGGGTTGTTTTTCCTGTTCTACCAGGTTCAGTACGCGCTCTAACAGATCTTCCCGAATCATCTTCTCAGTTGGGACTATGTGCTGTCCGAGATTACGCCCCTGTTGCCAACCAAAGGCTCGGTAGCCTTTCATTTTCAGAAACTGGCGCAGTGCCAGTGTGGAGTTATCACCCGCCAAAAAGCCTGGCAAAACCATCACCGGATGTTTGCCGGAAGGCGCTCTGAGTAAGAAGGGCAATGCCAGGGTAGTCGCGGCAAATTCCAAAATGGTGCGGCTTTCCAGCAGAGTGTGTCTCAGCAATGGGGCTGTCATGAACTTTCGCCTCCCGGCCTGCCTATGTCATCTGCCTCATCGGTCGTGTTTTTCGCAATAGGCTCGCTGGCCGGTGTCTCTGAAAGCGCAACCAAAGCGGCGGCTTCCAGTTCATTAGCCGCTTCACGTACGTATCGCACAAACACATTCATATCCGGCATCAGGTTGGTGGCGGACGTGGCGCTGATTGAAATCGTACCGTTATAACTGAACACCGGCATAATTAACCCCATGCCATCAATAATGGGCGCGGTTCCCATGTTGACATGTAACTTGTGCCCGGCCATGTAAAGTGGAATTTGTGGACCGGGGACATTGGTAATGATCAGGTTAAAAATGGGATTGTGTTTTTTGGCGATATTGGCTCTGCTGTAGTAACGGGCAGCCACACCAGCAAGACCAAACGGGATGACTTCAGCAAAACCCATTAAACTCTCAGCGTCAATTGCTTCGTGGTACAACTTTCCGATAACCGTATTGATATGAATGGTTTCCAGCCGCTTTATCGGGTCAGCCTCGTTGGTGGCCAACTGGATATACATGGCAGTGACCTGGTTGCCCATATCTTCCTGCTGTTCATTGGAACGGGTGGAAACCGGCACCATGGCCACCAGTGGTTTTTCAGGTAGTTCGTTTTTTTCCAGCAGATAACGGCGCAAACCACCGGCGCAGATCGCCAGCACCACGTCGTTCAGCGTGGCATCTTTTACAGCCTTTCTGATGGCTTTCACCCGTGTGAGATCCAAAATGGAAGAATCCCAAATGCGCTGAGGTCCTGCGATATCATTAAAGCGAGTGGGCGGAGCGGTGAATGGCAATGTGGGCATGTCAATGCCATGTACTTTTGCGATATAACTGGTTTTTACTGTTGCTTTGCCGGTTTCCCACAACAGCCCTGGCAACCTTGTGGTTCTGGAGGCTAAATTAATCGCTCCCTGCGTCAACATACTGATTGTGCCTGGCAACTTCTCTTTTTTTCGTTCCCCGGGTTGTGGCACTTTTCGCGGCTTAGGCGAGACGTCAAATAACATGCTCATCAGTTGTGCACCGGATTTTCCATCAAATGCGGAGTGATGAATTTTGGAAATTAAGGCTACGGAACCTTTTGGTACCTGAGGGATATTGTCTATCCCCTCAACAAACGTGAATTCCCATAAAGGGCGGTCGCGATCTAATTTTAAGGAAAACACCTTGGAGGCTAAATAGCGCAATTCAGACCAACCTCCGGGCCGGGGCAGGGCCGTGCGGTGAAGGTGCAAGTTAATATCGAAATCTTCATCATAACGCCAATGAGGGCGGTCTACATTTAATGGGGAGGTGATTAATTTTTCGGTTAATCGTGGCACACAATGAATGCGTTCCTCCAGAAATTGCTGGAAGCTGTCAAAACTAAGAGAGCCCTCTAATATGGCTACTCCGCCAATATGCATCGGGATTTTATTGGTTTCCAGAAACAGGAAGGAGGCGTCCAGACCAGATAAGGCTTGCATAATATTCCACATTTATCGACTCAGTTACTGTGAGTATAAGTAGGAACTGCACAGAAGTGAAACAACCGTTTGATTTTTTCAAATCCCCTTCTTTGCCAGGGCTGGGTGAAGCAGGATATGGGAGATAGCACCTTCGATTTTTAGGCCTCACTGTGCGGTCACAGAGGTTTTTCCAGCGATCACATAAAGATGCCTCCGGGCATAGGGCCAGCCAAAGAGCAGAGTTTGACCAGGCGCCGTTATTCGCTTTGAGTTATAAAAAACTGCCGGGTTAGTTCATCGGCAGGGAAAAACGTTTCTACTTTGAGTTCTGAAGCCGTGACGTCGAGTGCGGTACCAAAAGCAGATACCATGCTGAAGAGTTTAAGCTCCATGTTAGCGACCCGAATGTGCACAGAAAGCACTGGTGCAATGGTAGCTGCAATATCTGCACTGGAATAATGACAACTGCCTGCCAGGGTTTGCATTTCGTCAAACAAAGCGTTCAGAAATGAGTTGTCCGGGTCTGCGTTTACCTCTCGCTGCAATCGCAACAGCAACGGATTGGCGATTTCCTGCCAGTTGCTGATGAAGGGACGAAACCCCTTGTCGGAAAAGGTCAGGCGGTAGATATTGAGCTTGTTTTCTGCAAACAAAGTGCTGTCCGGTGGGCCGATTAGGCCGAGCAATTTATTGGTGGCCTGGTTCGCCATGTGAAGGTTCCAGTTGCGGTCTACAACCAGCGCAGGAAAAGGCTCGTGATGCGCCAGCATCATATTGAGTGCGTTGTTGATACTGGTCATTGCTGCATCGTTCAAGGTTCTCTCATTGTAAATTGGCGAAAAACCGGCACTGATCAACAACTGATTGCGGTCTCTGAGTGGCATGTCCAGCGCACCTGCCAGTTGCAATATAGTGTCCTTGCCCGGTCGCGAACGTCCGGATTCCAGAAAACTGATATGCCGTTGTGAAATATTGGCTTCCAGTGACAAGGCCAGTTGCGATAGTTTTCTGTAGTTTCGCCATTTCTTTAAAACCGCTGAAAAAGGCGATATTGGTTGTTTGATTTCCATGATGACTTGTCGCTGTATAAAGGGCCTTAAGTACCTTCAATTTAGCCTAATTTAATCACAGTACAATTACCTTTCAGGTAATTGCTGTCACACCTTGTCATCAGATAACGTAGCAGCACAGTTCATTTGGAGAGTTACTATGAATTTGCGTGTGGTGTTATTGTTTTTGACTTTGTTGATATTCGGTGGTTACAGCGTCTGGGTACTAATTCAGGAGGGATATATGGGGATCTGGCTTTCCGGGTTTGCTTCCCCCGTCGCTTTACAAATTTTACTGGACCTGGTGGTTAGTTGTCTGGTGTTTAGTAGTTGGATGATTGCAGATGCAAAGTCCAGAGCGATGAATCCGGTGCCCTGGTTAATAGCCATTGCTGCCACGGGTTCGATTGCGATCCTGGTGTATCTGTTGTGTCGGGAGTGGGATAAAAAGCCAGAAGTACAACGGGTTTAAGCCGGTTGTGCTCAGTGAAGATTGCTGTGAGGTTTGATCAGGTTCAGAATTTGGTCCTTGATAAAATAGTTAATACTTTCGTGTTGTTCAACATAATCAAGAATGGCCATGGCGGAGCGTGGTGACGCCTCATAACCCTGTGCAAATCCCGCAACGATATCGGCCAGTTGCGGGAAATTTTGCTCAAAACTCTGGTGTTCAATGTGCAAACTGACGGATTCAGAGCCTTGTTTTTGTTCCCAGTTCTCTACCAGGGTGAGCAGCCTGGAAAGCGCATGATGCTGGATCAGATAAAATGCCGACAACTTATCCCCCTCGTTGTAACGTCTTAAGCCGATTAACAAATTGGTTAGCAGTTCACCCAGCAGCCATTGCGGATCGCGGTATTCTTCGATGGTATCCGGACTGTGTCGGGTGCTTTGCGGCACCGCAACGTCGAAAATCTCGGAATCCATCGTGCTGTGTAACCAGGCGATACTGTTGTTTTTGATTTCGCGGGGTTCTAATTCCTGTTTTTCAACAATGGTCAGATCGCAAAATATACCGTCCGAAAATAAAAAGCGAAAATGCCCGGGGCTTCTCCTGAACTCGAAAGCAATGTGTTGAATGTCAGAAAGCCAACGAATATCGTCTAAAAACAACTGCTTACAACCAGGCTCAACCAATACTGTTAGCCCGATATCACAGTCGCTCTCGCGCAAAGAGTGAAGCTTGTCACTTTTGTTGGGAAGTAGCATCGCCAGGGCATGATTTTGCGCCGCGATGACGAATCGGATTTGTTCCAACCTCTGCAGGATCAATTCATTTTTAGTCATGAAGTTTAGATTATTGTCGCCGGGTGAATGTGGTTTGATTGTTTTGCGTTGTTTAAGTTGTATCCTGGAAGTTGGTAGGGTGACAACGTTTCGCATACGTATTCATTACAAATAATTAACAGAAGTTGCGCATTAAATTTACGGTTTTTACATGAATTGCCATTTCTGATTGATACCTGCGGGAAAATTTTTTATTGTGTCGGGCAAACGAAGTTAAGGAACTGAAAGGATTGAAAAAACTTATTGTAGCGATTATTTGTACAGCAATACTTGGAGGTTGTGCAGTCAGGGATGCGGATAGTCAAAATGCGCTTAAAAACAGGGTGCCTGAGATTGTTGTTCCAAACCAGGTTGGGCCATTGCAACAGTATGATGAACAGCAACTTTTCCGACTGACTGATACACAAATTGCAGAGTTTCGCGCCTGGTATGATGCGCCCCATCGCGCTGATATAGAGCCACATGAACGCTTGTACAATTACCTGGAGAGCTATACCTACGGATTTGATTACCGGGGAAACACTTACACCGCATCTGAAGCAATGACTGAAAAAGCCGGCAACTGTTTGTCGTTGGCGATGATGACAACGGCTTTGGCCCGGGTGGCCGGCATTGAAACGGGCTTTCAGATGGTGAATGCAACGCCGGTGTTTAAGCAAAAAAACAACGTACTGTTGCTCTCATATCATGTACGCACCTATTTGTACGATCCAAACTGGCAACCTAAGGAAGGTGTGCTTACGTTAATACGGCCCAGACTTGTCGTGGATTATTTTCCCAGTCGTTATGATGTTCCGGGCAATGCAGTCAGCGAGGCGTTATTTTTGAGTATGTACTACCGCAACCTGGCTGCTGATGCGTTATTGGAAAACGATACCCGTAATGCCTTTTGGTTAACCAGAAAGGCTCTGGAGCTGGCACCAGAGGATGCGGAAAACATTAATCTGATGGCTATCATTTATCGGCGCCTGGCAATGCCAGAATTGTCTGAGCAGTATTACCAGTATGGAATGACTGTAGCACAGAATAATACCAATATGTTGAGTAACTATGCGGTATTATTGGAGGCGCAAAACCGGACCCGTGAAGCTGAAAAAATCAGGCAGCGATTGTTGGATTTTCCCGATAATAATCCCTATGCCTGGATAAAGTTAGGGCATGAAGCGTATCAGGAAGAGAATCATTCCCGCGCTATCAATTATTATAAAAAGGCTATGGCCCTGGCCCCTTACCTGGATGAAATTTATTTTGGTCTGGCGAAGAGCTTATACCAACGTGGTGATTATGAAAGTGCAGCTCAAGCCATGCGCGTGGCCGCTGAGAAATCCTGGGAACAATCTGAGCGAAATCTGTACTACGCCAAATTGTCAGCCCTGCAGGCGCGGCGATTTGACCCTGAAAAGGAATAATAGCAATGGAATACAACACACCATTGTTGTGTTGTATTCCAGACATTAATGAAATTTCAGTATTATATAACTGATGTTTATGGCGGCTATTCCGCAGAAAATACGTCTCTGGTTTTCCTTTATTGTCTGGATTCTTTATACTAGGCTTCTTTCTTATCCTGTTATGAAATGATTGCTTATTCACACGCTGAATTGCGTTGCTTGAAAATAAGCGTAACGTGAATGATTATCATTGCAATTTGCACGTCTGTGCGAAACATTTTATGAGGAGCTTGTTGTGTTAGAAGCATATCGCAAACATGTCGAGGAACGCGCTGCGGAAGGCGTCCCCCCTAAACCACTAAACCCTGAGCAAGTCGCTGCTTTAGTTGAATTACTAAAATCACCTCCAGCCGGAGAAGAGGACTTTCTGTTAGAGTTATTGTCAGAGCGAGTACCTCCCGGTGTAGACGAAGCTGCTTATGTCAAAGCGGGCTTTTTATCTGCCATTGTGAAAGAAGAAACCAGTTCGCCGATTATCTCCAAAGAGGCTGCGGTGCAATTGTTGGGTAACATGCACGGCGGTTACAACATAGCAACCTTGGTTGAGTTGCTGGACGACTCAGACCTGGCAGAACTGGCTGCCGAAGAATTGAAACACACGTTGCTCATGTTCGATGCCTTTCACGATGTTGAAGACAAAATGAAAGCGGGCAACGCGTTTGCCAAAGACGTTATTGAGTCCTGGGCGGAGGGTGAATGGTTTACTGCGCGTGACGAAGTCCCGGAAAAAATCACCATGACGGTCTTTAAAGTCACCGGTGAAACCAACACTGATGATCTATCCCCGGCACCGGACGCCTGGTCACGTCCGGATATTCCGTTGCATGCGCGAGCAATGTATAAGATGACGCGAGATGGCATAGAGCCGGAAGTACATGGCGAAACTGGCCCCCTGCAACAAATTGAAGATGTAAAAGCCAAAGGCCATCCGGTGGCGTTTGTCGGTGATGTGGTCGGTACCGGTTCTTCCCGTAAATCAGCCACAAACTCGGTGTTGTGGTACTTTGGTGAAGATTTACCCGGCGTACCCAATAAGCGCGGTGGTGGCGTTTGTATCGGGGGCAAAGTGGCACCTATCTTCTTTAATACCATGGAAGATGCCGGTGCATTAGTGTTTGAAACCGATGTTGATAAACTGGAAATGGGCGATGTTATTGATATCTTCCCTCTGGACGGCAAAATTCAGAACGCCGAAACCGGCGAACTCTTGTCAGAGTTTGGCTACAAATCAAAAGTCATCCTGGATGAAGTGCGTGCCGGTGGGCGTATCAATCTCATCATCGGTCGTGGTCTGACCGAGAAAGCGCGCGAATCACTGGGGCTGGAATCCTCTGATTTGTTCCGTAAACCTGAACAACCCAAAGATACGGGTAAGGGCTTCACGCTGGCGCAGAAGATGGTCGGTAAAGCCTGTGGCGTTGAAGGTATCCGTCCCGGCACCTATTGCGAACCTAAGATGACAACCGTGGGTTCACAGGACACAACCGGTCCTATGACTCGTGACGAACTAAAAGATCTGGCCTGCCTTGGATTTACTGCGGATTTAACGATGCAGTCTTTCTGTCATACGGCAGCTTATCCCAAACCTGTCGATATCGATACTCAGCACACGCTACCTGATTTCATTATGAACCGCGGTGGTGTTTCGCTGCGCCCTGGCGACGGTATCATCCATAGTTGGTTAAACCGTATGTTACTGCCGGACACGGTGGGTACAGGCGGTGACTCACACACCCGTTTTCCTCTGGGGATTTCCTTTCCGGCGGGTTCCGGTCTGGTGGCTTTTGCAGCAGCAACCGGGGTCATGCCGCTGGATATGCCACAATCGGTATTGGTGCGCTTTAAAGGCAAGATGCAACCTGGTATTACATTGCGTGATCTGGTGCATGCCATTCCGTTATACGCCATCAAACAAGGGTTATTAACGGTTGAGAAAAAAGGTAAGAAGAACATCTTCTCCGGTAACATTTTGGAAATTGAAGGTCTGGAAGATTTAACCGTCGAACAGGCCTTTGAGCTATCTGACGCCTCAGCCGAACGGTCAGCATCAGGCTGTACCATTAAGTTGTCGGAAGAATCCATCAGCGAATATCTGCGCTCCAACATTACCATGTTGCGCTGGATGATCAACGAAGGATACGGTGATCCCAGGACCCTCGAGCGCCGGGCGCAGAAGATGGAAGAGTGGTTGGCGGAACCACAACTGATGCGGGCTGACGATGATGCAGAATATCTGGAAACCATCGATATTGATCTGAGCGAGATTAAGGAGCCAATCGTTTGCTGCCCGAATGATCCCGATGATGCGAAAACCCTGTCAGATGTGGCGGGTGACAAAGTGGATGAAGTGTTTATCGGTTCATGTATGACCAATATCGGTCATTTCCGTGCCGCCGGTAAATTGTTGGACCAAAACAAAGCGCCTTTATCTACTCGTTTGTGGATATCACCACCAACGAAAATGGATAAGGCACAGCTAATGGAAGAAGGCTATTACAATATTTATGGCCGAGCGGGAGTTCGCACTGAAATGCCAGGCTGCTCACTGTGTATGGGGAACCAGGCACGAGTTGAAGCCGGAGCGACCGTTTTATCCACGTCCACCCGTAACTTCCCCAACCGTCTGGGGGACGGCGCTAATGTTTATCTGACGTCCGCTGAGTTGGCCGCCGTGGGAGCAATTGTTGGTAAAATTCCGACTGCTGCGGAGTATATGGAATACGCCAACAAAATCGAATCCATGAGCGCTGACGTGTTCCGTTACCTGAACTTTGATCAAATGCCTGACTTTAAAGCGGCAGAAGAAAAAGCGAAGAAAAACATTATTCCAACGCTGAATTTGTCCTGATAAGTTGCATTGCTCATTTGTAACCGAACCGGGCCTTGCAGCCCGGTTTTTTTATCCCAGATAGTTCTGCATGGTTTCATACTGCAATGGGTTGTGATGTTGGGCGCTATCGTCCTGCAGCGCGATTAAACCAGAATAAGCCATTAGAAAAGGGGCAGGCCCCATTGATATACGGGCAATGCCTGCCTGGCGGGCCTGCTTCATGTCGTCCTGCTGGCTCACCATCAGATTGAGAGGCAATTGTATCTGTTGTGCTATTGAACGCGCGATCTGCAAATTGCTCAGACCGGGTACAAACAGGCCATTGGCGCCGGCAGCACGATACAGATGAGCCCGGCGCAGGGTTTCTTCGCTCATGAGAGTTTCGTTGCTGGCGTTATGCAAAAAAACATCGGTACGGGCATTGATAAACAGCTGACTGGTCATGGCGTTGATTGCTGAAATTTTGTCACTAAGTCCCTCAGCCGGTTGCAGACCATCTTCCAGATTAATTCCCACAACGCCCATGTCTGTCAATGTACTACAAAGTGTGGCCACTGTTTCAGGGACATCGCTGTAGCCGTTTTCAATATCAATGGTAACAGGCAGCTCAGTGACTCTGATAATTCGCTCTATCGCTGCCAGCAACTGCTCCTGTGGCATCTGGTAGCCATCGGCATACCCCAATGACCAGGCGATGGCCGCACTGCTGGTGGCAATGGCTTTGGCTCCCATTTTCGACAATATTCTGGCTCCGGCAGCATCCCAAATATTGACTAATTGCAGCGGCGCATTGTGGTCGTGTAAAGCACAAAATTTAGCGTAATTTTTGGTATTCATGATTATCTTCTCGTTGATTTACTGGTCGTCATATTGCCCGAAACGAGGGTTTGTATAGCGATAAAACCGGAACTCAACGTCGATTACCTTTGAACACAATTCTAAACAATTATGGCGAGTCTTGGGTGCGCTCAATTGTTCATAATTTTACCAGTGTTGTGGATTCAGGAAGGCAAAATGAAAAATGTAGGTGGTCAGTTAGTGACAGTTTCGGTGGTATTGAGTCTTATTATCTTCAGTACCGCCTCAACAGCGCAAATTCAGACGTCTCAGGAGTTAAAACCGGCGCCCGTCAGACAGGCTCATATTTCCCGGGATGTGGATGTGCGTGCAGTTGAGAGACGCATGGAAGCCAGTTTTTTACGCGCTAACAGCGCATTGCAGGACCGTTACCTGGTGGAATTCTATGAAGCGCCCCTGGCAAAGCAAGTGTCCCAGGGGAATAGCCATGCCAAAGGAAATCGATTGGCGAGCAAAAATGCACAGGATGTGGCTCTGAAAAGTCGTATTGAGACACAGCTTAAAGCCAATGTTAAGCGCCTCAAATCGGAGATTGCCGGGCTTCAGGTTCACGCTACTCACAGTATTTTATTCAATGGCGTCCAGGTGAGTGCAAATCATGCAGCACTAAAACAACTGAAATCCCATGCACAGGTGAAAGCGGTATATCCGGTGCGGTTGCGCTATGTCGATTTAGATGCCAGCCACCAGATAACACAAACCGCGTCAGCATGGCAGCTGTTGGGTGGTCAGGCGGAGGCCGGTAAGGGCATTAAAATAGCGGTTATTGATACCGGGATCCGCCCGGAAAACCCGATGTTTGACGATGCCGGTTTTGACCCCCTGGAACTACCTGACAACAGCCATATTGTCACCAATCCAGATTATTGTCGCTCGGTAAACGGTGACGCCGGGTTTTGTAATAACAAGCTTATCGCTGCTCGTTATATTGATCCGGCGGTACATGGTATGAGTGTTTATGCCGGTGAATATCACTCACCTAAAGGCTTTGATGGTCACGGCACCCATGTGGCCGGTATTGCTGTGGGGAACCCGCTGAACATTACTTATAACCAGGCAAACCTGGACATTTCCGGTGTGGCGCCAGGTGCTTATCTGATGGTGTATAAGGCACTATACATGAGTGATATGGGACTGGCTTATGGTACTGACACTATGCTGCTGGAAGCACTGGAAACCGCGGTACTGGATGGCGCGGATATCATTAATAATTCATGGGGTGCAGGCAGTGGTGAGGACCCGGCGGCTTCGATTTACAATCAGGCTTTTGCGAATGCCGAGGCTGCCGGTATTGTTGTGGTTAATGCCGCCGGCAACACCGCTCATCCTGGGGCCACAATAAATTGTCCGGCGTGTATCGAGTCAGGAATTGCCGTGGCAAACACCACCCACGGTCGGTTTATCGGGCATCCTCTCAGCGTTAATGGCAAGCAATTCCTGGCGTACCAGGGGAATAATCAACAAATTGAGCAAGCCATTACGTTAACCTTAAAATCCTTAAACAGCATTAGCCCACTGGACGATAGCGGTTGTGGAGCAATGGACACGGATTATTTTTCCGGTGCTATTGTGCTGGTGGATTATCGCCCGTTTTGTTCGCTGGAAGAGGTGGCTGACAATATCAAAAGTGGCGGCGGTGAAGCGGTACTCATATATCAGGGCGGTGCCTTTGGTATGGGCACCTATGAACCGTTTGTGCCGTACGAGGGAGTCTACAGTATCCCGCTTTTTGGTGTTTCGCGTGAAAATGGCTTAACTCTGGTGGATGATGCCTATGCAGGAGACTACCGCCTAACGATTAGCCATCAGTCGGAGCAGGGCGTAGAAGCGCAATATGTGGATATTGTAAACCCGTTTAGTTCCACTGGCCCAAACAACAACCCATCGGTACTTAAACCGGATATGGCTGCGCCGGGGACCAATGTATTGTCTGCTTATTCGCCTGACGAATTTGTGTTTGACCCATTTCCCGATGGGCCAGGTGGCCTGACAACTGCCGTGTCAGGCGATAGCACCGAAGACGATGTGGTCTTTGCAATGTTGACCGGCACCAGTATGGCATCGCCTCAGGTTGCCGGGGCAGCCGCCTTGTTAAAGCAGCAATATCCTCAATGGACACCGCAGCAGATAAAATCCGCTTTGATGTCCACTTCAGAGACAGATATAAAATTGGGAATAGATCCGGCCAATGCATTTCATCAGGGGGCAGGACGCCTCAATACTCTGGCGGCGCTAAATGCCAGGCTGCGATTGGCAGCCCCTTCCTGGTCTTCGCCTTCCTGTATCGGCCAGTGTAATCATCAAAACACCCTGTATAACGAAACATCTCAAACACAGCAGTGGCATCTGAGTGTGGCATTTTTTGATGGTGAAACGACTGGAACAGTTACGCCGGAGGTTATCGAGTTAGCGCCAGAAGGTGAAGACGCCGACCATGCCAACATCGCCCTGAATGTCGATGCTACCAGAGCCAATCCCGAGCATATCCTGTTTGATAAATGGGTATTTGGCCGCCTGACCGCCACCAACAGTCAGGGAGATGTGCAGCACATGCCGCTGGTGATCTATGCAAACGATACCAGTGATGAAGGCAGTTTGCTGGTAAGTTACGATGGCACTGAATTGCAGTCTGCTGACCCCGTTAGTTTCACCACGCGACTGCGCAACATTGGGACTACTGAGCAGGCTTCTGCGCAGCTTATTGCACCAGACAACGCGCAATTTGTGGCGGGTTCCGAGGAGGTAACCGTCACCAATGCCATAACTGCTGAATTTGCATTGTCAGATGATAATCAGACTCTCAACTGGCAGGGGCAATTGATGGCTGGCAGCATGTCTCTGGCCCCGCAGGGATTGTGGGATGATTTCTTGTTGTCTGATGCTCAGGTAGCGCCATTACCTTGTTCAAATGGGTGCAATGGTTTTAGCCTGGTGTTGGATTTTGATTTTCAGTTTAATGGCGAAAACTACCAGACTGTTACCGTCACTGATAATGGCTTTGCTGTGCCAGGCGCGAGCAATATCAGCTATTTCAGCGCGTTGTTTAATCAGCAATTTCCGCAAGCTGATAACCTAAATAATGTAATAGCACCATTCTGGACAGAGTTTGACCTCATCGACCCCAGTGAACAGAGTGACACAGGCGGTGGCCATATGCGCGCCGCGATTCGGGTGATAGATGACCTGAACTACCTGGTCGTTGAATGGGATAATGTGCAACCCTTTAACCTGAATGAAATACCTGAAGGGGAAGGTGACAATCCGGAACAACCACAGACTGATCGCTCAGGCTTTACATTTCAACTTATCATTCAGGAAAACACCGACAACATCTGGTTCAATTACCTCAATATTCCCTATCAACCAGCGTTTGTTTCTGTCGGCGCGGAAAATCGGGATGGCACCATTGGTGTGACGCAGTTTTATTACGACGAACTTAATCCGGCTACAGGCCAGTTACCTCAATCGGGTTCGGCACTTAAATTGTTAGCCGTGGAAGAAGGTAAGGTCACGCTGGAGGCACAATTGCAACTGACGGGAGAGCTGGATTATGGTGTTGCTGACACACTGACAGTGACCGAAGACTCAGCGATGACCCTGGACGTACTGGACAACGACCAAACCCGCACGGCGGTGACCTTAACATCGCAGATGAACCTCGATATCGAATACAAAGCGATTGCCACGGCTTTTGTTGAAGCTTCAGGAGGACTGGATGCTGCTTCGCTGGAGCTGGTAACGCAGCCAGCGAACGGCACGGTAGAGCTGGTTGCGGGGCAGTTTCGCTATACGCCTGCTGCTGATTTTAGTGGAAACGACCAGTTTACCTACAAGGTGGCTGATGGCAGCGGAAAGTATGCGCGTGCTACACCTGTATCCGTTTCGGTAACGCCGGTGAATGACGCGCCAACCTTGCAGGCATTCTCCAGCATCACGGTTGAGGAAGGGCAGTCTGTGGTGATTACTCCGCAAGCCAGCGATCCTGACAGTGATGAGCTGACGTTTCAGGTAGAGCAAACCGCCGGTGTGGTGGTTGCTATCAACGCTGATGAGCAACAGCTTCGTTTCACGGCACCGCAGGTTTCCGAAAAAACACAGTTGTCATTTCGAATTCAGGCCAGTGATAACCAGCTTTACAGTGAAGCGCAAACCCTTACCGTAACGGTACTTAATCGCAGTCAATCCAGTGGTGGGAGTATGTACCCGTTATTAGCACTACTGTGTATCGCATTGTTGCTGAGGCTGTTTTATCACAACCTCAACGCCTTATATCGCTGTTCAAAGTAAACCGGGAAGTGTTAAGGGCTGCCAATTAAAAGTGCGCAGCCTTTTTACATTGCAAAAATGCTGACACAGGCATAGCCTAGAAACAGTATTAATCACTTCTGGTACCGTTGTGAGCACAGTTATTTATGGCGCAGGTTCGATTGGCTGCTATATCGGGGCTATTTTACATCTTCAGCATGTCGACGTGACTTTGCTGGGACGGCAACGTATCAAAGATGAAATCCAGCAGGCTGGCGGAATCACCCTGAGCGATTATGAGGGCCGACATGACCGGGTCACAGATGTGCCCTTTGAAACTTCCCCGCAGGTGTTGCAACAAGCCGATATCATTCTGGTTACCCTGAAGTGTACAGCCATTGAATCGGCCATTGCTGAAATGCAACAACATGCTAATCCCGGTGCATTGATATTGTGTATGCAAAATGGGGTGGGGGCCGTGGAACAGGTAAAGCGGGCGATGCCGGATTTTAAAGTCTTTGCCGGGATCACGCCGTTTAATGTTGTGCAATCCGCCGGCGCGCGTTTTCATCGCGCTACAGAGGGCGGTCTGCATTTGCCAATCAGAGCCCCATTGATGGCGTTGCAAAGCGCATGGCAGGAGTATGGCCTGGGTTGCGAGTTGAATGAAAATCTGGAGGGGATTGTGTGGGGCAAGTTACTCCTGAATCTCAATAATGCCATCAATGCGTTGTCGGATATTCCTTTGAAATCTCAATTGCAACAGCGAGATTACCGACGGGTTTTGGCACAGTGTCAGACAGAGCTATTGCAATACTGCCGGACAAAAAACATTAAACTGGCGAAACTTACCGCCGTGGCCCCGGACTGGATCCCCTTTATACTTAGGTTGCCTGACTGGCTGTTTACGCTGATTGCGCAGAAAATGTTGGCTATCGATCCGCAGGCGCGTTCTTCAATGTGGGAGGATGTGAGCAGTGGCAGAAAAACTGAAATAGACTATTTAAACGGAGCTGTGGCAAAGCTTGCCGAATCGGTTAACCAGGCCGCACCGGCAAATACCGCAATTTATCATCTGATTAAAGAGGTCGAATCCGGAATGCTTAAGCCAGGCATTCCCGCCAAAATGTTACTGAACAAGGTACAAAGCGAATCATCGGAAAACGCAAAATGACACAATCTAAATTTGTCCATGGGGTGGTTGTGCAGGGGCATCAAATTGCTTCAGGGATGGCCAAAGACAGTCCTTATCCGGGCGGAAGTGTGTCCCTGCAAATGCCCTTTTTTAAGGCGTTGGGATTGGATCTCACGGGTTATTTTCCAGGCACATTAAACATTTCAGTGGCACCGGCTCAGTTTAG
The DNA here is from genome assembly GCF_055755215.1 of Planctobacterium sp. R6. Lineage (NCBI taxonomy): Bacteria > Pseudomonadati > Pseudomonadota > Gammaproteobacteria > Alteromonadales > Alteromonadaceae > Planctobacterium > Planctobacterium sp. R6. The sequence goes on from NZ_JBVTQY010000008.1 coordinate 99,764, forward strand.
AATGCTCAATCCCGCTTATTGCTTTGAAAAGGTGGCCTGGATAGCGGGCTTCAACGCTGAAACCTTTTCTTTTGCTGAGTGTACGGTTTGGTTTTCAGGTAAAGCCTATCAGGGATTTGTTTATTACCCCCACCCGGAAACCAAAACCCAACATTTTCACGATGCCTCTTTGCTGGAAGTCATTTGCCAGCCCATTAAGGGCGTCCATTATGGCAGCAAGGTACGACTGGAGTATTTGCCAGAGCAAATCAGCCTGAGTTGACCCCGGGCCGCCAGATTGTCCTTTTGTTTTAGTTAAAGAGACAGTAAAGTGCGAGAAAAAATGGATGTTATTATGCGACAAAATCAATTTTTTACATGGCTGATATGGGTAAGTCTGGCATTGTTTGGCAGCGTCCAGGCTCAAGAGTTAACTCCTCAGGAACAGGAGTTTAAACAGGCTTCAATTGCGATTAACGGTAAACATTTGCAGGTTGAATATGCTGACACCTGGGAGCTTCGTGCCCGGGGGCTGATGTTCCGCACCGAACTTTGCAAAGATTGTGGCATGTTGTTCCGGTTTGACCGCGAACGCCTGATATCCATGTGGATGAAGAACACTCTAATCCCCTTGGATGTGGCGTTTTTTAAAAGTGACGGTGAAATCGTAGATATAAAACAAATGCAGCCTCTGGATCTGACTTCGGTACCCAGCTCTGCGCCCGTCTTGTACGCTCTGGAAATGAATGTCGATTGGTTTTCCCAAAATGGCATAAATGAAGGGGATCGCATTACTATCTTGCAGACCGGTGCGAAAAAAGCGCTGTCGCAATAGGGATAATTGCGCCATTTGCGATTTTACAAAAGCCTGGTAGGCTTAAATTTAAATAATAGTCGGGAACATATTATGCGAATTTTAGGTGTAGATGTCGGGGGCTCCGGGATTAAAGGCGCGATAGTCGATACCGCCACCGGAGAGATGTTGACTGAGCGTCACCGAATCCCCACTCCACAACCGGCCACCCCCCAGGCTGTTGCTGATACAATCAAGCAGTTAGTGACGCACTTCCAGTGGAAGGGGCCAATTGGATGTGGTTTTCCTGCCGCTATCCAGCACGGTGTCGCAAAAACCGCGGCGAATGTCGATGATGCCTTCATCGATACCCATATTGAAAAGCTGTTCGCTGCAACAACCGGTTGTGATGTCTACTGCGTTAATGATGCAGATGCCGCTGGAATGGCAGAGTTTAAATTGGGTAAGGGCCAGGAGTACAAACAAGGGATAGTGATCTTTGTGGCGGTTGGCACGGGCCTGGGGACCGCAGTATTTACCAACGGTGAGTTGCTGCCCAATACCGAACTCGGGCATATCTACCTGGATAATGGCCATGAGGCCGAGCGTTACGCCGCCGATTCAGCACGGAAACGCGAGGATTTGAAATGGAAACAGTGGGCCCCCAGATTCAACCATTATTTAACTACGATGGAAGCGCTTTTCTGGCCAGACTTAATCATTCTGGGTGGCGGTGCCAGTAAAAAAATGGAAAAATTCGAGTCTTTGTTAACGCTTAAGACACCCGTAGTGGCTGCCACATTACTCAACGAAGCCGGGATAATTGGCGCCGCGGTTTACGCTGAAACTGAACGCAAACGGCAACAAGCCATCGCCCGTAAAATCAGGCTGGCCACCCGCCATAATGCAATGTAAGCAAAATTACTAAAAGACAATTTAGCGCAGAATATGTTTAGTCCATGTGTTCGTATAATGAGTGTGATATTGCTGCTTGCCTCCTTTTTAGGCCAGTTGCAGGCAGCTGTAACAATCACCCCCTGTGGTACGTCTCATGAGTCAGCAGTGAGCCAGAAGACCCATTTAGCATTATCGGGCAACAACGTAGTCGACAGCCATGAGAATGACGAAGCGTGTTGCGATGCAAATTGCTGTTCGGCTGGTTGTCCTTGTTCCGAAGGACTTTGTTCGGGGAGCACTTTTTGGGTAGTCCAATTTTCGGTAATGCACACCAGGTTACTGAGTGAACCCGTTGTCGATTATTGCCAGCGATCTCCTAACTCTGTCATAAACCCCGTCTACCGCCCTCCCATTTCCCGGGATCAGTGCGTCTGATAGGCCCTTTCCCGGGCCTTAAAAAACAACTATTTAAAAAACAAAACTCAGTTTAAGCATTGACGAGGTTTAACATGCTTACTAAGCATAGCCATATTGCACTGGCAATTGTAATGTTGCCTTTACCTGCCATCGCAACAGAACAGCAGGCCGTTCAACATCACCTGGAAGAGCAACATCACCAGGAAGAGCAACAGGAACAGGTTGCGCATACAAAGCACAAACATCAGGACCGACAGGATCATCAGGAGCGGCACGCTCATGATGATCATCACGAACATGATCATCACGAACATGAGCACAAAGCGGTAGAGAGGATTCAGGTTAGGGCTTCCCGGTTAGGGCGCATTGTTACCGAATCAGCCACCCGAACAGAGATTATCAATGGCGAGGAAATACAGGAAAAGGCACTGATGCGGCCGGGGAATATCTCGATGCTGGTGGCTGAAACGGGAGGTGTGCGTGTGCAAACCACCTCTCCGGCACTGGGCAGCGCCAATATCAGACTACAAGGTTTATATGGCCGATACACGCAACTACTAAGCGATGGCCTGCCGCTTTATGGTGGCCAGTCTGCATCGATTGGTTTGTTACAAATCCCGCCAACGGACCTGGCTAATGTGGAAATCATTAAAGGATCTGCCTCTTCTTTGTATGGTGGTTCGGCATTGGGAGGTTTAATCAACCTGATATCGAAAACACCTTCCGATGAATTCGAAGGGGAAATATTAGTGAATGTCACCTCAAAAGAGGGGCAGGATATTACCTCTTACTGGTCTGCGCCGGTTAATTCATCGTGGAGCGGTTCGGTAACCACCGGGCTGCACCATCAAAAAGAACAAGATCTGGATGATGACGGATGGATTGATTTGGCGGGGCATGAGCGAGGAAGTGTCCGGCCGAGACTGTATTGGCAAGGTGACGATGGCGAAAATCTGTATCTGACCGTGGGTGCGATGCAGGAAAATCGTCGAGGTGGAACACTGGACACGGCGTCGGTGCCGGGTGGAGATGAGTTTCAACAAAACCAGGACACCCAAAGAGCCGATTTCGGTTTTGTTTTTGATACCCCCCTCAATGAAAACCTGAATCTTAATCTGCGTGGCTCAATAATGGACCAGACCCACGAACACCAATTTGGGACTGTTTTTGAAGACGATAATCACAAGAGTTGGTTGGTGGAGTCCAGCCTATCCGGATTTGGTGACAATCTGGCCTGGCTAATCGGTACCGCTTATCAGGCGGAAAGCTTCGACTCTGAAGCATTCCCGTTGTTTGATTATAACTATGAAATACCGGGCCTGTTTTCACAGGTAGACTACGACATAAGGGATAACCTGGCCATGTCTGTCAGTGCGCGAGCCGATTGGCACAGCGAATACGGAATCCAATTTAGTCCACGGGTTTCTGTGCTCTACCGACCGGAAAACTGGACTTTCAGGGGAGCCTTTGGACAGGGTTATTTTGCGCCTACCCCTTTTATTGAAGAGATAGATGACGCGGGCTTATCACGACTGGCGCCATTGCACGATCTGGAAGCGGAGCAGGCGACCACCGCATCCATGGATATCAGTTACATCACAAACAGTCTGGAAACCAGTGTGACATTGTTTCGGTCCGAAGTGGAAAATGTCACGGAATTGCAGGTAATACCCGAAAGTGCTGTCACCGATACCAGGGTGCAGCTGGTGAATGTCGAGGGCGAAACTGAAATCTCCGGCGCAGAATTGCTGCTGCGCTATCGATGGCGAGATATCAAGTTTACCGGAAGTTATTTATACTCGGATGCCAGCAAACCCGGCGAAGGGCAAAGCAACCGCATACCGCTGGCACTTACACCCCGACACTCAGCAGGTCTGGTTATCATGTGGGAAGAACACGGTAGTCACTTACTGGGCTTTGAAGCCTATTACACCGGTACACAACACCTGGAAGGGAATCCTTATCGCGACCGAAGCGAGCCATACTGGCATCTGGGGCTGTTGGGGCAAATAACGACCGGGCGGGTCAGTTGGTTCTTAAATGCTGAGAATTTGCTCAACATACGTCAAACCAGAGAAGAGCCACTGTTGTTAATGCAACAGGCCGCAAGTGGTCGATGGACTACCGATATCTGGTCACGCAATGATGGTTTTACGGTAAATGCCGGTTTCCGCGTGCAGTTTGGAAGCTGACAGCAATGCGACCGGAAACGGTCGCTATTGATAACGGATAATTGTGGATTCAATCCAGGGGAGGCTCAGCGTTTTCCCTGTAACCCACCAGTATGCAACACTGCTATTTTTTCATGTTCCGGCAGCGCTCCGTTGAGCAACATGTGTTGCAGGGCAAAAAACACTTTGCCGCTGTATACGGGTTCCAGCGGCACCGAAGTCAGCTGGCTGAAGTCGTGACAAAACTGGCTGAGTTCCTCGCTTGTTTTGGCGTACCCGCCAAAGTGAAAATCATGATTGATTTGCCAGGGATGGTGTTTGGCTTGTGCGTCGCTGAGCAGATTCAGTACCAGGTCTTCCAGATAATCCAGGCCTTTCAATACTGCAATGCCCATCACCCGGGTTTTACGCCGTTGTTGCCACAGGGCCTGAATTATCCCTGCCATAGTGCCGCCACTGGCCACCGGACATATCAACAGATCCAGGTTATCCGGTAGCTCCGCAACTAAGTTGTACATTCCCGCATGAACCGTTATGGCAGAACCCCCTTCAGGGATCACTAAACATCGTTCTAAATCTGGTATTTTGCTGGCCAGCCAGTGCTCGTGGTGCTTCTGCTGATACTCCAGTTTGCTCAGCCAGTGTATTTGCGCCTGCCAATTGAGGATGTCATTTAGCATGGGTGTCATGTTAAGAGAATAATTACCGCGTACCATGGCGATAAAGGGAATGTCCAACTGATGGCAAAGGTAGGCAAGTGCGTGTAAATGGTTGGAGTAGCCGCCGCCAAAGCTGATGATCTTTGCCGGAGGTTGTTGTCTGATTTGCGTCATGAAACCCTGTAGCTTGCGCCATTTATTGCCGGAGATGATGGTGTGGATCAGGTCATCCCGTTTTACCCACAGATCCGCATGTGGCAATCCGGTGAGTGGTTGCCAGGGAGAGGGAAGGGTCAGGCCCGGTAATGTGTTGCTGGTCATGACAAAACTGGCTGTAGTGCTAATTCGGGAGTATGCTAATTGCAACTTTGTGAATATTCAAATAATTGCGAAAAAGTTGAGAGCGCTATGGAAATTGTTTTGATTAGTTTGTTTATTGCCACTGTTATGCCCATTCTGGCCAAGGCCCCGTTGGCGTTAGAGATGCACAGATTAAAGGGCTATGACAATCGCAACCCAAGGCAACAGCAGGATCGTCTGGAGGGCTTCGGCGCCAGGTGCAAAGCGGCCCATTACAATAGTTTTGAGGCGTTGATTATGTATATTCCCGGGGCGCTGGCCGTGGTGGCAGTTGATGCGGTGACCCCATTAACCGAGTATTACGCCATGGGCTTTGTGTTTGCCCGGTTTTGTTATTTACTGATGTACTGGCTGGATCAGCATATTTTGCGTAGTACCTTTTGGGGCGTCGGCTTTGTACTTTCGCTGCTGATGTTATGGCAGGCTATGGCAATGGTGGCGAGTTGGTAGTATCCACCATCTGAAACCTAAGCCATTGCGTAGGTTGTAGTTCGGTATCATCTGACATGGTCTCCCATTCAGGCCTGCTTTTGCAGAGCCTGACGGGGAAATTTGGCTTCTTCAGGGTAGGGGTTCACATGAATAATATCGCCATTGGCTACCTGCTTCTGAACTTGCTGCCAATATTCAGGGGTGAACAAGTCAGCGTGTAACGTTTTAAAAATGGCCTTGAGTTCGCGCTTTCCAATTATAAAGTGCTCAAATTGCTCCGGAAAAACATCATTCGGTGCCACTGATAAGGTATCCAGGGCGTAGGGATCATCAGAGTGCGGTAACTTTCTGAAATTGCGTTCAGACATGTAGCAAATTTCATCATAGTCGTAAAATATCACTCGTCCATGTCGGGTGATGCCAAAGTTCTTATGCAACATATCACCGGGAAAGATATTCGCTGCAGCGATTTGTTTGATGGCCAGCCCTAAATCCTGAATGGCATTGCGGATATTGTCTGCATCAGTTTCGCTTGCCAGGTAGAGATTTAACGGCGTCATTTTACGTTCAATGTACAGATGTTTGATCAGTACCTCGTCATCCAGTATTTCAATACTGTTTTTACAGGTATCCAGTAACTCTTGCAGCAGGTCAGGGTGAATTCGGTTTTTAGGAAGCCGGAAGTTGGCAAACTCATGAGTATCTGCCATGCGTCCGATTCGGTCATGTGATTTGACCAGTTTGTAGCAGTCAATCACGTGTTGGCGAGTAATTTTTTTGCTTTCCGCGAATTCATCTTTAATGATTTTTATCACCACGCCGTAGGATGGCAGGTGAAAACACATCATCACCAGGCCCCGTATCCCGGGGGCGATTTCAAACTGGTCGTCTGACTCATCCAGGTGTTGTAAAAAATTGCGGTAAAACACGGTTTTTCCGTGCTTGTAAAAACCCAGCGAGGTATACAATTCAAAGTGTTTTTTGTTGGGTAGCAACTCATGTAAAAAGGCCACGACTTCCGCAGGGTATTGGGTGTCCACCATAAAATAGGCCCTGGCAAAGCCAAACAGAACGCTCAGATCGCGCTTTTCAGTGAGCAAGGTATCAACATATAACTCACCCTGGTCACTCATCAGCAGGGCTACCACAAATGGCTTATAGTGGTCGGCAAAGCAAATTCGACCGACCAGATAGGCGGCCCGGCCACGGAAAAACTCGGACTGCAGCATTTCGACCCGTTGAACCCGGGTCAGTTCTCTGATGCTGAGCCGTTGTTTGATGGCGCTGGTGAGGTTGTGTAAATCCCGCTGATAGTCTTCAAAAGGCACGTTGAAGCGATAATGAGTAAACATTTGCTGCAGGGTGGATTTAACGGTGCTATCGGTGCAAAAGGTATTGATCACTCTGGGGCGGTTGAAGCCTGATAAATAGCAGCGGCTTGGCAATACAAACATCATGTCGTTATCAATTTTTTGATGTTTAAAAATCCGGCCAATGACTGAGTTATAAAATGTCTCGGCCAATTCAAACTGCGGGTGGTCATCCAGTTGCAGAATAAAATCCTGCTTCAATTGCTGCCAGAAAGTCAGGCTTTGCTGTTGCGGTAAAAACAGCTCATAAAGTTGCGCAACGGTTTCTGACAGGCTTTTTTCGTACAGCGAGATGCGTTCTTTCGATGCCCGCTGGCAGGCTTGCCATTGGGCTGTTTCAAAGCGCTTTTGGGCTTCGGCGGTAATGCGGTTGTACAAACGGAAACTCTTCTCAAATCCTTTCAGGATTTCATAGGCAATTTTTGAGGTGGTAATTTGCTTGATTGACATGTGAAATTCCGCTGGTATGTTAACGCAGGCCAAAACTGGTATTACCTGACAATAATATTAATAAATCAATAATGGAAGTCCCGATAAGGCATGAGTTTTCCCGTTTTAATTTGTGACGATTCTAAACTTGGGCGCAAGTCTGTTGAACGCAGCTTACCTGATGGGCTGGCGTCGGAAATATACATGGCTGGCCACGGTCAGGAGGCAATGGAATTACTGCGCACTCAGGATATTACGATATTATTCCTGGACCTGACCATGCCTGTGATGGACGGCGTAGAAGTACTGGAAGCGATTCGGGCGGAAAAACTGGAAGTGTTTGTGATTGTTGTATCAGGAGATGTACAGCCTTTGATGAGAGAACGGGTACTGGGTCTTGGGGCACTGGATTTCATTAAGAAACCCGTCTCTCAGGAAAAACTGCTTCAGTCATTACAAATGTACGGCTTGTATTAACCGGTTACTCTTCGTCCTCGTCCTCGTCTTCGTTGTCATCCTCATCATCTGAGAACACATCAGGTGTCACCGCATCAACCACATCCACAGTGCCTTCAACAACGGTCGTTGTCACACCAACTGCAGCATCAACTACGGCAACCGCAACGCAGCCGCTCAGATTGAGTAGCAACAGGCAGCTCAGTAACGCAAGTAATTGTTTTTTCATTATTGTAATCTCCTCAACAGACCTTCAGGTCCATAGCTAGTATTTTCATTTTAATTGTTGCTCGATTTTCTACGAGGTGTATTCAGTCAACCGATTCTCTGAGGTTCAGGTTGCGTTTCAGGTTGGCAATTTCTTCCTTATTTTCCATTAAAAAAGCGTTCAGCAGTGCGATTAGTTCAAGGTGCTTGATGCTGGCAAATTGAAACTCAGGAAATGACAATGGCAGGTCTGGATCTAAGACCAAACCGTGACCCATCATAATATTCAGGTGCTGTGCCACATTGAATTCAACATCCGCTGCCTGGGTTCTGTTGGCTGCGACCATCTGCAATGCCATATTGGCTGTTGGCACACCGAAGATTTGAACCTGTCGGGTGCGCTCATCCTGAATCCATTTGACAGGGGTAAAACCAAAAGGAATGCTTACCGAGCGTATTTTGTCAGCCGGAATTCCAGGCTCCCGCACCATTGTACCAGCAACTGAAACAATGAAGGTATCACTGTAAATAATATCTTGCTTTTTTGACTGGTACCAACGTGAATTAGCGGGGTAAATAACATCCAGTTCAAGGTTTTCAAAAAACGCATATTCAAGGCGCTTTGTGGGCAGGGGAACCGCTTCTAAGCGTATATTTGTTTTTAGCGTGAACAGGGTAATCAATTCTTCTAAATAGGAGTCGTTGCTGTTATCGATAAAATTGTAATGAGGGAAATAATCGAAATTTTGCACCCCCAGTTTATAGGTTTTTTGAGTTGTGTTCAGCACTTGGGCTTCAGCAAAACCCTGCAAAAGAAGGCACAAACCAGGTATAAACAGGAAACAAGTGGCGTGCCGTAACGCTGTCATGTGACCACCAAAAACAGAGAACTCAATGCAAGTTTAGCGCGAAAATGTGGCGCTGTTTAGCGCCTTGCTCGCTAAATCTTGTCAATTGGCGTAATTATACGATTGAGGCGCGGCAGATAATAATGGTCGTAATCCAGTGAAAAGGCCACGGTTTCCGCTTTACCGACTATCTCATGGCGCGGAACAAAGCCAATGGCACGAGAATCTGCACTATTATCCCGATTATCACCCAACACCAGAAAGTGATTGGCCGGTACGGTAACTTCGGTAAAGTTCGCCCATTTAGATGGATTTTTTCGGATCTGAATGGTGTGCTGTGTGCCGTGTAAATGTTCAGTCAGGATCTGGATGTTGCCTTCTTCCCTCAGAGTGTCGTAGCGCAGGGGGTTGCCGTTGATTATTAACTGGTTGTTGCGCATGGCAACCTGATCGCCGGGGATCGCAATCACGCGTTTAACCAAGCGTTTATCAGAAACCTGAGAATCAAATATCACCACGTCACCGGGTTGAGGTTCGTTGAGCGCCTGTAAAGATATGTGCGTTAATGGCAGCCGTACATCATAAGCCAGTTTGTCTACAGTAATCTGATCGCCGATTTGAATTGAAGGTTGCATCGAGCCGGTTGGCACGTGGTTCCAGTCGGCTACTGCGCTGCGAAACACAATCATTAAGGCGATAAATAGCACAAAGACGCGGTTGTTGATCCAGACAGATTGTAGTTTTTTTAGCATTTCAGGTATCCGTTAGTCGATTTTAAACTTGGACTAAAATAGTCGCTGAGAGTTTCGATTATCTGTGCCCGCAGCTGTTACAAACTATGTCATGGCTAATATTGCAGGAACAGACGGGCTTTTCTACACTCAACAGAGCAAAATAAATCAGCACAGACTGTCAAGAATCAGAAGTGATTAATTATGCTTAAAAAGTGCATAAAACATCACTTGATTCGCTGTGATATTCAGCACTTTTGTTTGTCTTTTAGGCACTTGTCTGGTTAATATGCGGGTTTGTCGCGAAAAAAGTGGTTTTCTATGAATAACGATATTTCTACAATTTTAACGGATTCAGCCGTGCTACTACTGGTAGGTATGTCGGTTGTTTTTGTGTTTCTGACCATATTAATTGGCGCAATTCATTTGATCGAATGGATTTGCAACAAATTTCCCGACACTGAACTGGCGCAAGGTGCGTCAGCAGTATCTGCTACAGCAACCCAAAATAATGAGGTTAGCCCTCAGGTTGTCGCTGCGATTAGCAGTGCAATACATCAATACCGTAATAAAAAATAATAATCAGTAACCAAACTGAACGTGGTTCGACAGCCACCAAATTATAAAAAGCATCACTTGTTGGAGAGGAACAAATTATGGCAAAACCATTGGCCTTAACGGAGCTGGTTTTAAGAGATGCGCATCAGTCATTACTGGCTACCCGTATGCGTATCGAAGATATGTTGCCGATTGCAGCGAAACTTGATCAGGTTGGTTACTGGTCGATGGAATCATGGGGTGGAGCAACCTTTGATTCCTGTATTCGTTATCTGGGCGAAGATCCCTGGGAGCGCATCAGAAAACTGAAGGCAGCCATGCCCAATACAAAGCAGCAAATGTTGTTGCGTGGACAAAACTTACTCGGCTATCGCCACTATGCTGATGATGTGGTGGAAAAGTTCGTTGAGCGCGCCCACCAAAATGGGGTAGATGTCTTTCGTATTTTTGATGCCATGAACGACATGCGCAATCTGCAAACCGCCGTAAAGGCGGCTATTCAGGTTGGCGCTCATGCTCAGGGCACTATGTCCTACACCGTGAGTCCGGTGCATACCTTGTCGTTGTGGATGGATATGGCTAAACAGCTGGAGGATCTGGGTGTTCACTCCATCTGCATTAAAGACATGGCGGGCTTGTTGAAGCCCTACGAGTGTGAAGAATTAATTACCCGACTGAAAGAAACGGTTTCTGTCCCAATTGCAATGCAATGTCACGCCACCACCGGGCTAAGTACCGCCACTTATCAAAAAGCCATTGATGCCGGTATCGATATGCTGGATACCGCTATTTCTTCAATGAGTATGACCTATGGGCACAGTGCCACCGAAACCATGGTGTCCATTGTAGAAAATACCGAGCGTGACACAGGTCTGGATCTGGGATTACTGGAAGAGATCGCCGCCTACTTCAGAGAAGTTCGCAAAAAATATGCAAAATTTGAAGGCAGTTTGAAGGGCGTTGACTCCCGTATTTTGATTGCTCAGGTACCGGGTGGCATGTTAACCAACATGGAAAACCAGTTACGCGAGCAAGGCGCAGCAGATAAGCTGGACGAAGTGTTACAGGAAATCCCGAAAGTGCGCGAAGATTTGGGCTTTATTCCACTGGTGACACCTACGTCACAAATCGTGGGTACCCAGTCGGTGCTGAATGTACTGACGGGCGAGCGCTATAAGAGCATCACCAAAGAAACCGCAGGGGTGTTGAAAGGTGAATATGGCGCAACCGCAGCACCGGTAAACAAAGAGTTACAGGCGCGTGTGCTGGAGGGCGCGGAACCCATTACCTGTCGTCCTGCCGACGTGTTGGACGCTGAATTAAGCAAACTTGAAGAAGAACTGTCCACGCTTGCCGCTGAAAAAAATATCAACCTGGCTCAGGATACCATTGACGATGTGCTGACGTATGCGTTGTTTCCGCAGGTTGGCCTGAAATTCCTGGAAAATCGCAATAATCCGGATGCTTTTGAACCGGCTCCGGGTAACGAGGCAGAGCCCGCGGCGGTAACACCAGCAACGTCTGACTCTGCAGGGGGCGCGGCTTATTCTGTGCGCGTCGATGGCAAGGTGTATCGCGTTGAAGTGGCTCCGGATGGCAGCCTGACAGACATCGCACCTGCAGCCGGCGCTGCCGCGCCTACCGCTCCGGCTCCGGCCGCTTCCCAAGGGAACGCTGAGCCATTAAATTCACCCCTTGCAGGCAATATTGTGCGTATCAATGTTTCTGCCGGGCAGGCAGTAAATGCGGGTGATGTAGTGTTGATCATGGAAGCCATGAAAATGGAAACCGAAGTCCGGGCCGTTAAAGCTGGCACCGTTGCCGGTATCGCTGTCAAAGAAGGTGATGCTGTGCAGGCCGGGCAACCTCTGCTTACTTTTGCTTAAGGTAGTCAGCTAAATGGAAAAACTAACAATACTGTGGGAAACCACCGCCCTGGCGAATTTTGAGCTGGGGCAACTTCTGATGATGGCTGTCGGGGTTTTACTTCTTTATCTGGCCATTGCCAGAAAATACGAGCCGCTGTTGTTATTGCCGATCGGCTTCGGGGCTATTTTGACAAACATACCACTGGGTGGTTTCACCGATCCAGGCGGGATCTTGTACTATGTGTACGAGGTGGGTATTGGCTCTACCGTGTTTCCGTTGCTGATCTTTATGGGCGTCGGTGCGCTAACGGATTTCGGCGCTCTTATCGCGAATCCGCGCATGTTATTGTTAGGTGCGGCCGCGCAGTTTGGTATTTTCGCTACCTTGTTTGGTGCAATTTTACTCAATCTGGTACCCGGACTGGAGTTCACTATGCAGGAAGCTGCCGCTATAGCGATTATTGGCGGTGCTGACGGACCTACCGCGATATTCCTGGCGTCGCAACTGGCCGACCATTTATTGGGGGCAATAGCGGTAGCGGCCTACTCCTATATGGCGCTGGTACCCATTATTCAGCCTCCTATCATGAAGGCGTTAACGACGCCGGAAGAACGCAAGATCGAAATGCAGCAACTGCGCACCGTCAGTAAACGGGAAAAGATCATTTTTCCGTTGGCGGTATTGGGCCTGACGATTCTGTTTTTGCCCACCGCGACACCCTTAGTTGGCATGTTCTGTTTGGGGAATCTGATGCGAGAAAGTGGCGTAGTCGATCGCCTGAGCAAGACGGCACAAAACGAGCTGATCAACATCACAACTATTTTTCTGGGTCTTGCGGTAGGGTCTAAGTTATCTGCTGATAAATTCTTAACCGGCGAAACCTTAGCTATCTTAGCGCTGGGCGCTGTGGCATTTTCAATTGGTACGGCAGCGGGTGTTATGATGGCAAAACTGATGAGCAGGCTCAGTGGTGGTAAGATTAATCCGTTAATCGGCGCCGCCGGTGTTTCGGCGGTTCCGATGGCGGCACGGGTGGTGAACAAAGTCGGGCTGGAAGCCAATCCCCACAACTTCCTGTTAATGCACGCCATGGGGCCTAATGTAGCTGGTGTACTGGGTTCAGCAGTCGCAGCGGGCATTCTGCTGGCGTTGGTTGGGCCCTAGCCTCAGGCTTAATAACTTGTGTTCAGAAAGGAAGCTGCGGCTTCCTTTTTGTTTCTGTTAGTGGGTGAGCGGAATCAAGATGCCATAGAAGGCGGCAATAGCAGTACTGATCACCAAAATATAAATAAAGCCTTTTTTACCTTGCTCCAGGGTGTAGCCATTTTGTTTTAGGTAAACAAACCAACCCAGGCACAGCAATAGTGGTATCAAAAACAAAAATCGGATCAAGGCTGGCTCCCTGGTTAGTTATTATCATTAAGGCAGTGGTAGTGCATCGCTGTCGATTTTCAAAAAAGTGTTACATCTTTGAAATCAGTCTGTCATCAGGTCAGCGTCTAATACGGGTGTTACGTTAGACGGGATCGCTATTTTATGTCAATGCCCCTTGCACCAGAAGCTTTTCAATCGCAGTTTTTATCACCTGACACTCCTGAGATTAACCCACTTACCAGCTTTGCTATTGCCGGACAGACCCGTTCGATACTTTATAGTGTAGAGCTAATGTCACGACAGTCAATCACCCCTGAGGATGCTGGCTGTCAGGACTGGTTGCAGGAAAAGCTCCGGTTACTGGGGTTTACCTGTCATGCTTTTGAAGTACAGGGGGTAAAGAACCTGGTGGCAGAAATTGGAGAAGGCGAGCGGGTGATCGCGTTTGCAGGCCATACGGATGTTGTCCCGCCCGGACCTCTGGAAAGATGGCACACACCGCCCTTTGAACCCACCATTACGGATAGTGAATTAATTGGTCGGGGTGCCGCAGACATGAAAACAGGGGTGGCTGCGATGCTGGCGGCCTGTGAAAGGGTATTGAAACTATCGCGGCAACTGAATCACAAATTTATGTGGTTTATTACCAGTGATGAAGAGGGGGAAGCGGAGTTCGGCAGCAAAGCCATTAAAGCCTGGCTGGATGCAAAGAACATTCAGGTTGATTGTGTTCTTGTTGGCGAACCGACCGCCAAAACGGTTACCGGCGACACGATTAAAGTGGGGCGAAGAGGTGCCATTTCAGGCCGGATCCATGTTAAAGGTAAGCAGGGACATGTCGCCTATCCTCAATATGCTGAGAATGCGATTCACAAAATGGCCAAAGTCATTGATGCAATCAATAGCATTGACTGGGATGCCGGAAGTGAAGATTTTCCGGGTACCAGTCTGCAAATAACGCATATTGATTCCGGTGAGTTTACAGACAATATAGTACCGGCAAACTGCCGTATTTGTTTCAACATTCGTTACAACCATGATTACGATATGGCAAGTCTGGCAGCACTGTTACAGGCGCGCATAGATGCCGTAGTTGATGGTGTCGAAATTCAATGGGAACGACCATGTGTTCCTTATTTTACGCATGTTGATCAGCACCATAGTCTTATCAAAGCCGTAGAGCAGGCGATTGTAAAGAATACTGGCAGATTTCCGGTGCTTTCAACCGCTGGTGGGACCTCTGACGGACGCTTTTTTGCCAGTGACACCACGCAGGTGGTAGAAGTTGGAGTGCCAAACAAAACCATCCATCAGATCAATGAGCGGATTCATATTTCGGATCTGGTAACACTGGAAGATATCTACACGGATTTACTCGCCGATCTACTGTTTGAATAACAGCTGTTTTTGGGTGACTAAGTGAGGGTGCTAATCTTTGGGCGGCAGATCATCTTTTAATACCAGGACAATCAAAAAGACCAGGGCTAAGGGGGGGAATATCGCTGTGAAAAATCCAAGTACCGAGGTAACTACCGGCGTTTGTGTTTTTCTTTTGCCAAAGTAATAACAAAATACAGCCATGAAAATGGCCAGAACCAGGAAGACTTTTCCGTAAAGTGTTGCATTAATATCCATGTGAAATTCCGTTTTCTTTTAGCCTTCTAATTTACCCTTTTATGCTTAATTAGCAATAATTTTGTTTACCTGATACGCGCTTATTTTAGTGTTTAATGGCTTGCCTGATGGCCGATAGTGGACTGGGTTTGCCGTAAAGGTAACCCTGCACTTCGTCAACCCCTAGCGCTTTCAAAGTGTCAGCCTGATCGGGCGTTTCAACGCCTTCGGCCAACACCACGAAGCCTATGCGTTTGCTGAATGATACGATTGAACTCACCAGAGCCTCGGTCTTTTCACAGCAATGAATTTCGTTTATCAGTGAACGGTCGATTTTCACTTTAGAAAAAGGTAACTGGGTCAGCAGGCTTAAATTGGAATAGCCGGTGCCGAAGTCATCGATTGCGATGTTAAAGCCCAGTTTCATCAGATGTTCAACGACTGCGGTTATCTGTTGGTCCATCATGGTGGATTCGGTGAGTTCCAGTTCTACTTGCGCAATTTCCAATTGGTGTTTGTGCAACAAATCCTGTAACAAACCGGGCAAGTCCGATTCTCTGAGTTGCATTGGTGATACATTGATGGCGATTTTAGGCGCGGGTAACAGAGAGAATTCCTGCAGAGACTGGTTAAATATACGCTGGCTTAGCGGCGTGATCAGACCATATTGTTCTGAAATGGGGATGAACTTATCCGGGCTGATATAGCCGTCTTGCAGACTTTGCCATCTGGCCAGCGCTTCATAACCGCAGCATTGCATAGTGTTCAGGTTAAATTGTGGTTGATAGTGTACATCCAGTGCGTCGTTGGTAATGGCCTCCTGCAGGTTGTCGTAAATCCACCATTTTTCGTTAAATTCATCCTGTCTTTCAGGGTGATAGGGCGTAAGTGAGGGGGTTTCTGGCTTGCTGGCTTCCAGCAAGGCGATTTCTGCTTTTTCCAGTATATCTCGCCAGCCTTCTTTGATGCACCGGCTCTGATAGTAGCCAACATTGACCTTCAGCTTTATTTTGCTGTCACCTATTAACAGCATTTTTTCCAGGCTAAGTTGCAGGCTTTTCAATAAATATTCCAGGCGATCCGGAACGTTTAAAAAGATAATACCAAACTTGCCATCGTCCAGACTGCCTGAAAACGCATTGATTTCCGTATTGCTGTGCAAGCGCTCGAAGATGGCCGATTCAATAATATCTTTGGCATCCTTAACTTTTAAAGACGCTACAATTTCATTAATGGCGTAAACACTAAAAATAGCCAGAGTCAGTGGATTAGCATTGCCGGCTACCGTTTTTTCCAGGTACTGGCAGAAGGTGGATTTTAACGGCAGGCCTTTTGGGTCAAATTGATCGTGAATGATTTTTTGATTCAGTCGCCAAAAATCTTGCTGCTTTTTGAGACGCAGATTATTTATTATTCGGGCTGTGAGTTCGGCCTTGTGAAATGGCTTAGTAACGTAATCCTGAACGCCGTATGACAGCCCCTGTACGATGGCCTCCTGATCGTCCATGGCGGTAAGCAGAATGATCGGGATATGATGATAAACGGGGGATGATTTTAATTGCCGGCTAATTTCAAAACCGGATTGCCCGGGCATGTTGACATCGAGGAGGATTAAGTCCGGTTCAAATTCCTCCAGAGCGTCCAATACCATCAGGCTGTTGTTCACGGCAAAGGTGTAAAACCCCAGCGGCTCAAACATGGCGCTTAAAATATCCGTTGTAACTGGTTCATCGTCCACTAAAAGGATTTTACACCCATACACAAAGCTCAGCTCTCCGTCAGCTGAATGGTCTTGCGCACCCGGTTTGTTCAGTGGTTTTATCGGCATAAATTGTGTCTCTTTTACTGCGTACGACATACGAATTAAGGTTAGCAAAGTATTTATGGTAAGAAATAAGCTAAATGCATTTAAATTAAATGTTTGTCTCAGTGATAATGAGAAACTTCGATGGCAGGCTTTTTGTGTTGTGCTAAGTTGATGTTTTAAATAGCTAAAAAGTTCACCGTGGTTTGTTTTACACAGTTCGGGAGTAGGACTGTTTTGGTGTGTAGGAAAAGTCTTACAGATTATTTGGTATTAATATTACACGTCAAGTTAATTAAATCTTAAAACTTTAGTCCTGTTTAAATGATGTACAGGTTTCAAAATTTTCATCTGGTTTGTTAATTTACCGCTTTTATGTGACTGTTATAAGAAGAAAAAACGTCTCCGCTGTTTGCGCAACAGGCCGGTTGCTGTCAATGCAATCCGTGGCCAGTTACTGGTGTTGTTCAAAAGCACTTTCGTGATTCTCAGGGTTGCAATGACATAAATTGAAAACGCCAGGGTCAAACTGTCGAAATTGCGCTTTCTACTGCACTGGTTTGTCTTATCTGATTGCTGCCCCCTGGTTAATTTTGATGACAATCGCGATGTACTTTTGTTTTCACCTGAATGTGTGCATGTATTTGCTCCTTATTTAATCGGTGTGCCCATTTACCTTGTTCAAAAAAAACTTTAAGATGTTGTTTTTTAAGACAATAAAGGGAATTATTTTGCACCCCTCTGTAACCTGTAAATACCCCGGCCGAAAAGCTATTTATGACATCGTGAAAGGTCTGGTGTTCACACCAATTCTACTTATCGCTGTTACTGTCACGGCGCAGGAAACCACGCCTGAACCTTATGTGCTGGAAGCGGAATGGACATTATTGAGCAGCCAGACCGGTATTAAACGCTATGCCGGAGAAAAACCCAATCAGCCCCATTTACCGCTTATTATTGGAGATACAGCGTACTGGGTAGCTGGCAATGGTTACTCAGATGGCAGTAGTGCCACAAATCAGGTCTTATCAATGGATCTGAATACGGGGGACATGACAGAACAGACCTCAATGGGACGCAATTTTCTTAAGGGCAACGCCACGGCTGAATATCAGGGGCGCTTGTTGTCGGTGGGGGGATCTGGCAATTTCGTCAACTACAATCTTAATTATACGCTGGCTTATGACACGGTGACCGGAGAATGGCGTCAACAAAGCGCGGCGCCGCTGGCGCGGGAAAATGCCATGGCAGAGCAGGTAAACGGGCAACTGTATGTATTCGGTGGCTGGGGGTTTGATACCTTTAACCGGGCACAGGTACGATTGGATGATGACGGATTTTTCTACACTGACGTTGCAGAAACTGCCACCTGGCGGCAGGAAGTACAGGCTTACGATATTGCTGCCGATACCTGGTCTGTTGTGAGTGAAGCGCCCACAGACCAGCCTTTCAGAGCAAGTACCCTTGTTGAGGGGAAGGTCTATCTGAGCGCCGAGGCTGACTGGGTTACCGCGAACGAAACCCTGTATGTGTACGATACCCAAACCAATGGCTGGAACACCTTATCGGTTCCGGTTCCACTGGTGAGTAAAAAGCTGGTTTCTGTCGGCCACCTGGTTCTGGTTTATGGTCTTACTGACTGGTCTATGGTGTCTAATTCTCTGTGGCAAAGTTACATTTACGATACGCGCGAACAACAATGGTATCAGGGGATTGCACTGCCGAACGCCGATAACATTACCTCGGTTTTTGCTTTGGCCAGTGAAGGCGATGATCTGTATTACTTTGAGTATGCAGAAAGCCCCTGGGACAATGCAGACAAACAGGTCTATCGCTTAGACTTCAATATCGGTGCCTCGGCGGACCAGGGTTACCAGCCTTTTGAGCAACAAACGATGACTGAATTGACCAATGATAACGGTGATATCCTGTACATCAATGAAAGTGGCTCTGTGGCAAATTTAGTTGTGGCCGACTGGCAGGACTATGATGATGTCTGGAATGGTCGGGGGGATGAGGCGCAAAAAGCTGCGCTGAAACGTATTACCCAGTCTGTATACAGCCAACTGCAGGACCAGTTTACGTTTATGTTTCTGGTGTTTAATGAAGCTGAACATGCGCCATATCCGGCACCTCATGGCTATCACACCCCGATCCAGAATGCCATTGAAGGCATTGGGCAGGGGATGTTTGACTTTGCTCAGGCTTATGGCAGCCGTGATAAGCTGGAAAGTGTCGTGGTATTAGGCGCCGCTGACGATATTATCCACGGGCCTTCACTGCATGAATTGGGGCATCGCTGGGGCAACTATTTAACGGGTAGCCTGGATGCTATGCGTCAGTTAGGTTGGGTGGCGTGTATGGCGCCGGAATTGATGCCTTTTCATTGGGGATTGCTCAATAATGGCGGTCAACTTGGCGGATGGCACGAAGAAGATCTCAGCATGGGGGACGACGACACCACCACTTATATGCTGAATGACGGTGTTGAAGGATTTGCCGGCTTTAGGGGGATTGGACCTGGCAATAACTTTATCGGCTACAGCAATCTTGAATTGTATTTGATGGGCCTGTTGCCATATACCGCAGTGGGTGAACTGAGAGAGCCTTCCAGCCCGCCGATCGAGCTGGATATCAATCCATTGTTTATTATTGATAGTTTCAATGACATCAGCATGGACACAGTGGTGCAGGAAAATGGTATAAGAACACCGGCAGTTGACGAAGCTGTTACCCGTTTTGATACGGTGTTTGTGGTGCTGTCAAAGGAACCATTGAGCCAGGCTGAGTGGCACAACTACGAAGGGCAGGTGCAAAACTTCACTAAAACTGAGCATGACGATTATCAGCGTCTCAATAACTTTTGGGAAGCAACCGATGGCAAAGCCAGTCTGTTGGTGCCCAATCTGCATGAGGCGCTGCAGACAGCTTCCGCTTCAGTTTACACCCGAGGTGATTTTGATGGTGACGGCAAAGCCGATATCGCCGTCAGAAGGCCTTCAACCTACATGCAATATATTTTGAGTTCTGAAAACAATGACATTCAGCGCCATTATTTCGGTAAAGATGGGTTTGATATTCCGGTTGTCGGTGATTTTGACGGTGATGGTGTCAGCGATGTAGCAGTAAGACGACCTACGAACAGTATGTGGTATATCCAAAACAGTTCCGATGATAATTTACAGCGCATTGAATTTGGTATGCAGCAGGAAGATATCCCCGTGCCGGCTGATTATGATGGTGATGGCATTACCGATGTCGCTGTGCGCCGTCCGTCAACGCAAATGTGGTATATCCTGAATAGCTCAGATGGTGAAATTCAGCGCATTCATTTTGGAAAACAGGAAGCCGATATTCCGGTTCCGGCGGACTACGATGGTGATGGCAAAGCCGATTTGGCGGTCAGACGTCCGTCAACGCAAATGTGGTATATCCTGAATAGTTCAGATGGTGAAATTCAGCGCATTCATTTTGGTAAACAGGAGGCCGATATTCCGGTTCCGGCGGATTACGATGGTGACGGCAAGGCCGATATCGCAGTGCGCCGTCCTGCAACGCAAATGTGGTACATCCTGAACAGTTCGGATGATGTCATCCAGCGCCATCACTTTGGTAAGCAGGAGGCTGACATTCCGGTGCCGGCAGATTATGACGGCGATGGCAAAGCAGATATTGCTGTCAGGCGTGCTGCAAATTATATGTTTTACATTATGCGCTCCTCTGATGATGAGATTCAGCGCGCAGAGTTTGGTAAAGACGAGTCAGACATACCGCTACTGGCTACGCCTGTGATGCTTATGGAAATGGCGTCTCAATAAGCATCAGGACATTGGGCTGGCATTGCTATTACAGCCAGCCTCTTTGTCTGGCAATCCTGGCCGCTTCAATGCGGTTCTGGGCATTGAGTTTAGCCGAGGCACTGGAAAGGTAGTTACGCACAGTTCCCTTAGATAAAAACAGCTTGTCTGCTATCTGTTCGGTAGTTAGGCCATCCGCTGCCAGTTTGAGGGTTTTTCGCTCTTTTTCAGATAGCGGATCTGCTTCGTCAAAGGCCTCCATCACCAATTCCGGATCGATCACTTTACGCCCCGAAATTACTTTGCGAATAGCCTCAGCCAGTTCCTCGCTGGGAGCATCTTTTAACAGGTATCCTCTGACACCTGCATCCATTGCGCGACGTAAATAACCACTGCGGGCGAACGTCGTCAGTATCATGACTTTCCCCGTAAATCCGTTTTTCTGTAGTTGCTCTGCCAGTTCTATCCCTGACATTCCCGGCATTTCAATGTCGGTTAACAGCACATCCGGATGATGTTGCGCGCACAGCGACAAAGCGGTTTCTCCATCTTTTGCTTTTGCCACAACCTCGAAATCTGACTCCAGATCCAATAATGTAGCCACCGCACCTAACAACATAGCCTGATCTTCTGCGATGATAATTTTGATTGAATCAGCCATGAGGAACCTCTACTGAAATGGTGAAACCTGATTGATGAGAAATATTGAGTTGTCCGCCCAATTCCATTATGCGTTCGCGCATGCCGGTCAGGCCAGAACCTTCTCTGGCGATGCGCTGAGTCTTGCTGCCATTGTCCTGAATCAACAGCTGATATTGATCGCCGGAATCACGGAAACTCAGCTGACATTGTGTGGCATCAGAGTGCTTAACCATATTGGTAAAGGCTTCGCGGATCACCCAGGCCAGGGTGCAGTTAATATGGGTTTGGTCAGGAAATTCGCCCACTTCACTGCTGAATTGAATATCAGCGGCATCAGTTAATAATCGGGCCTTGCTAATTTCGCTGGCCATATCTTTTTGTTGATACTGGTGAACGGTTTCTCTGACTTCGGTCATGGCTTTACGACTTAATTGTTCCAACTCTTTTAGTTCCTGCTTACTGCGCTCAAGGTCAATATCGGCCAGTTTGTGAGCCAGTTGTGCCTTGACGGTGATCAGTGAGAAGGTATGTCCGACCACGTCGTGCAGGTCGCGGGCGATGCGCTCTCTTTCGGCTGTCGCTGCCATTTTTTGCAGTTCTTCCTGGGACAATTTAAGTAGTTGGTTTTTCTTGCGTAATTCACCTTCGTAAATGTTTACCGAGCCAATCAGAATACTGATGACAACCGCGGGTAAGTAAAAAAAGCCCGGCATATTTAGAACATAACTGTACAGCGCTGCCGTCGCGGCAATCAGCAGCACCAACAGCAATCCTTGTCGCGCCGTGCCAAAGTGAACACAAAATGCCGCGGCGTAAACGAAAAACACAGAAGCGCCGGCGTTAAACCAGGCTGTCGCCAGGCCCAGGCCAAGTATGCTAAAAATGCACAACAACACCGGTTTACCCGTTTGCCAAAAAGTATAGAAGTACAGGGTCAGAAATACCGGTATTACTGCAATACAGGCCACATAGTGCCAGTAGGGTCGCTCGCCAAAACCCAGTGGTAAAACAAACATAGCGAGATAAATTAACCAGAAATAGGGCAGATAACCTGTTCCCGAATTAACGGGTAACAGGCGTTGATGCAGGCGTTGCAGGCAGTGCGTTATTGTTGTCATTATTTTACCAATTCAAATAGGGACTAACGGGTTTCCATGGCTTTAAAGGCGCGTTGCGCCAGCCAGGCAAACAGTCCGGTATAAGCCAGCAGTACTATAACATGTATCCACCATGCGATACCGATATCAGCCCCTTGTACCTTTAATACCAACTGTGAAAAGTGGAAGGGCGGTAAAAGCATGGCGAACTTTTGTAATGGCGCAGAGAACTGCATAACCGGGATCCACAATCCGGATAAAAATGACATGGGCAGGTAGATAAGATTAACCACAGCCGCCGCAGCCTGCGCCTTAACTTTGAGCCCAATAAACAGACCAATGGCGCAAAAGGGTAAAACGCCGGTCAGTAACAGCAACGCGGTGCTAAGCCACTGCCAGGCAGGCATAGTGACATTCCCTGCCAGTGCTGCCACCAAATAGAGCAATACAATGATAATGCCGGCAAAGGCCATGGCAGTCATCACTTTTGCCGAAAAGTAAGCGGTAATGGGCATCGGACTTATTTGTTTCAGTGCCAGCATACCTCTGTCCTTTTCTACTGCAACATCGGCACCAAAGGAGAACAGCGCGGGTCCCATGACGCCAAATACGCCGTAGGTGGCCAACAGGTACTGTGACACTGCAGCATTGTCCTGCGGTGCGTATAAAATGCCAAAAAAGGTGTAGAACATGACAGGAAACAGCAGGCTGGGTAACACAAAGCCCGCGGTGCGAAAGGTTTTCAGAATGTCAGTTTTGGCTTCCAGTTGAAAAATACTCAATAAGTTTGGGGTACTTGTGTTCATGCGGCTTGCTCCGGTTTGGCTACAGGTGAAGAGGACTGATCGCTGAGAATTAATATGGCGTCTTCCAGTCGGGCACTCTCAACGGTCAGGTCAGTGATAGTAAAGTTGCTGTTTAATAATTCTCTGAGTAATTTTTCCGGGGTGGCGGTGGTCAATGTCACTTTGCCATTTTTAATGACCAGATCATGTATGCTTTGTGTTGCATGGTTAAGACTGTGAAAAAATGACTCAATCTGCCCGGTGTGCCCTTGACTGCAAAAACTCATGCGTTTCCCCAGTGCTTTGGCTTTAACGTCGGCAGGCGTACCCTGATGAATAATCTGCCCCTGCTTTAGCAGTACTACACGGTCTGCCAGGGCTTCGGCTTCTTCCAGGTAATGGGTGGTCAGCACAATGGCGACACCGCTGTTTTTCAGATTTTCGATACATTGCCAGAATTCCCTTCTGGCGCCAGTGTCCAGACCCACCGTAGGCTCATCGAGAAAAATAATCTGCGGATTGCCGCACACAGCTAATGCAAAAAACAGGCGCTGCTTTTGACCTCCAGATAAACTACTCAGACGTCGCTTTTGCAGCCCGTCAAGCATGGCCAGTTGAAATAGTTGCGCGCTGTCCATGGCATTTGGGTAGTAGCTGCGAAACAATTCGATTTGCTCTGCCACCGTGCTGTTATCCGGAAGATTGGCACTTTGTAAAATCGTGCCGGTGCGCTGTTTGGCCGCTTGTTCCCCCGGTGAAGCACCAAAAATAGTGATTTCACCAGAATTGGCTTTTAAGCGACCCAGAATACAGTTGATCAGGGTACTCTTGCCCGCCCCATTTTCTCCCAACAGTGCCAGGACTTCTCCGGCGTTGATATCTAACGAAATCTGACTTAATGCCCTGGTGGCACCGTAAGTCACTGACAGCTCTTTTATCTTTACTATGGCATTGTTCATTGCACAATCTCTCAGGCTTAAAGTTGGACGTTGAAATTATTTTGCACAGTAACGCTGCACGGCTGTAGAGGAGGTTGTCATGACTTTAAGGTGACATTTGTCATTTTCTGTCTAGACTTGAGTTCCAGAGATAAGCAAAGGAAAGGTTTTGTCAGAGATGCCCGGTAAAAGTGTTTGGTGTCTGATGTTGCTCTGTCTGTCAGCCGTCGCAATGGACAGCAAGCAGGTGCAGGATAAATCTGTGGTGATAGGCCTGGTGCAGGATGTGGATTACATTCTGCCCTATGAGGATATTATTGCCCGGGCCTGGCAAGATATCGGTTACGAGGTGCATTTTGAGCGATTACCGGGTGACCGCTCCCTGAGAATGAGCAATCGGGGGATACTGGATGGCGAACTGGTCAGAACCCAGATCATTGAAGCCTCGCACCCTAATCTGCTGAGGGTACCGGTGCTCATCGCCAAAGGCGAGTTGCTGCTGTTTTGTCGCAAAACTGTGCCCTGCAACGGGGGTGCCTTACAAAACAAGCGCAATATCATTGGTGTGCGCAGTGGCAGTCTGACCGCTATAGAGTTTTTAAGCCAGCACGCCGCACAGTCTTTTTTGTTTTCGTCGCCTGATATAAAAAGTATGCTCAGTAACGATTCCCGGCTAAATTATGTGCTTACCGTAGGGGTGAGTGGCTATGGTAATTTAGATGGTATTACTGACCCGGTTAATCTCGCCAGTATCAGCCTTGTTGAATTTGACGCCTGGCATTATGTACACAAAAAACACGCTCACCTTACTGTCAGCCTGGCCGAATCCTTGAGACGGGCCAGGGCGACTTACCTGGTACCCAAATCCAGGCAGGATTTACCGGACTGATGCCCTAAAGACCGCCTAATTGCACGACATTGTCAGGTTGGGCTGGGCATTGTGATTCTGTGTCTTCGGCTTCGGTTATAATGGTTTCTGGCATATAGCGCGCCCGCTTTTTGGCTTTGAGTTTCATCAGATCCACTAATATCAACCCGTCTACGCAATCGTTAAAATCAGGATCAACCCCAAATCCTAAAAACTGCGCTCCACCGGGCTCACACAATTCAGAATATTGTTTATACAGGGTCGGGATTGCCATCCCCATGTTGGCGAGTAAGTGTTTCAGGGTCACGAAATCGGTTTTGTAGTCCGTCCCGGTAAAACTTCCCTGCAGATCTTTTGGCAGGCGATAGGGGTAATTGGAGCGGGCGATTTCTACTTCTGTACCAAAATGCAATTGGTAAAATTCAACCATCAGATCCTTTGCCGCTTGTGGAAAACTGTTGCTCAGACTAACCGGGCCAAACAGATAGCGGTACTGAGGGTAACGAGTCAAAAATGCACCGATACCATACCAAAGGTAGTCCAAAGAGCGTTTACCCCAATACTTGGGTTGCACAAAACTGCGACCTAATTCCAGACCCTGACGAAAATAAGGGTCCATGGCTTCGTTGTACTGAAACAAACTGGCGGAGTAGAGTCCCTTTAAACCTTTCTCTTGTTTGAGTTTTTGGGCATCGCCAAAGCGATAAGCTCCGACAATTTCCAGTTCGTCTTTGTCCCACAGTATCAGGTGGAAGTAATCGTTGTCATAATGGTCAGTGTCGCGGCGCTTATTACTGCCTTCACCAACTGCCCGAAAGGCAATTTCTCTCAGGCGTCCGACTTCCCTCAGGATGGGGGAACTGCCGGTATAACGGTACAGGTAGATCTCTTTGTGGTCTGCCGTGGTACCTAACAACTCGCATTCTTTTTTTATCGCTTTGGTTAACACCTGGCGATTTTCCGGGGCCGCTATTGCTTTTTGAGTTGCAAAAATTTCGGCCTTATTGGTGACCAGGCGATACAGGTGGCGCTTAAATAGTTTAGTGAGAATCCGGTTGTTCAGTCGTGCTTCACTGAATGATTCGTAGGGGATCAACTGGCCGATGCGCATAGGCAGGTGTTTATTGCGCTGCCGGAACATTTCATCCACTAACAGAAAAGTCGCTAATGGTTTGTATATCATGGATGTGGCGTAAAACAACCAGGAGTTCTTGCCTTCCAGGAAAATGGGCAAAACGGGGGCTTTAGCGGTTTTTGCCATGCGCACAAAACCGGTGTTCCATTTAGTATCCCGAATGCCCTGTGGACGTACTCGGGACACTTCGCCGGCAGGGAATACAATGATGGTTCCCTGATTTTTAAGATGCTCCTGAATGCGGGCTATGTTTTGTTTGGCGGTGCTTCCACCCATTACATTGACCGGAAACAACAATTCTTCCAGTGGTTTTACCGCCATTAACATCTCGTTGGCCAGTGCTTTAACGTCCGGGCGAATTTCACTCACCAGCTTAATCAATGCCAGACCGTCCAGAGAGCCGATCGGGTGGTTGGCGATTATCACCAACGGCCCGGAGCGGGGAATTCGCTCTTTTTCAGAATCCCGGGTGGAATAGGTAAAATTAAAGTGCTCAAGGGCCTGCTCAATGAACTCGATACCTTGTAAATGCGGATAGTTTACAGCAAATTCCTGGAATTCTTTTTCATGCATCAATCGTCTTAACAGGAAGCTGACAGGTTTAAATAGCAGGGGTTTCTGGGCCAGTTTAGGGGCGTGTTTATTCAGAATGTCATTAACCGAAAACATGTGATTGAGCGGGCCTCTTGGCGTTGATGTCATGAATCATTGCGGGTGATTGTATGACGGATTCATGAACAAAATACGAAGCAAAGATGGCCGTTTTGTTACAAACGGTTGAAAATGTGTAGCAGACAATCACCCGTTTAACGGGGCACTGTGGGGATTACCCCCGAACAGGCAGCTCAGGCCGCCTTTTGACCCTGGCGACCTTTCTGCAAATCTGAAATCGCATGCACGGTGGCTTCCTGGTTTGCGGTTTGAGTCCAGGTTATGAGTGCTATTTCGCCCTGTTTATTTTCTGTCAGAGCAGAGCAATTCTCTATCCAGTCACCATCGTTGTAGTAGGTTACGCCGTCCATTTCTACCACTTCAGGATGATGGATATGTCCACATACAACGCCATCCAGACCTAATTCCCGGGCGCGATTGGTACTGGCCACGCGGTAGCGTTCTATCGCTTCGTTGGCACCTGAAATTTTGGATTTGATATAGCCAGCTAAAGACCAGTACGGAAAACCCAACCAGGCTCTGGCTTTGTTGTACCAACGGTTTAAAAACAACAACAATTCGTAGCCCTTATCACCTATCCATGCGGTAACGGGCCCGAAACACACTTCGCTGTCGAAAATATCGCCATGCAGTAATAGCAGCTTTTTACCGTCGGCGGTGGTGTGAATGTATTCCCGGTGAATTTCAACATCACCGAAACACATACCATCATACTTTTGACAAGGCTCGTCGTGATTACCGGGAAGGTATATTACTTTCGTGCCGGAGCGGGACAGGTTTAACAGATAGTGAAACAACTCATTGTGAGCCTGCGGCCATAAAAACCGTTTGCTCATGGCCCACATATCAACAATGTCGCCCACCAGATACAGGGTTTCTATTTTACTGCGCTTCAGAAAGTCTAAGAGATAATCCGCTTTGCAGTCTTTGTATCCCAGGTGAATATCCGAGATCCAAACGGTTCTGAAGTGTTGTTGAGTGGTCATCTTGTCTCTGTCCCTTTGGCGCTATATTGGTAACCAATGGTAAAAA
This sequence comes from Planctobacterium sp. R6, assembly GCF_055755215.1. Classification (NCBI taxonomy): domain Bacteria; kingdom Pseudomonadati; phylum Pseudomonadota; class Gammaproteobacteria; order Alteromonadales; family Alteromonadaceae; genus Planctobacterium; species Planctobacterium sp. R6. Next base: position 127,698 of record NZ_JBVTQY010000008.1, read on the forward strand.
GCCGGAGTGACAGTTCGGTTAACGAGTAGTGAACATAGGATGACAGATTAGGGGGTATTATGACATTTACTTGAAGAATCGCAGTAGCGGCTGGTTAAGTAGTCCAAATGGCGATATTCTGAGCAAACCCCATGATGAAAAGCGCAAATTCTGGCGGCTAATCTTCTTCAAACCAGGATGAAATGTAACCGCCAAATCCGGTGTTTTTAATTACTTTGTAGCGCAGACAATTGTCATTTTCCCTGGCAAAACACACATGTAAGTGTTCGGTATCTTCATCCAGGCGGACAAATTTTGCATTGGAATCAAAAAGTACACCAGGCCCAAACAGACCATCCCAGTATGTTCCGACAGTCACCATATTGGCGTATTCATAAGTAATACGCTGTGGTTTGGGGAAGATAACCAGCAGAAACAGTATGATGCCTGCAACGATGAGCTTAACCTGCCTGGCATTGATACGAAATGCATTGTGTTGTGGTTTATTGATGTCTTTTTTCTTTTCCATCTGAAAAACGCCGGGATTTAAATACGCTTACAAGTCTTGAAGGGGCTAGGATACAACAACTTTGTGGCCTTTTGCGAAAGGATTTTAAGTCGAACCTGGTGCTGGTATTTTAAATTACCGGTATTGAGAAGTCCCTCGCAATACCGGTTTCTGTGATTATTTGAGCAATGCCGGGGCCGGGCGCGGGTCCACGTCACTGTTGGCCATCAGATAGGTAAATATCGCATAGGCCGTCTGGTTTTGTTGAATGTCTTCAGGCGCAATTTTGTCCAGCGTATCGTTGGGTGTGTGGTGGTAATCAAAATAGTGAGTACCATCCTGACGCAGAGACACAACCGGTACCCCTTTCGCAGGTAGCATGGAAATATCCGGGCCACCTGTAGCGGTATTAGTGCCTTCTTCGATACCCAGTGGCGCTAAATGCTGCATAAGCTCTTTCACAAAAGGCAGGGCTGCAGGAGCAAAGCGGGTGTCTAATTGATAAATCTGGCCGGCACCAAAATCAGATTCTGCGGCCACGATAATTTGCCCCAGTTCTTGTTCGTTGGCTTTGGCGTACTCTTTTGCACCAATCAGCCCAAATTCTTCATTGGCATAAAGCACTACTCTGATGGTGCGTTTCGTTGCCCCCAGGGTTTCTTTTATCAGGGTGGCCGCTGCAGTGACAATTCCCACACCTGCACCGTCGTCTAAAGCGCCGGTTCCTTCATCCCATGAGTCCAGGTGTGCGCCAATCAGTACTATTTCTTCTGGCTTTTCGGTACCGGTGATTTCCCCGATAACATTGTAGGAGGTCTGCCAACCGTGCTCTTTAGCCTGCACATTGAGGTGCATTTTAACAGGAGCTTCCTGGCTGAACATATACTCCAGTGTATCAGCATCGGCATTGGACAGGGCGCCTGCCGGAATTTTTTCCACATCCGGGCTGTACTGCATTGCTCCGGTGTGGGCAAAGCGACTTTGGTCGGTACCCACTGAACGGATAATCACCGCCTGAGCCTCTAACATGGCTGCTTCAATCGCGCCCCTGGAGCGACCAATCACGACCGGGCCGTAACCTTTACCCGCTCTATCTCGCTCCATGCGTTTGTTAATAAAAACGATATTGCCTTTTATCTCATCGACTGAGCGGGTTTTTAAATCTTCCAGCGAATCCACCATGATCACCTTAGCTGTGATGCCGGCTTCGGGAGTGGCAACAGACCCGCCTAAAGCGGTTACTACCAGTTTGTGTTCAAACGGCTTAATAATGTTGGCATCTGCGAGTCCTCGGGACCAGTTCCGCACCCGAACCGGTTGCTTGTAAACTTTGTCAAAGCCAAGGCTACGCAACTTATCTTCAGCCCAGAGCACGGCCTTTTTATCGCCTTCACTGCCCGCAATACGGGGGCCTACTTCACGTGTAAGAGAGGCGACAACTTCGTATGCCAGTTGGCTTTCCGAGGAGGCGTTTTTTAATGCTTCAATGTCGTTTTTGGTGTCAGCCCAGCAGGTAGCGCCGGACAATAAAATAGCGGTAGCTAACAGTTTTTTAAGCATAAGTATTTGATTTTTATAGTTCGCATTTGAGATTAACATCTTAACTGATTGCTATCAGGATGTCTTGAGAATACTTTGGGGGGAGAGGCGCAGAAAAAGGTGAATTGCAGATACAAAAAAAGCGTCTTGCGACGCCTTTTTTGTGAAACTTATGTGCTTACGCTAAAGCTTTGATCTGAGCAGTCAGACGGCTCTTAGTACGAGCTGCTTGATTCTTGTGGATCAAACCTTTAGTTGCCATACGGTCAAGAATAGGCGCAGCAGCAACAAATGCTTCCTGAGCGGCGTTCTTTTCACCTGCATCAATAGCAGCACGTACTCTTTTTATATAAGTACGCATCATAGAACGACGGCTTGCATTGTGCTGGCGGCTCTTTTCTGCCGTAATTGCACGTTTCTTAGCAGACTTGATGTTAGCCAAGATAACACTCCCAAAACGATTCAACTGTAAATTCGAGGGTGCGAATTCTGCCGAGTTTAGCCCCGAATGTCAAAGTATTTATTACATTTATTGTATAAAAAGTGAGTTTCGGGCTGCAGGCCCCGGTTTGTCCCAGGTTTTGCTCTGTAGATTAGCGATATAATCTGATGTCGGGCTTAATCTGGCTATTGCTTTTTGGATCGGTTGTTGTAAGTTTTAGCTGCATAAATTGCCAGTCTGTGGGCAAATTCGATGTTGACCGGACGGCACCCGTAAGCTGATTTAAGAAAACGGCCGGGTGGTGCGGGATATTCCCAATTATTTTTAAAAAAAGTCCGGTACCTGTCAACCAAATAACCTGCGGTCCGTTTTTCTTGATAGAGGCCGTAAAAAAGGAGTTCTGTAAGATGCGGAATGACAGCGTTGCTGGTTGTTTCGTCGTCTGAACAATCGCTATGACATCAGCTGCTACGATGTTAGACAATCACACAACAAGTGACCAGGAAGTGTTTGATTCGTTGGATGCTTTTCTCGCGCATATTGAAAAGCGGGCCTACCGGATGGCGTTACTGGCGGTTGGGCAGCATGCTGACGCCATTGATATATTGCAGGATGCCATGATGAAACTGGTGACCAATTACGGGGATCGTCCTGGCAATGAATGGCGACCACTGTTTTACCGGATCTTAAACAACCGCATCACTGACTGGCATCGCCAGCAAAAGTCCAGGAGCCGATTGTTTTTTTGGCGGACAACAAAAAATGAAGACGATAGCGACGAACTCTGTGAGCAGGTGCCCGACGAAAAAATGGATGCACCGGCACAGGCGTTAAACAAAGTGATACAGCAACAAGATATGTTACAGACAATAGAAAAGTTACCTTTGAAGCAACAACAATGTTTTTTGTTACGCAGTTGGGAAGGTCTCTCTGTCGCGGAAACGGCCGATATTATGGGCTGTTCCCAGGGGAGTGTTAAAACACATTTTTTCAGAGCTGTGCAAAAGCTAAAAGCGGTACTGGAGGAGCAACATGACATCGTCATCTGAACAACAGATCAGCAAAAAGGCGGTAGCCGCGTTAGAGCAGGCTAATGAAACCCTGAGTGATGATGCGTTGGCGGATATCGCTCAGGCCCGGATGGCAGCCTTAAGTGCTGCCCGATCCAGACAAGCCAGAGGCACGCGTTCCGCAGTTACTATACCTTTGTGGGAGCGTCTGCGTCGGGAAGTGCTGGTACACCAGTTTCGCTTTGTGGCGCCCGCAGCAGTTGCGGTCGTTGTGGCAGTACTAGTAAGCTATAACTCTTTTGATACCGTGCCCGTTCTGCCTGGCGATTTTCTGACAACAGATATGCCTTCCGAAGAACTGGCCATGCTGGAGGATTTGGAGTTTGCAAGCTGGTTGGCAGAACAACAGCAAGAGGGTCATCTTTAGTATGATGATGACGCTGCTGACGGCCCCTTCATTGGCTGACAAAGATAAAACATCTGAAATCCCCGACCTGTCGTTTCTGGAGTTTTTGGCAGAAATGGAAGTGCTGGAAGGCGAGCTTATGGCACCTGTTGATATGCTGACAAAAGGTGAAAATTCATTGCCCATAGGCGATATCAAAGCAGCGGATTATCACAGATTTATCAATCTGGTTGACGCCGAACTTAGCCAGCTCATGGAGGAGTCGGGCACTGAAACTACAACCAATACTGAACAGGAGGACAAGCCATGATGCGATTTACACTGTTAATTTGCCTGTTGTTTTGTCATTCGGTTTATGCGGTGGAGTGGCAGGACCTATCCAGACAGCAGCAGCAGGTATTGCAAAATGCACAACAAAACTGGGCTGATCTGTCTCATGAGCACCGCCAAAAACTGATCTTGGGAGCGGATCGATGGCTGGCAATGGATAGTGGGCAAAGGCAGCAAATCAAACAGCGTTTTGATACCTGGCAGGCGTTGAAGCCAGAACAACGCCAGCACCTGAAAGAGCAATTCCAGAAATTCAGACAATTGTCGCCGGAACAACGCCAGCAAATGCGGGGAGCTTTTGATAAATTTCAAAAATTGCCCAAAAAACAACGGGCTAAGATACGGGAGAAATTTCAACAGGCGAAACAAAAAAATCAGAACCGGCGTGGCAACAAAGGTAAGCCCCGACGTAAACCTGATTAATGCATGACACCATACAGGCGAGTTTTAAATGGATAACCGAAATCAGATCAACTGGGGCATTATTGGCTGTGGCGAAGTTACCGAGGTGAAGAGTGGCCCGGCCTATAAGAAAACCCCCGGGTTTAAACTGGCAGCAGTGATGCGACGCAATGCCGAACTGGCAGAGGATTACGCCAAACGCCATCAGATTGACAAGCACTATGCCTGCGCCGATGCATTAATCAATGACAGTGATATCGATGCTGTGTACATTGCCACGCCGCCGGACAGCCACAAACAATATGGGTTACAGGTCGCTGCTGCCGGTAAAATTTGCTGTATCGAAAAACCATTAGCCCCTTCTTATGCCGATTGTCAGGCGATAGTTAGTGCCTTCGCTGCAGCAAAGCTGCCTTTGTTTGTGGCCTATTATCGTCGCACACTACCTCGTTTCAATCAGGTGAAAACCTTGCTCGACGATGGCGAAATTGGCCAGGTCAGGCATGTTAACTGGCATCTGAGTAAAGCCGCCAGCGAACTGGATCGCTCTGGTGGGTATAACTGGCGCACTGACAAACAGGTTGCACCCGGTGGCTATTTTGATGATTTGGCCAGCCATGGATTGGACCTGTTTGCTTACTTATTAGGAGAATATATCCAGGTCAAAGGTATCGCCAGAAATCAACAACAGTTCTATTCTGCATATGACGCTATATCAGCCTGTTGGTCACACGCTTCAGGTGCGACGGGTTCCGGTAGTTGGAATTTTGGCAGTGCGGCCCGCGAAGACAAGGTAACCCTGTATGGCAGCGCAGGTGAGATTCAGTTTTCAGTGTTTGACGAAGGGCCGGTTGTGTTGTTGAAAGGGGGCGAACGGCGGGAGTTTTGGATTGAACATCCGGAAAATATCCAGTTGCATCACGTTCAGAGTATGCAGCAGGCACTCGTCGGCGGTTTACCTCACCCTTCTACCGGAGAGTCGGCAGCCCATACCGGTTGGGTGATGGACCAGATTTTAGGAATCGAATAACCGAACCCCTATTTACTTTTGCGCTTACCGGGAAACAACTTAAACCAAAATGCCGCTGCAAGGGCAAAGCCGGGCAAAATAAACACGCACTAATAAACGGGGCATTACTGTTTCCCTGGTTAAACCGATCTTCTCACAGGCAATAGCACAGAATTTAGTTGTGTAGTTCAGTGATATGTAACAATTCGCCCACCGGTCCCCAAAGGAAAAATACCTTGCCCCATGACTCCTGAGAAATTTCAGATATTTGGGTTTTGTATGGCGTGTTGGCGCAAAGTGCGTAGGCCTGGTCGATATCGGAAACGCAAATTTGCAACATAAAATTGTCTGCCAGTTCGGCATTGTAAAAGCGCTGCAAAAAGAGCTGACATTCGCCGTTGCTTAAAAGGGTTAAGTCATCGCTGACATATTCTGACTGAAACCCAATGTCGGTATAAAAAGCCTGTGATTGCTCATAGTCTTTGCTGGGCACAAAAGCTTTAATATCAATTACCTGCATTGCGTTTCCTTGTTGTAATAATCAGTGTTTGGAAGGTGCACAGGCGCGGGTAATATCAGCAGGAGCCGTATCTAATTCAGATTTGGTGACTTTCAGATAACGGATAAAGCTGTATATAAACAGGCTAACCAATAGAACAACCTGCAGGTTGGACAGATTGAGATTGCCGAAGAATACCAGGTCATTAAGCAACAGGCCACAGATCAGTGACATGCTTGCAATAGCACCTGCTTTGGAGTTTCCGGACATTGCCATTTCCCTGGTTGATTTTATTACCTTGTCATATTATACCAATCCCACTAAATATTAAATCACTGAGTTGGTCAAATATGTAGCGGGATTGGTATTTCCCTGGTAGCGCGGCAGTTTTTAAGCGCAAGTGATTTGTCGAACAGGCTCAGCGTAGCATCACATCAAACACCAAACCCAGGGTGCTCATATAAACAAAATAAATGGCCGCTGATTTTAGCAGTGTGTTCCGCCAGGACTCCTGAAACATAGTTTTAAATGCCTGCAAAACATACCAGACGAAATAGCCAGCCGGAAGTACTTGTAATAGCACAAAGAGCAGGTGTCGTTGTTCTGCGGTTTCCAGCGTGGCTGTGACCAACAGTACGAGGTAGGCGACACAGTGCAGGTGGATAGCGAACACCAGGCAAGCCATGTAGTAACTATGGCGATACAACAGCTTTACATAAAGTGCATAAATGGGCAGCAGCACAAACATAATACGGGAATAAAGTTCTGTGGTGGATTCCGGTCTGGCTTCCGTGTCACTATATAAGTGCAGAAACGACGAAAGCAACAAGAAGAACAGCAGACTGAACACCAGATACAGCCTTAATGGCGGGGTGTACTTCTGACGCTTACCCTGTTGATATTCATGAGCCGCCAGGCCCGGTTTAAGCAACAGGGTTTTCAGAGTAAGCATTAAACGGCCATCAATATCTAATAACTCGTGCAGTGATTCTCTCATGAACAGCGGAAAGGGTTGACGATGGCTTTTAGTATTCTGGCCACACTCTGGACAAAAATTGTCGGTATCAGAAAGCGTTATTTGGCAATTGGCGCAGGTTTTCATCGTTATTCTTATATTCTTAACTGAAAGCGTATACTGCTTATCTTAACGGTAGCGATGCCCGGCAAGCAAAATAATCACCAGGATTATCGCTTTGGACCCGAAGGACACAGAGTTTCAATGGTTGCCGGGATTCACTATGATAGCGAGCTCCCGGATTTAACAAGGTTTGATATGCACTGGATTGATTTAGAAAACTGGCCAAGAAGGCGACATTTTGAAATGTTTCAGGGGGTTGATATGCCCCATTTTAATGTTGTGGGGGAGTTAGATGTCAGCCACGCGCTGGCCTTTTGTAAAACTCACTCTATGTCCAGTTTCGCATTGATACTGTACTTAATTTCCCGCACTGCCAATGAAATGGACAACATGCGCTATCGCATTCGCGATGGCAAAGTCTGTTTGCACACCTCAGTGGACCCGGCGTTTACGGTGTTAGGCGATGATGAACTGTACTATCATTGTCGCACTCGCTATCAATCAGATTTGCTGGCTTTTTGTGATGACGTCAGGCAGCAAATTGCGTTGTCAGTGAAAGATAAAGTGCTACATACTGAACCGGGTGTGGATGATGTGATATATCTTTCCTGTATTCCTTGGGTGGCGTTTAAAGGTATTAGTCATGCGATGCATATGAATCCGGTGGATTCGATTCCGCGCTATTATTGGGGCAAGTACGAATCTCACGGTGACAAGACCCTGATGCCTTTTGCTGTGCAGGTGCATCATGGTGTGGCTGATGGTTTGCACGTCGGTCGGCAGTTTCAGGCGATGCAGGCCTATCTGAATCAACCGGAACAACTTTTGACCTAACCGCCTGACTATTCCCGCTGCGCAAATTGACAATCGGTGCTTATCTCTTAACCTTATGGATATGCACCATTATATTCATTGCCTATGATTCTCGGGCGTCGGGATTTCTGCAAGCGGCTTAGCCGTTGTGTTCAATCTATGGCACTTCCCGGTGTCAGCCTCTTTTCAGGCTTAAGCTTGTGGCTTTTATTGGCTGGCGTTTTGCTGCCTTTTAGCGCGCTTTCAGCATCAGTAATCTTGCCAATGGGGGAACAGTATCGCTTAAACCTGGCCAACTACAGCGAATACAGGTTTGTGGATGACGCAGTCACCTACCCTGAAATGCAACAATCGGCAGCCTCTGGTTGGCAGGTACTACGGGGCAATTCCGCATCGTTTGGCTACAAACCCGGTAAAGCAGCATGGTTTCGTTTTAGTATTCAGTCCGATATCAGTGCCTCACCTTATCTGTTGTTTGATTATGCCATTCTGGATGATATTCAGGTGTTTATTGAACAGCCCGGGGATGCTCCGCCAGTCGTTAAATATTCTGGCGATCACCTGGCTCCGGCTTCACGGGAAGTGCAACATCGCAAACTGGTGGTGCCATTGGCGCTTAATGCCGGACAAACCCAAATCTATGTGCGGGTAAAAACAGGCAGTAGTTACACCGTACCTATGTTGCTGACCGGCAAGGCGCATTTTAATGAAACGGAGTCCCTCAATAATATCCTGTTGTCCGGATTAACCGGGGGCGCTTTGTTTATGATCCTGCTGAATCTGTTTGGTGGGATCCGACTGCGGCATCCAGGTTATCTGTATTATGCGGCGTTTGCCACTGCATTTACCTTGTTTAACCTTACCATGCACGGCTATTTTCGCTACTACCTGTTGCCTGTCTGGCCGCACTTCAATGATATGTTGACGGTGGTCTGGGGGCAACTGGGTGGAATGACTTATGCGTTGTTTCTGACCGTGTTTTTACCGCTGAAAAAATACTACCCGGTGGATTACAAAGTCTGTCAGGCCCACGCCGTATTGTGCGCTTTGTTAGTGCTGTTGTCTGTTGTCGGACTTTACAATCACATTCAGATAGTGACTCACTTACTGAACGCCACATTTGCTTTGTATTCTATGGTTTTAGCTATCAGGGCCTGGCGAGGTGGCGTAACGACCGCGGTGTATTTGGTATTGGGCTGGGTTTGTTTGATGGTGGGGGTCATTGCTAAAGCGATGACCGCGCTGGGTTTACTGGCTTACAGCGATATTCTGTTTCACAGTTTCGATGTGGGCATGACCCTCAACTTTACCTTGATAGCATTTGGCCTGGCATCACGCATTGTCGATATTCAGGAGCGTGAAAAGGTGGCCAGAGAGGAGGCCGACAGCGCGAAAACGCTGGCGATACTAAATATGGAACATTACCGCGCCTTATTTGAGTATGCGCCAATTCCCATGTTTAAAGTCAATGAACAGGATCATTTTATCGAAGCTAATAAGGCGTTTTTGAAGTTATTTGGTTACCCGTCACAACAGGCGCTGGTGACCGCCAAAGTGCAGAGCCGCTCGGTGTACTGCCGCCAGAAAGATTACCTGAAATTATTGTCAGATTTGCGCCATTACGGCGTGGCTGATGCTGAAACCAAAATTCGTTCAACTCAGGGAACCGAGCATTGGGTGCGGATCTCTGTGCGCAAAGTAACGGATTCTGATGTCATTATTTATGAAGGTGCCTGCATTGATGTTACCGCGCAGGTGGAACAGCAGGCATTTGAAATTGCCGCCCACAAGCGGGAGGTAAATCAACTGGAAGCGCTGGTGGCAGGTGTCGCCCATTATCTCAATACCCCGTTGGGTACAGCCAATACCGCTCAGTCAGTGGTATCCGGCAAAACCACGGAAGTGGAACAGGACCTTTCTGCACAAAAACTCACCGCAGCCCGGTTGCGCAATTTTCTGGATGTTGTGCAACAAAGTGGTCAGGTGATTAAAAGCAGCCTGGATAAATCCATTAATGTGGTGGAGCGCTTTAAGGAACTGAACCCGGAAGAGCAGCAGGTGATCCGTACCCCCATTAAGGGAACTGAATTGCTAAAAACACTGAAAGCAACCTTACCGCAAGACATACAGGACAATGTGGCAATCCTGTTAGATGACACAACCGATAAGGTGCGTTTGTTACCGATAAAACCTCTGATAGACGTGCTTAAAAAACTCACGATCAATGCCTGGCATCACGGTGCTGCAACTGAAGTTTATATTGCAATCAATGAGGGCGCTGGTGGACTGAATATCGTCGTTAAGGATAATGGCAAGGGTTTGTCAGAGGAAGTACGGGCGGAAGATTTGTTTGCCCCGTTTTATGCCAGAACACTGAGCCTGCAGGAGGTCAGTGGTCTGGATTTATTTGTGGTGAAAACCATAGTACAAAACCGTCTCAATGGTAAGGTGCAGGTGGACAAAGGGGCGTTGCCGGCACTGCATTTCCACCTTTGGTTGCCCGATCAAAGATAGACCCACTTATCATAGTAAAGCGCTTTCAGAATTGTTTCAGGCTCGCTATTATCATTGTGCTTTAAAACAACTAACTTAAATGGAATAACAATATGAAGCACATCAAATGCGGTTTTCCTGCGACTTTAAAGCTATGTGTATTTTCGTTGCTGGCCTTGTTTGTTAGCCTGGTCCAGGCGAGTTCAGAAGAGCTAAATTTCGCACTTTTAGAGAAAAAGGAAGACTTAAAGTCAGGCTATATTGATGTCTGGTATGATTCATCGAAGGACAAAACCTATTTAAAAGTCGCCAGGACGCTGGGGGATTTTATTTATCAAACCAGTTTACCTCATGGGCTTGGTTCCAATGATGTGGGACTGGACAGGGGGCAACTGGGACATACCCGCCTGGTGTCGCTGCAACCCTCGGGTAACAAAGTTCTGTTAATTCAGGAAAACACCGAATATCGCGCCACCTCTGACAATCCGGTTGAGGTTAAGGCTATCCAGGACTCGTTTGCCAATGCGATAATCTGGCAATTTCCGCTGGTGGATGAAAACCAAACTCACTGGTTATTGGACGCTTCTGAGTTTTTGTTGCGTGACACCCATGAAGTGGCTGACCGATTAAAGCAAACTAAACAAGGTAGTTTTAAGCTGGATGTATCGCGCTCCAGCGTTGACGCTGCCAGTTACAAATCATTTCCTCTGAATACCGAACTGGAAGCACGCCTGACATTCACCGGATCAGAACCTGGTGAATATGTCAGACAGGTGGCGATCGATGCCAAAAACGTTTCTTTGCGTATTCGTCACAGTTTCGTGGCGTTACCTGAACCGGGTTATCAGCCTTTGCAGTATCATCCACAAAGTGGTTATTTCGCCTACTCATTCCAGGATTACGGCAAGCCTGTCAACGAGTCGCTGACACAACAATGGATACCAAGGCATCGCCTGGCGAAAAAGGACCCGGGCAGTGCTATGTCTGACGCTGTAAAACCAATTGTGTATTATCTGGATGCCGGGGTGCCGGACCCGGTAAAAACAGCTTTGTTAGACGGCGCCCGTTGGTGGGCGGCCGCTTTTGAAGCCATCGGTTATAAAAATGCTTATCAGGTGAAGGTGTTGCCTGAAGACGCCGACCCAATGGATGTGCGCTATAACATTATCCAATGGGTTCACAGGGCCACCAGGGGCTGGTCTTATGGCGCCAGTATTATCGACCCCAGAACCGGTGAAATTATTAAAGGCCATGTGTCTCTGGGATCGTTGCGCATTCGTCAGGATTACCTGATTGCGCAGGCCATGTTATCGCCCTTCGCGGGAGAGGCCACCGAAGATAGTCAGTTACAAAACCTGGCTATTAATCGCATCAAACAATTATCTGCTCACGAAGTAGGCCACACTCTGGGGTTAGCACACAATTTTGCCGCCAGTGCTTACGGGCGTGCGTCGGTGATGGATTACCCGCATCCGCTATTTGAATTGCGTGGTGGCACAATCCACGCGGAAAATGCATATACCGACTCTTTGGGTATCTGGGACAAACGGGCTATCGCCTACGCCTACACTGATTTTGGTTCCCGCGATGCTGCTCTGTTACGGGCGGCAATGTTGCAGGAGAATCAGCAAAAGGGATATTGGTTTATTTCTGATGCCGATTCACGTGATATCAGCGACGCTCATCCGCTGGCCAGTTTATGGGACAACGGCGACAATGCTGTAGAGGAACTGAATCGGGTTATCCGCTTGCGGGCGCAAGCACTAAAGAGGTTTGGCGAAGCGTCGCTCAGAGTGAATCGCGCCTATTCAGACTTAGAAGAGATACTAATCCCGCTGTATTATTTTCATCGCTATCAGGCCATAGCGGCAGGAAAATATATTGGTGGCTATCAATATCACTACGCAATCAAAGGGCAGGGGCAGCCCGGCAATTTACCCGCGAGTGCTGAACAACAAGAAAAGGCCATTGAGGCACTGTTAAAAACCCTGTCCCCTGACTTTCTGAATATCAGTGATGCTGCCGCGGCACTGATACTACCTAAAGTTCACAGTAGTTATCGCAGCAGAGAAAGTAATGATGGGGCGATGGGGGTGGTGTTCGACCGCTTTGCTCTGGCTCAAAAGGCGGTGCAACACACACTTAATATCTTGTTGGACGACGCTCGCCTGATGCGTCTGTCACAACAGGGCGCCGTTGATGGCAAGATACCTGCGGTACCGGAATTGCTGGTCGCAATCCACAAGAGTTTGTTTGATAAGCTGTACACGGGTATTAAAGCGGAGATTCAGGTGCAGAGTTTATCGCTGATCAACAGCAATTATCTCAATAAATTGCACAGTGCAAAAACGCCGCAAGTACTCAAAGAACAGTATTTTGTTGCACTGCAGCAAATTCAGCAGTCACTGCAACAATTACAGGGACGGCAGGATATCAGTAAGGCGCTGAAACGGCATATCGAGTTCGAATTATATCGGTTGCCAAAGGCAATTCATTCCGATAGCTGGCAACCTGCTGCCTTACCGGTAATGCCACCGGGATCGCCCATTTAAAATTGCAGCGGAAAACCGTTTGCCAGAGTTTTAACGATTGACAGTTTGGCTCTGGCTAACTATGGTTGGGCATATTAAAATAATTTACAACAAAGTGTTACAGAGGAATTCAGCGTGACAATTGAAATCAATCTGGAATTATCAGACGCAGATTTAGCTCATTTTAAACAGCTTATGCAGGAAGCTATCCAAAAAAATAGTGGCCTGTCGGAAGATGAAGTGCTTGAAAAAGCACAGGCAGTGGTCAGTCAAATGGAGCAGTCGAACCAGCCGGATTTTGTGAAGTCTCGTGTCAGTTCACTGGCGGATCTTATCGCCGCCGTGAAAGATGAAGAATGGCAAATGCCGGAAGACGAGAAGAAAGATATCTTAACGTCTTTAATTTACTTCAGCGAACCGCAGGATTTGGTACCAGATGATATTCCGGTACTGGGCTTTTTAGATGACGCCATCATGATCGAGTTGGTCATTCAGGACATGTCATTGGATTTGCGTTCTTATCGCCAGTTCTGCAGCTTCAGAAGAACTGAAGAAAAGCGCCGTGGTGATGCCGCTAAAGTCGACAGAGATTCCTGGTTGGCAGGAACCCGTTCAGAAATTCGGGCTGCAATGCGCAAAGATCGCAAAGCGTCATCTAAGCGCAGCTTCTTCCGACGCATTATGTAATAAAGAGCAAATTCTATTGAAAGGCGAGCTGTTGATGCTCGCCTTAATTAGATGGTCCGCCTCACCTCTAAGCTAGTCTTAGAGTTAGGCAATCAAAGAGGCGAACCATCATGTCTACTA